>NZ_WGDD01000049.1 GCF_015493435.1 Sulfurovum sp.
CCTTTTCTGACAGGATATGCAGGATCTCCTCTTTGCGCTCCAGCAGTCTTTTGGAAGCCATGTAGATCTCATGGAATTCCCTCAAGGCCTCGTCGCTTGCACCGCCTGTCATCTCTTTGCGGTAACGGGCGATAAAGGGGATGGTGGCGCCTTCGTCCAGAAGTTTGAGGATGTTGCGTATGGCTTGAGATTTGAGGTCAGTTTTTTCCGATAAAAGGGTAACGAGATTTTGCATGGGTAGTGAATCTTTGTAATGGTTTTAATAGCGCTATTATAGCCAGTCAATCTGCTTGCTATGTCGTTATGATAAAAAGTTATAGGGGAAATTTAAGTGGCTCCGGCACCAGGATTCGAACCTGGGACCAAATGATTAACAGTCATCTACTCTACCGCTGAGCTATGCCGGAATGTTCACAGTTTTTGTGGAGTGAGATTATAGATAAAAACAGCTTTAAAGTCAATGATATTTTAAACTTTTTTGTAAAATTTTACACCATTTGTCTCAACAGGCCTGATTTTATGTTTATGCAGAAGATTTTCAAACCGTTTTTGACTCTCTTTATCAAAAAGTACCTCTATATCTTCCTGCGTCAGCGGTCTCTTTGAAAGTGTTTCCAGTATCTCTTCGTACGTATAGCAGGAAGATGAAATATCTGTTTTTTTACGTGAAGCAATATAAAGAGGCAAAGAGGCATCGAACCGGTGGCTGATGGCAAGCAGTTCTTCATAGCTGACAGGCTTCACGTCAAATGCCGGAGGACGGTCGATGGTACCAAGATCAATGCGTGTAGGCTGCAGTTTGAGCAGATACTCATTCAATGCAGCGATCTCTTCAGGCTTGTCATTGAGTGTTTTGACCACCAGTACTTCTACTACAAGTTCCCCGCTATAGCGCTTTTTAAATTCAAGCATCCCTGCTTTAATACGCTCCACATCAATCCCCTCATGCGAGCGGTCGAGCTTTTTAAGACACTTTTGCGTTGCACAGTCCAAAGAGAGTTTGACTTCATCAAACTTCATCAGGGCTTCCTGCACGTTAAGCTCGTCTATGGTCGCTGCATTGGAGAGGATGAGTGTTTTGGTAGAGCCTTTGATCTTGTTGATCTCATCTATAAGCTCATTCAGATACGGATAGAGTGTAGGCTCCCCGTTTGCTGTCACTGTCAGCACATCAATGTCCTGATGCTCCTGCAAGCCTTTTTTGACCGCATCGACGATCTGCCCAACACTCAAGACCTCATCCTGTCCTCTCATCGTCTTAGCAGGGTCAAGTTCACAGTAGAGACAGTCAAAGTTACACTGCTTCTTCCCTGGGCTCAGGTCAACCCCTAAAGATTTTCCAAAACGGCGGGAGTGAATGGGTCCAAAGATAATGTTGTTCATGGGGTTCCTTTTTCTATGTTGTTATTTTAACATGTTTGTGTATAAATTCCGTAGGTCGGGGTACCCTTACCCCGACACAACTTGACATACAATCACGCTCAAAACAACTCTAAGTTCAGCCAAGTACAGACGAGAACACACAGGTATCTGGCAAAAACGCTTTTCCATACCTGATGAAAAAGATTGGTTGGAGAAGATGAAATATATACGAACGAACCCTGTAAAATATCAATGGGTTGAAAATGGGGAAGAGTGGGGATATTCACCATTTGCATAAAAATTTTAACGATTTCAAATATTGATTTTATGCAAATTATTGTCGGGGTAAGGGTACCCCGACCTACGGGTTATTTTTTACGAGAAACTCTCTGACATTCACTAACAAAATGCTTGGCATTCTCTACAGGTACATCTGGCAGGATACCGTGCCCGAGGTTGAAGATGTGACGTTTGCCGCCCATGACCTCCTGGATGGCTTCTACACATGCTGTGGTTGCTTCTTTGGAGTAAAGACGGCACGGCTCCATGTTGCCCTGGAGGACATAGCGGTCTCCCAGTTTCTCTTTTGCCAATGCCATCGGGGTTCCCCAGTCTACACCAAAGACATCAAAGTTACCATAGACAAGTCCACGCTCGATGAACGCGGGAATACCTTTAGGGAACATGATAATAGGCGTATCAGGATACTTGGATTTCAAGTAGTCTGCTATTTCAACCATGTACTTCCATGAAAATTCATCGTACTTGCCCGGCTCGATGGCAGATGCCCACGAGTCGAAGATCTGTACGACGTCGATACCTGCTTCTATCTGTTTTTCCATATAAAGCTTAACGACTTCAGTCACTTTGGCAAGGATGTTGTGGAGCAGCTCCGGGTTGGAGTACATCATCTTTTTACAAATGTTGTAGGTCTTAGTACCCTGTCCTTCTATCATGTAGGTCGCCAGCGTCCATGGGGCACCGGTAAATCCGATGAGCGCCTTGTCCTCCGCCAGACGTTCTTTAATAAGCCTGATAGTGTCATACACATAGGTAAGCTTGCTTGCTGCCTCTTCACCGCCGATGAGCCTGTCTACATCGGCCTGTGTTTTGAGCGGGTCAGAAAATTTCGGTCCCTCACCTTTGACAAAGCTCAAGTCCATACCCATCTCATCCGGGATCACGAGAATATCTGAGAACATAATAGCTGCATCTACACCTACAATATCCACAGGCTGAAGTGACACTTCACATGCTTTTTCCGGGTCGTGACAGAGGTTAAGAAAATTCCCCGCTTCCGCTCTGACCTTCATATACTCAGGCAGATAACGCCCCGCTTGTCTCATCATCCATACCGGTGTGTATGGTGTCTCTTTGCCCAAACAGGCATCTACAAATATTTTAGACATTAATGTTTTCCTACTTTACTTAAAAAATATAACCCTCCGGCCAACAGTGTAATTGAGCCGGCAAAATACAACATCTCCAACGGTGTTGTAAACTGCGTATGTAAGACCCTTTGAAAAAAGTTTACCACCAGAACCATGACGATCACTTTGGCGATTTTGTCTTTGAGTTCATCGAGTGTATGAATAGCCAGTATCTTACTGCCGCTGTGTCCCTCTGCCTCGTCAATATCAGAGATAAAAAGTTCATAAATACCAAAAGAAAAAATGAACATCACTACCGCGATAAGATAAAGGTCGACCGCCCCGATGATACCCGCAACGATATCTTCATGAAAATTTTCCGGGTGGGCATGTGTTACAAGTGTATTGAATGTATAGACACCGACATCCCAGATATCTATAGAGGCTACGATAAAAAGGATAACAGCCCCCAACAGACCGAAAACCACAGCCAGAAGTACAATGAACCTGCTCCGCCAGATGGCACCTTCAAACAGTTTTTCAATCATTAGATATCTTCCTTCAGCCTGATCCATTTCTGGGCGATACGTACCGCATTGGTCGCTGCCCCCACACGTACCTGATCGGCCACACCCCAGAGATGAAGGATATTTTCGGCAAAAATATCTTTTCTGATACGCCCGACATAGGTATAGTCCGTATCGGTCGCTATGATCGGCATAGGATATTCGCCTTTTTCAAGATCGTCGATCACTTTGACATTTTCAAAATTCGCCAACGCTTCTCTTGCTTCTGTAACACTTACATCTACACCTTCTCCAAACGTGACAGTGATAGACTCAGAGTGCGAACGAAGTACCGGTACACGTACACAGGTCGCCGAAACGGCAAAATCCGTATGCATGATCTTGTTGGTTTCATTGACCATTTTCATCTCTTCTTTCGTGTAACCGTTCGGCTGGGGCACATCGATCTGGGGAATGACATTGAGTGCGATCTGATGACTGAACGCTTTGACTTCCGACTCGTCCAGTTTGAACGCGAAAAAATCCTGCATCTGCTTCACCAACTCTTCCATTCCCGCTTTCCCCGCACCTGAAACAGCCTGATAGGTACTGACATCGACACGCCGTATCCCGTAAAGGTCATGCAGCGGTTTGAGCAGCTGGACCATCTGAATGGTCGAACAGTTCGGGTTGGCAATGACCCCTGTATCTTCCCAGAGTTCGATATCTTCCGGGTTGACTTCAGGTACGACCAGAGGTACATCCGGATCCATTCTGAAATACGATGTGTTGTCAATGACCACTGCACCGCTCTCGACCGCATATTTGGCAAATTTTTCCGAAATACTGCCGCCTGCCGAAAAGAATGCAATATCTATATTCCGCCCTTCAAAAACTGTTTCAGTCAGCTCTTCTATCCTGTAGGCTTTCCCCTGGCACTCTACTTCAATACCCACAGAATTCGCACTTGCAAGCGGCAAAAGATCTCCTATGGGAAATTTCACCTCTTCAAGCACCCTAAAAAGTTCTTCGCCTACGGCACCGGAAGCACCGACTACTGCTACATTATATTTTCTTTCCACGTTCTTATACCAATCCTAATGTATTATCGTTATTATCATTTGTTGTCTCACTGCCCGATTCTCCCTCTTCCGGAAGTTCATCTTCAGGCTTCTCTTCTTTCTGGCATTTCGCCATACTGACCACAATATCTTTTTTATCTACAGAAACCACTTTTACGCCTGAAGTATTTCTCCCTGCCTTGCGGATGGTTTCCATATCGACACGGATCATTTTCCCGACTGAAGTAAGACACATCAAGTCTTTGTCTTCTTCCACAAAAACAACACCGACCACATCACCGGTCTTCGGTGTCAGCTTCATAGAAATGACCCCTTTGCCCGCACGGTTCTGCTCACGGTATTCGCTGGCCGTAGTACGTTTGCCAAGCCCTTTTTCGGAAAGCATGAGAATTTCATCGTCTTCGCTCTCAAGCGTAGTCGCACCGCAGACATAATCACCGGAAATCTTGAACTTGATCGCCGTCACACCGCGCGCCACACGTCCTATCTCTCTGGCATCTTCTACTTTAAATCGGATACAGAGACCTTTTTTGGTCGCTACGAAGAGCCATTTGGTCTCCGGATTGACGATCTTCGCTTCGACCAGTTCGTCATCTTCGTCAAGGTTGATCGCCCTGACACCGTTGCTTCTGATATTGGAATATTCCGACAGGTTGGTTCTCTTGACAATACCGTTCCTGGTGAAGAAGACCAATCCTTTCTCCTCCGAGAAATCCGTGGTCGGAATGATCGCCATGATCTTCTCGTCCGGCTGGAGATTGATCAGGTTGACCACCGCCTTGCCTTTGGCTGTACGCGAACCTTCAGGAATACGGTAAACCTTCAGCCAGTAAAGCTGTCCTCTGTCCGTGACGAACATCAGCGTATCATGCGTGTTGGAAGTGAAGAAACTCTCGATGAAGTCATCGTCATAGGTCGTGACCGCTGTCTTTCCTTTGCCGCCTCTGTGCTGCTTCTCATAGAGTTTTACCGGTACCCGCTTGATGTACCCTCTATGGGTGATGGTCACAACCATCGGCTCGTTCGGAATCAGGTCTTCAATGTCGATATCATCATAGTCATCCACGATCTCCGTGCGTCTCGGAGTACGATATTTCTCACCGATCTCGATAAGCTCTTCACGAATGATCTGGTTGATCTTCTCCTCACTCTTGAGAATACCTTCAAGGTACTCAATGGTCTTCAGAAGCTCTGCCAGCTCATTCTCGATCTTCTCGATCTCAAGACCGGTCAAACGTCTCAGACGCATTTCAAGAATGGCTTTGGCCTGTATCTCCGAGAGGCTGAAACGTGACATGAGATTCTCTCTCGCCTCTACATCATCGGAAGAAGCACGGATGATCTTGATCACTTCATCGATGTTGTCCACTGCGATCTTGAGACCTTCGAGAATATGGGCTCTCGCTCTTGCCTTTTCCAGGTCAAAGATCGTTCTTCTGATAATAACCGTTTTTCTATGGTTCAGGAAAAGGTCGAACAGTTCCATCAGGGTGAATACTTTCGGCTCTTTGTTGGTGATCGCCAGCATGATAATACCGAAGGTCACCTGCATCTGTGTGCTTTTGAAAAGGTTGTTCAGTACGATCTCGCTCATGGCGTCACGCTTGAGTTCCATGACTACCCGGATACCTTCTCTGTCCGATTCATCACGAATTTCGGAAATACCCTCGATATGTTTGTCCCGTACCAGCTGTGCAATATTTTCTATGAGCCTGGCTTTGTTCACCTGGAAAGGAAGTTCATCGATAATGATGATCTCTTTGTTCCCTTTCTGCTCGATGTGTGTCTTGGCCCGTACTTTGATACGCCCGCGTCCTGTCGTGTAGGCATCGGTGATACCCTTGCGGCCGAAGATAATACCGCCTGTCGGGAAATCCGGCCCCTGCACGATCTTCATCAACTCTTCAATCGTTGACTCAGGCGTATCAATACGAAGTACCAACGCATCGATCAGCTCATTGAGCCTGTGGGGAGGAATATTCGTCGCCATACCGACCGCAATACCGCTTGAACCGTTCAGCAGAAGATTCGGCACACGCGACGGAAGGACATCCGGCTCACTCATAGAGTCGTCATAGTTGGGAACGAAGTCAACGGTATCTTTTTCCAGATCGCTGAGCAGCTCTTCGGCGATCTTCGTCATACGTGCTTCGGTATATCGCATCGCTGCCGCATTGTCACCGTCGACCGAACCGAAGTTCCCCTGTCCGTCCACCAAAGGTGCCTGCATGGAGAAATCCTGCGCCATACGTACGAGGGCATCATACACCGAGTTGTCACCGTGCGGGTGATACTTACCGATCACATCCCCGACGATACGTGCCGATTTCTTGTAGGGACTTCTGTGCGAAAGACTCAGGTCGTTCATTGCATAAAGTATCCTTCTGTGTACCGGTTTGAGTCCGTCACGCGCATCGGGCAGTGCCCTGCCGATAATGACGGACATAGAGTAGTCCAGATAGCTCGATTTGATACTGTCTTCTATCAGTACCTCTTCCACATTATGGTTATCGTCAAACAGATCAGACATTTTTATCCTTACTTGTAAAGTTGAATGATTTTATCTAACAGCAGCACTCAAAAAGCTTAAAAAGCGCTCAAAATCGCATTTAGGCGCATTAAAACGGATTTCTGTATTTTTATCATCTTTTTGGTTAACATAATATTTTGGATAAAACGGCTTATTTTACTTTATTTAGGAAAGATTTCAAAAAATTCCCGTTTTTATATTATTAACAATTTTTAGGCTATAATGCCTCCAAAAAAACAAGGACGTCACCGTGCCTATAGAAGAGACTAAACATATAGTAGATTACGGGATCATCGGCCTGCTGATCTTTCTCAGCTTTCTCACTTTTGCCTTTGCCATAGAGAGGGTGCTTTTCTACCGCAGTGTCAAAGTGGAAGACTACAAGAACAGAACCGCTATGGAACTTGACATTATGAAACGTCTTCCCACCATCGCTTCCATCGGTACGAATGCACCCTATATCGGCCTGCTCGGTACCGTGCTTGCGATCATCCTTACCTTTTATATTATCGGCGAACAGCAGAACCATGTCAATGCCGGCGATGTCATGAAACACCTTGCACTGGCACTGAAAGCCACTGCGGCCGGTCTGCTGGTCGCCATTCCTGCCACAGCCATCTACAATGCGCTGCTCAGCAAAGTGGACACCCTGCTTGCCCAGTGGGATATCGCCCACGATGAACAGAAGTAAAGCACTGCCATGAGAAGAGAACGCTTTGACAAGATGAATGTTGTTCCGTTTATCGACATTGTTCTTGTCCTGCTCGTTATCGTACTGGCAACCGCCACTTTTGTAACCAACCAGACTGTCAATGTCGATCTTCCCACAGCTTCATCCAAAAAAGCCGCAGAGAAAAAAAGTATTGCGATCTCCGTGGACAAAGAGGGAAAATACTATTACAACAAAGATGAATTGCCTCTCGATGCCATCAAAGAGAAGCTGATGAAACTCGACCCAAAAAAGGATTTGATCTCACTGCATATGGATAAAAGCAGTCAATTCCAGTTTTTTGTGAATATTATTGATATTCTGAAGACCAGGGGCTTCGAGAATATTTCGATCATTACGAAAAAATAACTGTATCTATTCTGTCATCAAGGTGTAGGGGCGTTTGAGCTGTTCCGTCATTTGATGCAGACTGACAGCCCTCCCCTCTCTTACAAACTCCCGGCCATCCAGAAATACGATCATTGTCGGTACGGAAAAAACCTGGTAGTGTGCAGAGATCTCCGCATTCTCATGGGCATCAAGGTAGATCTGCTTGACAAGAGGGAATTCTTTGTCAAACACCTCCTTGAACTTGGGGCGCAAAGCATGGCAGACATTGCAGTTCTCGCCTGAGAAGTAGAGCAGCACCCCTACTTCCGATCTTATGATGTTTTGCAGCTCTTCCAGTGTCATGCTTTACCTTCTCATGTTTTTTTTGATGTAAGTATACAGATTACCGTTTAAATCTTTGCTGCTCTAAAACGGTACACACAACTCTTTTGACTTGTGGGGTACTTGCAGGGTAGCCCTGCACACTATAACTACAATGCGATAAAAAGCGAAGAGCGGCTGATTGTCTCATACCCGAACGTCTCCATCAGCCTTTCATGGTCGAGCTTGACGAAACGGTGTACTTTCCGGTAGAGATGTTTGACATCCTCTTGATGCGAGAGGGCATAAAAGTCTCGCTCAAGACCTTCAAGATCAAGGACATTCTGCCGGCAGCGGCTTCTTTGAATGCGGTTCAGCCTGGGTGCCGCCTGTTCCTGCCGCAGTCTGCGCTTGATCTGATGCAGGCGGGTAAAGAAATGTCTGAGTTCATTTTCAAGTTCATCATGCGTACAAAGGTCAATAGACGATAAATAGTGCATAAAAGACTCCTTTCTGTAAAATATTTACTCCATTATAAAGACTCTTGACTTAAAAAAATACCTTTAGGGCACCTTTAGGAAGAACAGCTCAACTTCCTGTTTTTATAGACATCGGGTGTAGCACCGGCCCAGTGTTCAAATTCGGGATGTTCCGCATAGGGGTCCTGGGCGATCCTGAAAAGCGCATCAAGCGGTGCAAAATCATGCTCATGGGCTGCATCTATAACTTCCTGAAGCATATAGTTCTTCAGTACGAATTTCGGGTTGAGTTTAAGCATGTGCTCTTCCCTCTCAGATGGTGTCGAAGTGTTTTGTAACAAGCGTTTGTCGTAGTCGTCAAGCCAGTCCTTCATCGGTTGATGGTAGAGGCCAAGTTTCAAAATATCTGTCCTGTCACCGGTATAGCGGCTCAAGGTTCTGAAAAAAAGCGTATAGTCCATATGCAGCCCCTGGAGTGTGCCAAGCATATGTCTGATCAGCTCTAGATCACCATCCTGTATTGTATCAAAACCCAGTTTTCTGCCCATAAGCTGTATATAGTGCTGCCGGTAGACCTTCCAGTACTGTGCAATACGCTCTTCCATTTTTTCTCTCGGTATCAAAGGGGACAGTGCCGCCATCAAGGCACGCAGGTTCCACTCACCGATCGTCGGCTGATTTCCGAAACTGTAGCGTCCGTACTGGTCGGTGTGGTTACAGATATATCCGGCATCGTAGTCGTCAAGAAAAGCATAGGGACCGTAGTCGATGGTCAGTCCGGCAATGGACATATTGTCCGTGTTCATGACACCATGGTTGAAGCCGACAGCCTGCCATTCGGCCATCAGCCTGGCCGTTTTTTCCACTACCTCTCCAAAGAAAAGGGCATAGGCATCCTCAAGACCGACCAGGTGCGGGTAGGATTCTGCTATGGCATAATCCGCCAGTGCTTCAAGTTCTTTGAATCTTTTTTTATGGGTAAAATACTCAAAAGTACCGAAACGTACCCATGAGGGAGAGACTCGCAGGACTATCGCACCTTTTTCCCACTCCTGACGGTACACTGAATGTTCCGAACCGATCAGTGCCAGTGCCCGGGTAGTCCCTATGCCCAAACCATGCATTGCTTCACTCATGAGGTACTCCCGGATGGAGGAACGCAGGACGGCACGTCCGTCACCGGAACGGGAATACTTGGTCTGCCCTGCTCCTTTGAGCTGCATATGCAGGCCGTTCAGTGTTCCTATGTTGATGGCACGCCCGTCTCCCAGACGCTCCACGAAGAAACCGAACTGATGACCCGCATAGCACATGGCGAACGTGTCACTTCCCTCCGGTTGAAAGGCACCGTTGGCAAAATCTACAAAACGGCCGGTATGAAGTTCCTCTTTGTCAATACCAAGTATTTCAGCCACGGCTTCATTGGCATGGATGAGAAAGGGGTTCTTCAGGGGAGCAGGTTTGACACGGTCATGGCACTCGGCAGGCAATGCAAGATAGGGGTTAGTCAGTTTTAATTCATTCAGTTTCATAAAACAATAATAACAAATGTTCATTAGAGGTACCCTTAATTTATTTCGGAGTATAATCACGCATTAATTCAGCCAGAAGGATACAAATATGGGTAGAGCGTTCGAATACCGTAAAGCAGCAAAAATGAAACGATGGGGAACCATGTCAAGGGTCTTCCCGAAACTGGGAAAGATCATTACAATGGCAGCCAAAGAAGGCGGGCAGGACCCCGATATGAACCCGAAACTGCGTACTGCCATCTTGAATGCCAAAGCGCAAAATATGCCAAAAGACAACATTGATGCCGCCATTAAAAGAGCTTCCGCCAAAGATGCAGCGGACATCAAAGAGATCACGTATGATGTCAAAGCACCCTATGGCGTCCAAATGATCGTAGAGTGCGCTACAGACAACCATACCAGAACCGTTGCCAATGTCAAAGCGATCCTGAACCGTAACCACTCGGAGATGCTTACATCGGGTTCACTTAATTTCATGTTCACCAAAAAAGCGGTTTTCCTCTTTGACAAAACAGAAAATATGGACATTGAAGAACTGGAACTTGACCTCATCGATTACGGACTTGAAGAGATAGAGGAAGATGTAGAACCTCAGGAAAACGGCGATGACAAAGAAATTGTCAGGGTTTACGGAGAATTCACCTCATTTGGAGAATTGACCAAAGCACTTGAAGATAAAGGTATCGAAGTCAAAAAAGCAACGATCGAATACATTGCAAACACACCGGTCGATCTGGATGAAGCACACCTTGAAGAGATCGAGGCACTCGTTGAGAAGCTGGAAGAAGATGAGGACGTACAGACCGTCTATACCAACATCAATTAGAAAACAGACGGCGGCTTTCTCTTGGCCGCTACCAGTAGATAATGACACTTCTCCTGCCCCATCGGAGCGCTCTTCTTCTGTTCAGTCCCATATAAATATCGACACGTTTCCTGAAACGTTTATTCATCTTGTCTCTGACCCTGTAAAATCCGGAAAGACCGGCGATCTTCACCTTTGAACCATTGCGAAGACCATACCTTGTCAACAGGTCTCTTGATACTGCAATCACCTTCATACCCGGGTGTATCCGGTTGTTCCATGCTGCAAGGAACGGTGTTTTGTCTGTTTGTGAACCATGTGAAGTATAGGCAGTAGCCGTGACTCTGAGCTTGTGTTTCCCAAATCTCCGGATCAGTCTGGCTTTTTTGTGCCTGGCCAATGATTTGGCACGTTTTTTCTTTGCGGCTTCTGCCTTTTTTTTGGCTTCCATCGCCTTGAGCCTATAGGCAAAAGGAAGCTGGACAATCTTTCCGACACGTATGATCGCTGTACTTTTTATGTCATTGAACTTTGCTACGAGCCTGGGTTCAAGATTGAATTTACGTGCAATGGAAATAAGTGTATCATCACTCTGTACCTTATATTCTCCCGTGGCGACAGCATTTATCATTTCTTGGGGAAAAGGAAGAAGCAGTTTGCTTCCGACCTTGATCTTCGCTGTTTTGTCCAATTGGTTCAACGCTCTCAGTTCTTTTGTTTTCAAGCCGTATTTTGCAGCAATAGTACTGAGCGTATCACCTCCGGAAATGGTATAAAAGCCCTGGTTTCTCTTTTTTTCTTCTGCCGCTTTCGCAAGATTCAGCGCTTCAAGACGTTTGAGTGCCTGTTTCTTTTTCTCCATCCCGGTCTGAGCTATGATTTTTTCACGCTGGCGTCTAAGCGCTGCTCCCTGCATATATACCTGTTTGCTTTCGGTTGCTGTACCCGATATGTCTTCGGACCCCCTGTAGCGCATAGAGGGTTCTACTTTCACATATTTTTCGATCATATCCGCAACAGATACCACTTTCATTTTGGGTTTTTTACCCGGTACAGGAAGTGTTTTGGTCACGATCAGCTTTTGTTTGTCCGTATCATACGTCACTTCTTTGGCTTTGATCAGTCTGCTGCTGTACAGGTTGCATTCATCTGTCTTCCCGGTAATAACCCTGCAGTCTACCGTACTTTCCGCAGATAGAAACGTGGCTGATACAGAAGATACAAGCAGCAGAGTGAAGTAGGTTCTATGCATGGAAAATTCTGTCAAACTACAAAAAGTTCAACATTTCTCCCTTGATATCCTTTTTCTCCACAATGATATCATGCACTACAGGTTTGGTGAACAACGCAGTGATCATGGATGGGACTTTTACCTTTGCATGTTCCGAAATCCAGCGGAGTGCTTCCACATCATTTGTGACTGCGTGTCCAAGTGCTTTGGCCACGGTTGTACTGAACTTTGTCCACTCTGCCGTTGAATAGAGAATAGTAGGGATCTTTTTTTCTCTCAGCGTTTTATAGGCTTTCAGGCAGGTGGCCGTATGAGGATCCATAATATATCCTTTTTGGGCATAGGCTGCGATCACAGCTTCCCCTTCCTCATCATTGGAGAAGGTAGCGGCAAAATCTTCCTGCAAAGAAGCCAGTTCATCCGAAGTCAGCTGAAACTTATTTGTTTTGTTAAGCTCTTCCATCAATTCCCCGGTCCTCTGTGCACCAAATTTGTCAAACATGACACGCTCAATGTTGGAGCTTTTCAAAATATCCATTGCGGGTGATTCTGTCAACACAAGGGTACGGCCGCTGATGTCATAGATGCCTGTATTGATCCAGTCTGCCAGAACATTGTTGATATTGGATGCGATGAGTATTTTTTCAATCGGAAGGCCCGCTTTTTTGGCATAATAGGCACCCAGTGCATTCCCGAAATTTCCACTCGGTACAACCATATAGACTTTTTCCCCCATTTGAACCGTTTTCTGCCGTACCAGCTCGAGATAGGAATGTATATGGTAAATGATCTGGAAAATGATACGTCCGAAATTCACGGAATTGGCTGCAGAGAGTTTGATGCCCCGTGCTTCGAGTTCCTCTTTAAAATCTTCCGAAGCAAGCAGTTCCTTCAAAGCATGCTGCGTATCGTCGAAGTTCCCTTTCACACCGATGACCTTCAGATTTTCGGCATCTTCAGTGACCATCTGGAGTCTCTGCACATCAGAGGTACCTCCGTCCGGATAGAGACAGGCTACTTTGATATTCGGCTGATTTTTGAAGGTTTCGAGTGTCGCTGGTCCCGTATCGCCGCTGGTCGCAGCCATGATCAGATAGTTTTCTTCTCTCTGTTGTGCCAATTTGCTTAAAATATATCCGAAAGGCTGCAGTGCCATATCTTTAAAAGCACGTGTCTGCCCATGGTAAAGCTCAGAGACAAAACAGTCCTCTTCTATCGGTACAACAGGTACAGGGTTTTGGGGATCATCAAATCCGTCATAGCGGTTTACGGCTGCTTCAAGGACTTCTTTTTCAATATCTATACCGAACCGGTCCAAAAAATCAAGTGCCAGTGTTTTATAGTGGCTGGAAAGATGCTTTTCTAAAAAGTCTTGATCCAAATCCGGAAGATCCTGAGGCACATAAAGTCCTCCATAACTTGCACTTGGGCTGAGTATCGCTTCTGAAAACTGTACGGATGAAGGTTTTTTCCCGTCATTTCCCCGGGTCTCAATAAATCGCATTTATAGTATCCTAATTTTGTGTATTGGTACGCCAATAAGCATGGACGCCCTTCTTAAAGTCCATAATTATAGCTAAAAAAACTAATGCTTACTGTTTTTTCAATTTGATAATATAAAAATTCTTGGCAGGTTTGAAACTTTCAGTTTCCCCTACAACGATCATACTGCCGTCACTCATTCGTGCCACTCCATGCGCCACATCTTTACTTTCGCCGCCGTAGACATGCGACCAAATAAGTTCGCCGCGCTTGTTCAGTGCCAGTATGTAAGCACTGTGGTTCCCCTTGCCCAGCGTATTGGTACCGCCTGCCAGCATGAAGCCTCCATCGCGTGTCGTAGCCACAGCATTGCCGTATTCGTAGTATTTGAAACCGTAGATCTTATGCCAGATGGTCTTGCCTTTTGCATTGATCTTCATGACTGTGAGGTCACTTTGTGCACTGCCGTACGAGCGGGTACTCCCGATCGCCACAATGCCGTTGTCGACTGTCGCGGTCACTCCCATAAGCTTATCTTCATAGGCGCCGCCAAACGTTTTGACCCAGCGCTGCCTGCCGTTCTGATCCATTTGCATAATGAGAAAATCACTGTTGCCTACACGCCCTTTTTCGCGGTAGCCCACCAATACCATTTTACCGTCACGTGTACGGGTCACCCCTGTAGCGACATCTTCTTTTTTACCGCCTACCGTATGGGCAGAGACCAGTTTTCCCTTCCCGGTCAATTTGGCAATATAGATATCTTTGTCAGCCTTTTTCCCATACGATTCACTGGCTCCCACAACCAACATGCCGCCGTCATCGGTACCGGCAATACCCCCTGCATATTCGTCACGTTCGCCCCCCAGTGTTCTCTCCCAAATCTTTTTGCCCGCAAGAGACACTTTTGCCACGTAAAGGTCATAGTCATACTTGTCTCCGAACGATTTGGAACGTCCCAGTACAAGGATCGATCCGTCAGCTGCCCTGGCAACCGCTTTCCCTTCATCTTTCTTCGCTCCGCCGAGCCAAAGCCGCCATTTCATATTCCCTTCGGCATCCATCCTGACCAGACAGATATCCGTCCGCTTTGCCCCGTATGATTTGCAGGTACCCACAATCGCACTTTCACCGTTCTCCAGAGCAACGATCCCGTAGGCGATATCATCTTCCTTCCCGCCGTATATTCTCTGCCAGACAGCATGGTACGCTTCTTTTTTCACTACTTTTTTGGTTTGAACACCTTTGGCTTCCGCCGCCGCAAAGAAGAGAGAAATCCCTGCCATTATTATGATCGCTTTTTTTATCATTTTATATACTCCTTTTTTTCATTATACAAAAAAATCAGCCCTTTTTGCTGTTTTGTACAAAGCCGATGAACGCTTCGGAGGACATTGGCCTGGCAAAATAGAATCCCTGCCCGATGTCACAGCCGTGTGTCTTTAAAAATGCTTCCTGCTCCACTGTTTCGATCCCCTCGGCCACGACCAGGTACCCCAGACTCTTTGAAAGCGCGATGATCGCTTTTGAAACTTCGGCATCGTGGGAGTCATCCGGAAGATCGGAAATAAACGATTTATCGATCTTGATCGTATCGAGTGCCAAACTTTTGATATAACTCATCGAAGAATATCCCGTCCCAAAATCATCAATCGAAATCTTGCACCCGATATTTCTTAAATCTTCCAGAATCGTCAGATTCGTTGTAGAGTATTCCATAATAAAACGTTCCGTAATTTCGATCTCGATTTTATGTGCAGGAATACCCGTACGCAAAATAATATCTTCAAAGTGTTCAAATACATCGTCTTCCCGGAACTGAATACTGGAAATATTGATGGAAATACTCTCTATATCAAGTCCGAGTTCCCGCCAGTGCATATAAGTTCTGCATGCTTCTTCAAATACAAAATAGCCGATATCGATAATGAGCCCTGTCTCTTCCGCGATCGAAATGAACTCGTCGGGAGAAACGGTACCGAGACGTTCATTGTTCCACCGGAGCAGTGCTTCTGCACCGATCACTTTTCGGCTTCCAAGATCGTACTGGGGCTGATAGAAGAGTGTCAGTTCCTTTTTTTTCAACGCATGCAGCAGCTCCTGTTCAAGCTTCAGCCTTGCTTCAACATCCAGAGAAAGCTGTTTCGTATAGAACTGGAAATTGTCCTTTCCTTTCTCTTTGGCATAATACATGGCAGAATCCGCATGTTTGACGATCTCGCTTCTGTCCTCACCGTCATCCGGATACAGTGCTATACCGATGCTCGCTGTAGTATTGAGATGATAATCATAGATACTAATAGGCTCGCGAATGACCGTAAGCAGTTTTTGTGCCATCATGCCTGCTTCTTTTTTGTCTTTCTTCAAATTCAGAACAACAACGAATTCATCTCCTCCTATACGCGCAAGAAGATCATCATCATCCAATACACTTCTGATCCGGTGGGAAAGATGGATCAGCATTTCATCACCGATATGATGTCCCAGTGTATCATTGATCACTTTAAAACGGTCCAGGTCAATGAATAAAACTGCTATCTTCTTCTTCTCTATCTTTGCCAGTTCCAGAATATCGACGATCGCTCTTTCAAACTGCGTACGGTTCGGAAGTTTGGTGAGACTGTCATGGTAGGCAAGAAAATTCGCTTTATCCTCCATTTCTATAATTTCTTCAAGATTCGTATAGATAGCAATAAAATTCTGGATTTTATTTTTATCGTTTCTTACGATGGCGATTGTCAGCCATACAGGAATATGCTTTCCGTTTTTTGCCCTGTTGTTGACCCGCCCGGCCCATCTGCCTGTACTCAACAGTCTATGCCACATTTTTTTGTAAAAAACAGGAGCTTCTTTCAACTCCATAATCACCCTTGGTTCTTTGCCTTCCAGCTCTTCTTCACTGTAGCCGAACATACGGCTGAAGGCTTTATTGACAGAGACTATCTTGCGGTCACTGTTGGCGATAAGGATACCGTCTCCGATCGTATCATAGACTGTCGCTGACTGCTGCAGGATCTTCTGCTGCCTGATATACTCGGTAACATCCAGTTTGATCGCCAGATACTGTACAAGTTCTCCTTCCATAAAGATCGGTACGATAGAAGCCCTTTCATAAAGCAGTGAACCGTCTTTTTTCCGGTTTATCAGTTCACCCTGCCATTTCTCACCGCGATCAAGCGTTTCATTGAGCGATTGATACACTTCGGGTTCTACCAGATCTGATTTCAGTATATTGGGGTTCTTGCCGTAAACCTCTTCTTTGGAATAGCCTGTATGCACTTCAAAAGCTTCATTGACAAATTCAATATGCCGGTCGGTATCTGTGATCACGATCACATTGTCACTGTTTTCAATCGCATATTTGAACGCAAGCAGTTCTCTGGTCTTGCGTTTCTCTCTTCTATAGTTGAATATCAAAAGAAGGAGGATCAGAAAGGCCAGACTGAAAAAAGAAAGTGCTATCATTTTCTGTTTGTTTCTTATCTCTGTATAATAGGTACTCAAATCATTGATCATATGTCTGATCTCATTGAGAAGATCGATCTTTTTATTTTCAGCCAGCAGTATTTTCATCTCTTTGACATTGATGAGAAAATGCTGCATATGCAGGTAAAGATATTTAAATTGTGCATGCTCTTTTTGATACGTTTTCAGTTTCGACATCAAATGCTCAAGTGCTTCCTTGTCATAAGGAATATCCATCAAAATCTGTGAAAGAATAAAAAATACCTGATGCAGCTCTTCCTGTTTTGCCTCTCCAGGCTTCATTTTGTGCTCTATGGTCTTCCGCAAATCAAACATGGTATGCATGGAATTTGTCAGCCTTGAATTGAGGGCTTCAAACTTTTGCAGCAAATACTCTTTGCGCTGATAGTCTT
Source organism: Sulfurovum sp. (assembly GCF_015493435.1). Taxonomy (GTDB): domain Bacteria; phylum Campylobacterota; class Campylobacteria; order Campylobacterales; family Sulfurovaceae; genus Sulfurovum. The sequence continues at coordinate 17,618 of NZ_WGDD01000049.1, forward strand.
TCCCCAGAGTCAGCAGGTCCAGATAGATATGTTCCCCGAATTCCTGTTGCATTTGACTCTGTTCAAGCTGTGTTATAGATACTTGAAACGCTTTTAATATACGGCTGGTTTCATCATAATCAATGTAACGGTACTTTTGATAAAAAACCGTTTCCATTTTATGATTGAGCATACCCATCTTTTGCAGCTGCTGCCGGTAATGGTTGTAATGCCTGATATTGTTGTCAATTTTCAACAGATAGAAGAAGAGGGAAAAAAGGATCACCGCAAAGAAGAGCAGCAGCAAAGAAAAAGAATCCACTCTTTTATACAGGATTTTTTTTAACTGTGTCATGGCTGTACTCTGACGATCCGAGGTATGTTTCCGGTCAAAGATTTGAGAAAGGCTACGATATTTTCGATTTCCTCCGGGCTCATATAGCGTCCCAGCTGATGTTCTGTCATGATCTCCACCGCATCGGTCAGGGTTTTGGCACGGCCGTCATGCATATAGGGAGCTGTCAACGCAACATTGCGCAAAGACGGTACCTTAAAGACAAACCGGTCTTCTTCCCGATGGGTAATACTGTAGCGGCCTGGATTGCTGCTGTTGGCATCTTTGAAAATGCCGAACTTGTTATAAAAATTACCCCCGACATTGATACCGTTATGGCACAGGATACACCCTTTGGACTCAAACAGACGGTAACCCCGTTTTGCCTTTGGGCTGATCGCATTTTTATCTCCTTTGAGATACTTGTCAAAAGGAGCATCCGGAGTGATCAATACTTTTTCAAATTCTGCTATGGCATCAGCAACATTGTTTTTGGTAATACCGTCACGGTAAATTGTTTTGAACTCCTGTACGTACAAGGCATTCTTTTTAAGTGCTTCCACCGCAGATTCCATACTCTGCCCCATTTCCAGAGGGTTTTCAATGGGACCAAAGACCTGCTCTTTGAGATCTTTTGCTCTGCCGTTCCAAAACTGGCGAAAATTAAATACGGCATTGTACACGGTCGGTGCATTAATGCTGCCTTTTTGATGGGCAATGCCTACGGAAAATTTCAAACCGTCATCGCCTCCGTTTTGAAGGTCATGGCAGCTTGCACAGGAAACAGTTCCGTCTTTCGAAAGAATCGGATCAAAAAAAAGCTGTTTTCCCAGCACTACTTTTTCATGATTTGTTTTCATAGACTCAGGAATGGGTTTTATGGGGGCACAAAAAAGGATACTGCCAAGCAGCAGCATCGGCAAAAACAGCTTTTCAGACATACCGGTCATCCCTTCCTCCTGCCTGCTGACTTAAAGTTCTATACAGGTTCCGACCCCTGAACTGGTCAGAATTTCAAGCAGAAGCGAATGCTCTACACGTCCGTCGATAATATGGGCTTTCTTGACACCGCCTCTGAGTGCCTCGATACAGGCATCTACTTTGGGGACCATACCTCCCTGTATGGTCCCGTCTGCTTTCAGAGCCTCTGTCTGCTCGATACCGAGATTGGTTATGAGCTTCATCTCTTTGTCGAGTACACCCGGCGTATCTGTCAGAAAAAGGACCTTGCGTGCTTCGAGGGCCACCGCAATCCTGCTTGCCGCAAGATCCGCATTGATATTGAAGCCAGGGTGCCCCATAATATTGCTTCCGGCAATAGGAGCGATCACCGGTACCGCATTATCTTTAATGATATTGTTGACGATCTCCGGGTCTATATCTTCGATCAATCCTGTATAGCCGAAATGCTCAAAATCTTTGGGCATGCCTTTAAGAAAACCGCCATCCTTTCCGGAAATTCCTATAGCCTTTGAACCATGGTTGTCCAAAAGGGAAACAATTTCTTTGTTGATCTCTCCCGAGAGTACCATTTCCACTATCCGCATCACTTCTTTCGTTGTAACGCGCTGCCCGTCTATAAAAGTTGTATCTACACCAAGATCACTCAGAAGGTTAGTAATGCTTTTTCCGCCGCCGTGTACAATGACCGGCTTCATTCCCACAAGGTGCAGCAGTACGATATCCTGGGCGAACTGCTCTTTGAGTTCTGCACTCGTCTGTGCGGCACCGCCGTATTTGACAACGATCTTTTCATTGGCAAATTTTTTAATGAACGGCAATGCGTCAAGCAGTGTTTTAACCACATCGATTTTGTTTTTCATTTATCCTGTTCCTTTTACATACATCCCAAAGCATTTTTTCACGGCATTTTTTGCCTTCTGCTGTGTTTTAAGCTTTTTTAAATGTCTGAATATAGCCATCCACCTGTCGGAAGACTGCTTCTTTTATATTTAATTTTAACTTAATTTGTGAGATAGGCAACTTAAAACCCCTCATTTTGACAAGATCCTTCTGCGTGACAAGTATACTTTGTGCATCATATTCTTTCAGTAAATCTTTCAGCATTTTTTCATCAAAGTAGGCATGGTCTTTCAGCCAGATCTTCTTTACAACGCCTTCGGGAAGATACCGGTCAAGACGTTCAGGATTGGAAATAGCTGTGACCAGCAGCATTCTTGCATGAAGATCCTCGTAACTGACGATCCTTTCAAAGTCTCTGCCCTCTTTGAGCACACAGTCTGCATAGCGTTTGTTCCATCCAAATTCTCTGAAAGGACCGGAGGGGAAAGGAAACGGATTGTGTATTGTTTCAGGCTCCAGGATGATCTCGAATTTTTCGATCTCCACACGGTTGAAGCCGTCATCAAGAAGGATCAGCCCCGCCCCCTGTTCCCGTGCCAGCACAATCGCCTTATGCCGGTCTTCACACACTATGACAGAAGCTTCGGGAAGAGAAAGAGCCATCAGCATCGCCTCATCTCCGCTCTCTTCCACAGAAATCAGAATTTTCCCTTTGCGGCTCACTTCAAGCAGCCCGCTGCTTTTTCTGCCATATCCCCGAGAGATCACAGTGACATGGCTGTAGCATGAGGCAAGGGCAATGGTGAACGGGGTTTTCCCGCTTCCTCCGACAATCAGGTTACCGACACTGACGATCGGCAGACCAAACGTTTTTTTGGCTGTAACAATCCTGCGTACCGACATGTAGGTACCGTAAAGAAAGGAAAGAGGCAGCAGCAGAAATATGAGCGGGTAATGATACCATTTCGGCTGGAAAAGCATTTGTTCATAGGCAGCAGCTATTGACACTGTTTCGCACCCAGTTTCATGATTTCGTCACAGGTGAAACCCGCCTCTTTGCGTGCATTCACATTAATGTGGGGACGGTGCTTCCCCAAAAGTTTGTAGCGTTCAAGTATGTCAAAATAGACACTTTCATCCAAACCGTTCTGTTCACAAAGGTATTTGAACCATTTGTCACCTTTATGGACGTGTTCGATCTCTTCCTCATAAATAAGATTCAGGGCATCCATCAGTGTTGCCACTGCAGGGTTTTTGCGTTTATTTTCCAATTTCTTAATGATCTGCGGGTTGACATCCAGCCCCGATGCTTCATAATAGCGCGGTACGATCGCCATCCGGTCAAGCACGGACTCTGCCGTATGGTCTGCCGCATCAAAAAGACCGCAGTGTACCGGGAAATCCCCATACTCAAACCCTACCGATTCCAAGAGCGCGTTCAGCATCCCGAAATGCCGTATTTCGTCATGTGCCACTTCCAGCCAGTCGATTTTGTATTCCAAAGGCATTTCGGGGAAACGGTAGACGGCATCAAGAGCCAAATCTATGGCAGAGTATTCGATGTGTGCTATGGCATGAATGAGTGTTGCCAGACCTTCATTCGTATCAAAATCTTTTCGGGCAGGCAATTTCCGCGGGTCGACAATGGTACACCGGGAAGCATAGGACGGGGAGGTAAAGCGTACCGGTACAAAAGTATCCCCTGTACTAACCTCATTTTGGTTACAATATGCCAAACATTGAAGTGTCAACTCCTCTTTCAAGGCGATCTTGTCAGTACTGATAGCGTGTTCCAGGAGTGCATAGATATTCATAAGGAGATTATAACCGATGGACATTAAAATACAACCCATGGGGGTTTACCAGACCAACTGCTATATTGTCACGGTGGAAGGGAAAGATTTCATCATAGACCCCGGGGTGGATGCAACGCAGTGGGTGCTGAACCATGTCACCAACCCTGTGGCTATTCTCAACACACACGGGCACTTCGACCATGTCTGGTCCAATGCAGAGGTCAGGGAGAAGCTGCATATTCCCATTTACTGCCCGAAGGACGATGTTTTCATGCTCACCGACGATCCGCTCGGACAGGGCACCCCCCAAAGTACACCCGACTATGAAGTAGACGGCGACGAAGAGCTCACCATAGAAGGTGTCAAAATAAAATACAGACACTTCCCCGGCCACACCCCCGGATGCTCCGTCATCGAAATAGGCGGCGTATGGTTCAGCGGTGATTTTCTCTTCCAGCAATCCATCGGACGCTGGGATTTTCCCGCTTCAAGCGGAGAAGATATGATCAAAAGTCTGGAAAAAGCAATGAAAATAGAGGGAGACTACACCGTCTACCCCGGACACGGACCAAGTACCACCCTCAAAGCAGAACAAAAAGTCATCCCCTACTGGATCGAACAGGTGAAACGCACATTATGAACATGAACTGCTTCATGTTCAGTGTGTTGAAACCGAAGCGGTGGAGCAAAGCGACCCGCGTAGGAAAAATAATTGAACTGTTTCACGATCAGTTCTTCGGAACTGTGAAAGCCGTGAAATGAACAAGAACTGCTTCTTGTTCATAGGCTTGAAACCGAAGGTGTTGTTTCAAAGAAACCACCGTAGGCATACCGGAGCAAAGCGACCTGCGTAGGCAAAACAGTTCAACTGCTTCATGATTAGTCCCGACAAAACCAGAATGGCCGGAGCGTAGCATAGCCATGCAGGAAAAAACACTATAAACAGGAACTGCTTCTTCATAACCGACGACATATCATTC
>NZ_WGDD01000050.1 GCF_015493435.1 Sulfurovum sp.
TCCACTTAGAGTTAACTCCATGAGAGTCAACGGTAAAGTGAAAAGATTTAAAGGTATCGAGGGAAAAAGACCTGACTTGAAAAAGTTCTATGTCAAGCTTCCGGAAGATGCAAAAATCGAAAGCTTAGCGGTATAAGGATAGAAGATGGCAATTAAAACATATAAACCAACCACACCTTCCCGTCGTTATATGACTAACCTTGACAGCGGTGACATCACTGCCAAAGCAAGTGTTAGAGCTCTACTGAAGAATCTTCCAAGATCTGCGGGTAGAAACAGTAACGGTAGAATCACTTCTCGTCACAGAGAAGCAGGTGCAAAAAAACTTTACAGAATCATTGATTTCAAAAGAAACAAATTTGGTGTTGAAGGTACTGTAGCAACGATCGAGTATGACCCGTACAGAAACTGTAGAATCTGTCTTGTCAACTATGTTGACGGTGACAGAAGATACATTCTTCAGCCAAAAGGTCTTAACGTCGGCGATAAGATCATGTCTGCGGAATCCGGTCTTGACATCAAGACAGGAAACACGATGAAGTTGAAGAACATCCCTGTGGGTACCTTGGTACACAACATTGAGCTCAGCCCGGGACACGGCGGTCAGATCGCGCGTTCCGCAGGCGGTTATGCCCAGATCATGGGTAGAGATGGCAAATATGTATCTCTCAGACTTCCTTCCGGTGAGATGAGATACGTTCTTGGTGAATGTCTTGCAACAGTCGGTACTGTGGGGAACGAAGACTTCTCAAACATCGTCATCGGTAAAGCAGGTAGAAGCAGACACCTTGGTATCAGACCACAGACACGTGGTTCTGCAATGAACCCGATCGATCACCCGCACGGTGGTGGTGAAGGTAAGACAAATTCTGGTCGTCATCCGGTATCTCCTTGGGGTATGCCAACGAAGGGTTACAAGACTCGTAAGAAAAAAGCTAGTGATAAGTTAATTATCTCTAAGAGAAAAAAGTAAGGGGCTAAGATATGGCAAGATCGACAAAAAAAGGTCCATTCATCGATGGTCACCTAATGAAAAAAGTATTGGCAGCAAAAGAAGCCGGTGATAAAAAACCAATTAAAACATGGTCAAGAAGATCAGTGATCTTCCCTGAATTCATTGGTTTGACAATTAATGTTCACAACGGAAGACAGTTCATCCCTGTGTTTATTACTGAAAACCATGTAGGTTACAAACTTGGTGAATTTGCACCAACAAGAACATTTAAGGGCCATAAAGGTTCTGTTCAGAAGAAGGTAGGTTAATTATGAGTAGAGCATTATTGAAATTTGTAAGAGTCTCTCCCACTAAAGCAAGACTTATCGCCAGAGAAGTTCAGGGAATGAACGCAGAGCTTGCATTGGCATCGCTCGAATTCATGCCGAACAAAGCAGCGGGTATCATCTCTAAAGTGATCGCATCAGCGGTGGCTAACGGTGATTTTGAACCTGAAGAGGTAGAAATCACATCTTGTAGAGTAGACAAAGCAGCCGTAATGAAAAGATGGAGACCAAGAGCAAGAGGTACTGCATCGAGAATCATTAAACCAACAGCACATATCCTTGTTGAAGTTGGTCCAGCGAAAAAAGATGGGGAGGACGCATAATATGGGTCAAAAAGTCAATCCGATAGGTCTTAGACTAGGGATCAACAGAAACTGGGAGTCAAGATGGTTCCCGGCTAAAGAAAGAACAGCAGACTTCATCGCTGAAGATTACAAGATCAGAAAGTTTCTGAAAAAAGAACTTTTCTATGCGGGTGTATCCAACATCATCATTGAAAGAACAGTGAAGAAACTCAGAATCAACATCATTACTGCACGTCCCGGTATTATCATCGGTAAAAAAGGTGCAGACATTGAAAAGTTGAAAACAACACTTGTCAAAATGCTTGGCAAAGAAGTTGCGATCAACATCAAAGAAGAAAAACGTCCCCAGGCATCTGCCCAGCTTGCAGCCGAGAACGTCGCAACTCAGCTTGAAAGACGTGTTGCTTTCAGACGTGCGATGAAAAAAGTGATCCAGGGTGCCCTGAAATCAGGTGCAAAAGGGATCAAGATTTCTGTATCCGGCAGACTTGGCGGTGCTGAAATGGCAAGAACTGAGTGGTATCTTGAGGGAAGAGTTCCTCTGCATACGCTCAGAGCGAAGATCGACTACGGTTTTGCAGAAGCACAGACAACATACGGGATCATCGGTATCAAAGTATGGATCTTCAAAGGTGAAGTCCTTGCAAAAGGTATTCAGGCTGAACCGCAGGAAGAGAAAAAAGGTGGACGCAGACCATCTAGAAAGAGAGGTGAATAACAATGTTAATGCCTAAAAGAACCAAATGGAGAAAGCAGCAAAAAGGTCGTAACCGCGGTAAATCTTTCAGAGGGAACAAGATTGAATTCGGTGATATTGCGATCAAAGCTATTGAAGGCGGCAGAATTGATTCCCGTCAGATCGAAGCTGCCCGTATTACCATGACAAGAAAGATCAACAGAACAGGTAAAACATGGATCAGGGTTTTCCCTGACAAGCCTTTGACTGCAAAGCCACTCGAAACAAGAATGGGTAAAGGTAAAGGTGCTGTTGACAAATGGGTTATGAATATCAAGCCGGGAAGAATCATTTTTGAAATGGCAGGTGTTGATGAAGAGCTTGCAAGAGAAGCACTCACTCTGGCAATTCACAAAATGCCGTTTAAGTGTAAAATCATCACTGCAAAGGATAGTCATGAATTATATTGATTTGAAAGATAAAAGCGAAGCAGATTTGGTTGCTATGCTTAAAGAGAAAAAACTTGAATTGTTTACATTGAATGCAAAGCAGAAGACGATGCAGCTTACAAACACTTCCGAGTTGAGAGTAGCGAAAAAAGATATCGCTAGAATCCAGACAGCATTGACTGCTGCTAGATCGAAGTAAGGGGTCATTTATGCCAAAAAGACAAATAACAGGTACTGTGATTAAAAAGGCTGGAGACAAAACTGCAACTGTATTGGTTGAGAGAAGAGTACTTCACCCAAGATATCACAAAACAGTAAAAAGATTTAAGAAATATCTTATTCATGACGAGAAGAACGACATCAATGTCGGTGATACAGTGACTGCCATAGAGTGCAGACCGCTTTCAAAGACAAAGAGCTTCAGACTTCTTGAAATCGTGAAGAGAGGAGAAGTGTAATGATCCAGGGATTTACTAGACTGAATGTAGCAGACAATTCTGGTGCAAAAGAGATCATGTGTATCAAGGTTCTTGGCGGATCCAAAAGAAGATACGCATCTGTAGGTGACGTTATTGTCGCATCTGTGAAAAAAGCACTTCCGACAGGTAAAGTAAAAAAAGGTAAAGTTGTTAAAGCAGTTGTTGTCAGAACCAAAAAAGAGATCCAGAGAGAAAACGGATCGCTTATCAGATTTGACGACAATGCCGCGGTAATTATAGATGATAAAAAAGAGCCGATAGGTACACGTATCTTTGGCCCTGTAAGTCGTGAAACAAGATATGCAGGATTCATGAAAATTGTATCCCTTGCACCGGAGGTATGGTAATGGCAACTAAGTTCAAAATCAAAAAAGGTGACCAGGTCATGGTTATCGCTGGTGATGACAAAGGCAAGACGGGAGAGGTTCTTCAGGTTCTTCCTAAAAAAGAAGCAGTAATCGTTGCAGGTTGCAAAATGGCTAAAAAAGCCATTAAACCAAGCGAGCAGAACAAAGAGGGTGGATTTGCAAACGTTGAAATGCCTATTCATATCTCAAATGTAAAAAAAGTAGAGGGCTGATCCTATGAGTAGAATGAAGCAAAAGTACAATGACATCGTACCTGCACTCAAGGAAGAGTGCGGTGTTGAAAATGCGATGCAGACTCCGAAGCTTGAGAAGATCGTGATTTCCGTAGGTGCAGGTGAAGAAGGAAGAGATTCCAAACTTATCGCGAATATGGCAGATACGATCTCCCTTATTGCAGGTCAGAAAGCTGTTATCGTGAATGCAAAAAAATCTGTTGCAGGTTTTAAAGCAAGAGAGGGTGCCCCATCAGGTATCAGAGTAACGCTTAGAGGTGACAATATGTATAACTTCTTTGACAAACTAGTATCCATTGCTCTTCCAAGAGTAAAAGACTTCAGAGGTACACCGAGAAAAGGCTTTGACGGCCGTGGTAACTACAATTTCGGCCTTCAGGAGCAATTGATGTTCCCTGAAGTTGAATTTGACAAGATCATCAAGACTCACGGTATGAACATTACTATTGTCACAAGTACTGAAGATGACAAACAAGCATTCACACTTCTTGAGAAGCTGGGTATGCCTTTTGCTAAAGGGAGAAACTAATGGCTAAGAAATCAATGATCGCAAAGCAGCAGAGAAAAGCAAAATTCTCTACTCAGGCGTATACAAGATGTAACATTTGTGGTAGACCTCACTCAGTTTACAGAGACTTCGGTCTTTGCCGTGTGTGTTTAAGAAAAATGGCCAATGAAGGTCTAATTCCTGGTATGCGTAAAGCAAGCTGGTAAGGAGAAGAAAAAGATGATGACAGATATAATTGCAGACTCTCTTACTCGTATAAGAAATGCTGCGCAGAGAAGACTAGACGTTACAACACTTCTTCACTCAAAGACGATCGAGGCAACCGTGGCTATTTTCGTAGACAAAGGTTACCTTGAGAGTTTTAAAGTGAAAGAAGACGGAAATAAAAAAACAATTAAAGTGGTTCTTAAATATGATGACAATGAAAAAAGCGTTATCAATGAGATAAAAAAGATCTCCAAGCCGGGACGTCGTGTTCACCAGGGCAAAGATGAGATCAGAACATTTAAAAATGGTTACGGTACACTGGTTGTTTCTACAAGCCAGGGTGTACTTGCAAACGATGAAGCGTATAAACGCGGTATCGGCGGCGAAGTAATCTGTAGTATTTGGTAAGGAGACAAGATGTCAAGAATAGGAAAAAGACCAGTAACTGTCCCAGGTGGTATTGATGTATCACTTGACGGTACAACTCTCGTGGCTAAAAAAGGCAATCTTGAAAAAAGACTTGAAACTCACGGAAGAGTGGGGATCAATATCGACGGTCCAGAAGTGACTTTTACAAGAGTAGGTGATGAGAAACAGGATGCAGCATTCTGGGGAACATACAGAGCACTGTTTAACAATATTGTCATCGGACTCGACAAAGGATACAGCAAATCTTTGGAGATCAACGGTGTCGGTTACAGAGCGGCAGTGGAAGGCAAAGTACTTAAGCTGCAGCTTGGTTTCTCTCATGATGTAAACTTCGATATCCCTGAAGGGCTCGAAATCAAAGTTGAGAAGAATATTATTACGGTAAGCGGTACGGACAAGCAGGCTGTCGGCCAGGCTGCTGCTGAGATCAGAGCATACAGACCACCAGAGCCATACAAAGGCAAAGGCGTGAAGTACACGGATGAAGTTATCATCAGAAAAGCTGGTAAAGCAGCTGGTAAGTAAGGAGCGGATAGATGTTAAAAAGTATTCAAAAAAGAAAAAATAAACTTCGCGCTCAGAGAAAATCCAGAGTTCGCGGTAAGGTCTTCGGGACAGCAGAGCTTCCAAGATTGACTGTTTACAAGTCAAATAAACATTTTTATGCACAGGCTATCGATGATAATACAGGTATGACACTCGCATCGGCAGACGGTAGAAAACTGGGCCTTAAGTCCAATAGTGAAGATGTGAAAAAAGTAGCTGCAGAGATGGCTAAAAATCTTGCTTCTAAAAACATAGAGAATGTTGTTTTCGACAGAAATGGTTACCTTTACCACGGTGTTGTTGCGTCATTCGCTGATGCACTTAGAGAAGCCGGAATCAAGTTTTAAGGAAGCATGATGCAAAATAACAATCATAACGAAGAAATCGAAAAAGAATTTGAAGAAGTGATCGTAAATATCGGTCGTGTTACCAAAGTTGTAAAGGGTGGTAGAAGATTCAGATTTACCGCACTTGTTGTCATTGGTGACAAGAAAGGTACAGTAGGATACGGATTTGGTAAAGCCAAAGAAGTGCCTGATGCGATTAAAAAAGCGGTTGATGATGCACACAAAAATCTTGTGAAAGTCAATATCAAAGGTACCACTATCGCTCATGACATTGAGCACAAATTCAACGCAAGTAGAATCGTGCTTAGACCAGCGAGTGAAGGTACAGGTGTTATTGCCGGCGGTGCTGCAAGACCAGTACTTGAACTTGCGGGGATACAGGATGTTCTCAGCAAGTCAATCGGTTCTAACAATCCAAACAACCTGGTAAGAGCAACTATACAGGCGCTTACCAGAATCAAAGCGTAAGGGGTAATTATGGGACTACATAATTTACAACCTGCTCCAGGTTCAACTCGTAACAGAAAAAGAGTTGGGCGCGGTCAGGGTTCAGGAACAGGAAAAACAGCTGGACGCGGTAACAAGGGTCAGAAAGCAAGGTCTGGTTACAGCAGAAAAAGAGGCTTTGAAGGTGGGCAGATGCCACTTTACAAAAGATTGCCTAAAGTTGGTTTTGTCTCTAAAGTAGAGAAGCCATATGTGATCAATGTAGAAAAGATCAAAGTGATAGCAGCGCTTGATGAGATCACACTTGAGAGTATCAAGTCAGTTCACAAACTGCAAAAAACAGTCAAGAGAGTAAAATTGATCGGAGCTTCTGCAAAAGAGCTTGCAGCGAAGATCAAAGATGATGCTGTTACCACAAGCGGAAAATAATTATGAGTAACGCTTTAACTCAAAAAATCCTCATTACATTGGGGTTCCTTTTTGCATACAGAGTTTTAGCCTATATTCCAACTCCAGGTGTTGACCTGGGTGTTATCAAAGAGTTCTTTGACAGCAACTCAAACAACGCTTTGGGGATGGCAAATATGTTCTCTGGCGGAGCCGTCCAACGTTTAAGTATTATCTCTCTGGGTATTATGCCCTATATCACCGCTTCCATCGTTATGGAACTTCTCGCAGCCACTTTCCCCGCACTCGGACAAATGAAAAAAGAACGTGACGGTATGCAAAAATATATGCAGATCATTCGTTATTTCACTATTTTTATTACTGTAGTACAGGCTATTGGTGTTTCAATGGGACTTCAAAGTATGAAAGGGACTGCAGGAGAAAGTGCAGTCATGATCGACCCTATGGCATTTACCGTTTTGGCAACATTTTCGATGCTGACAGGTACGATGCTGCTTATGTGGATCGGTGAGCAGATTACACAAAAAGGTATCGGAAACGGTATTTCCCTGATTATTTTTGCCGGTATTGTCTCCCGGCTTCCCGCAGCGATCTCCAATACAATCAGATCGGTGAATGCGGGAGAAATGAACTTTCTCATGATTCTTGCTATTTTGGCAGTAATTCTTATTACCGTATTTACTATTATTTATGTTGAGCTTGGAGAGAGAAGGGTTCCTATCTCTTACTCAAGAAAAACGATTATGCAGAACCAGACAAAGAGAGTGATGAACTACATTCCTATCAAGGTGAACCTTTCAGGTGTTATTCCTCCGATCTTTGCTTCGGCTGTGTTGATGTTCCCCTTAACTGTTCTTCAGGCAAGTTCAACAAAGTGGGTTACTGCTATCGCAGATCTTTTGGCACCGGGGGGAGTGGTCTTTAATGTTACGACCTTTTTCCTCGTGATCTTTTTTGCATTCTTCTATGCATCGATTGCATTCAATGCGAAAGATATTGCCGACAACCTGAAAAAACAGGGTGGATTCATCCCGGGGGTAAGACCAGGTGAACATACCAAAGAATTTTTGAATGAGGTGGCAAGCAGACTGACAGGGTCAGGTGCGATTTATCTTGCTATTATTTCAACTGTTCCGTTTGCACTCATCTCAGGTATGGGCGCAAGCTTTTATTTCGGTGGAGTTTCTGTACTGATCATTGTCCAGGTTGCACTTGATACAATGAGAAAGATTGAAGCACAAAGAACAATGAATCAATATGATACATTAGGAAATGTGGGTCTATAATGGCTATTGCAATACGAAAACCTGACGAGATCGCCAAGCTTCGAAAAGCGGGCGAGATCGTAGGCCTTACATTAAATTATCTCCAGGATATTATCAAGCCGGGCATGACACTGAAAGAAATAGACACTTTGGGTGAAGCATTTATCCGTGAACACGGTGCGATTCCTTCATTCAAAGGCCTATACGGTTTTACCGGTTCTGTATGTACTTCACTGAATGAGGTATGTATCCATGGCGTGCCGGATGATACGGTCATTCAGGAAGGTGATATTCTTGGGCTTGATATCGGTACGAAACTGGACGGCTATTTCGGCGATGCAGCTATCACGATGGCTGTAGGTGAAGTTTCCATGGAAGATGATGCACTCATTGCCTGCTCAAAAGGTGCACTCTATCATGCGATCGAATCTATTAAACCGGGTATGCGTTTCAAAGAGTTGACCAAGATCCTCGAGGACTATATCACTGAAGCTGGTTTTGTGCCCCTTCGTGATTACTGTGGTCATGGTATTGGTACCAAACCGCATGATGAGCCGAATATCCCTAACTATCTTGAGGGTAAACCCAATCAGGGACCCAAAATCAAGAATGGAATGGTATTCTGTCTGGAACCGATGGTGTGTCAGCAGAGTGGCAATCCTGTACTACTTGAGGATCAATGGTCAGTTATTAGTGAAGATGGTCTGCGTACCAGCCATTATGAACATCAGATAGCGGTAGTTGACAATAAAGCAGTTATACTGACAGAAGCAAAATAATATAGCAATTCATAAAGGAAGAGAATGGCAAAAGATGATGTAATTGAAATTGATGGCAAAGTGGTTGAAGCATTGCCAAATGCAACCTTCAGAGTAGAGTTGGATAATGGGCATATTATTCTTTGCCATATTGCAGGCAAGATGAGAATGCACTATATAAAAATCCTTCCAGGAGACAAGGTAAAGGTGGAACTGACCCCATATAGCCTGGATAAGGGTCGTATTACCTTCAGATACAAATAAATACTGCTCCAATTAGCGATAGGTACAGAAATATCAGGGTTTCTGTACCTCACCGGACAATGAAATATTTTCTCCCCCATGTATGATAAAAGAACCTGCAGCACATCCAATAATATAGAACACACATATTCCTCATAGATATTACTTCAACCATTCTAGTCACTAACGCAATTTCACTTCAATTAATCAGCTAAAACTTTAATAAATTCCAACCAATGAAAAACAAAGTTCAAAGATAGAGCAAAAAGGTCATAAAGATTAATAAAATAATAGATAGAGAGGGGGAGAGCAAGGGATAAAATTCTCTATATAATGTAAGTAAAAGCAAAGATCAGAAAAAAAAACAAGAAATTTCGAATAAATTGCAAAAAACCCTTGACAAGAGAGAAGTTCGGTGCTATAATACGCGTCCAACAACA
>NZ_WGDD01000051.1 GCF_015493435.1 Sulfurovum sp.
GTTTATGTGACATCGGCAAAAAGCGGTGAGGGCGTCATGACTGCCTTTACCCGTCTGGCAATGGAACTGGCAGGTCAGTAATGCATATACAGGAAGTCTTTAATGCTATTTACGAGAACCATAAATATGAATATTTTGTCATAAACCATGCTTTTGAAATCATTGAATATTCAGACAGGGTTTTTAAATTCTGCGACGGAAAAATATGTGAAATGAACAATATGTTCAATCTTGTGCCTGAGCTTTGCGGCATGGAAGTACAGCTGAATGAACTTTTCAAGGGCACCAGAACGTCATTTACCATCCCTTACATTTTTAAGGAACCCGGATATTACATCAATATCCATATGCACCCGGGACGAAGGAAGAGCATAGCTTCCCCTGCCGATGCGGAGCCTTTTGAGAGTCTGATCGTACTGTTTGAAGACACTACTGCCATGGCTGAAACACAGCAGAGTCTTGTACAGGAACGCAATGAAAAGAGTCTTTTGCTGGAAGAGATCTCTGTGAAGAATGCGCAGCTGGAAACGTTCAACGAACAGATGCAGGAGCTTGTAGCATTAGAGATACAAAAAAATCTTGAAAAACAGAAAATGCTTGAACTGGAATCACGGTACTCCCAAATGGGTGAAATGATCAATATGATCACACACCAGTGGAAACAGCCCCTGAGTTCTATTTCACTGACGACCAATGTGTTAAAAATGAAAGAAGAAAAACATGCACTTGAAGCTTCTTTTTTAACAGACAAACTCGACAGTATTTTAAAGCAGACTGAGTACATGGACCAGACCGTGCAGGCATTTCAGGATTTTTTCAAACCCTTAAAAGAAAAAGTCACTTTCAATGTATTTGATGCTGTCAGCCATATTGTCGACCTGGTTGGAGACACGTATGAACTGCAGCATATCAGTGTGGATATTAAAGGGGAGAAAGAGGTTTTTGCGTACGGCTACCCCAATGAATTCAAACAGGTGATCCTGATACTGCTGAAAAATGCCAAAGATGCTTTTCTTGCTGCCCCGTCCGACACTATGCAGATTACGATTGAAACAGCCAAAGAGAAAGACAAATGTCTTGTCACCGTCAGTGACAATGCCGGAGGGATCCCCGAAGCTATGATCGATACGATTTTTGACCTGTATATTTCGACAAAAGAAGAGGGGTCCGGACTGGGACTTACGATCGCCAAAACGATGATAGAGGACAATATGCAGGGCAGGCTGAGCGTCAGAAATACAGAGGACGGAGCCCTCTTCTCCATACGTATTTAGTCTGCCTGTTCTGATGTAATAATACAGTGGTTTTTTCGTTAAATACAAAGAAGATACTTACGCGGTAAAATAAGCAAAATATTGTAAAAAAAGTATATAATATTTTCATATATCATTAGAGGATAAAAAGTATTATGTCAGAAAAAAATATGAATAATGTAGATCAGATCAGAGATTTGATCTTTGGCCCCCAGATGAAAGAATTTGAAGAGAAATTCGAAACACTGCACAAAACGCTTAAAAGTGTCGAAGAGAAGATCACACACTCTTTTAAAGAGTCCCATGCCAAACTGCAAAAAGAGACATCCCGCTCCCTGGAAGCACTGGAACAGAAAGTGGACAATCTTGCCAATGCAACACAGAAAGAGCGCACCAAACTCAAAGATCTCATTGATACAACCGATGATGCACTCAGTGTACAGCTGCAAAACCAGAAAGACGAATTTTTGACCAAACTCAGGATCATGAAAGAAAATATGGACGATGAGAATCAGAAAATACATGAAAACCTTGTACAGATGAAGACACAGATAGAATCTACACTGCATGAAGGTCTTTCGGGTCTCGGTAATGAAAAACTTTCCCGTGACGCACTGGCCGGCATGCTCCTCGATGTTGCCATGAAGATACAGGGTACCGATGTCAATGCGTTGCTGACGCAGGAGCCAAAGACTGAAAAAAAGTAATACAGAGCTCGATCAGCTAAGGTCGCTGCTCTTTGCTGATGAGCTTGCACTGCTTGAAAAACTGGTATCAAAGGTTGAACACCTGGAGTTTGAAACGCTTGATGAAAAAGCGGTCAGATCGAAACTGCTGCCCCTTTTTGATGATCTGCTGATTAAAAAACTTGCGGAGAAGGAGAGTAAAACAATCGATATACTCTCACGCTATCTTGCCCAGATCATTACCCAAAGCACTTCGCAGGACCCTGTCGCGCTTGAACGGGCATTGCAAAGTGTCATTTCTCCTGTCATCGCACAGGAGATCGCTGAAAACAAAGACAAGATGATCGATGCACTCTATCCGATCATGGGGGGTATGATTTCCAAATATGTCACCAATGCCATCAAGGAAATGATGGAGCATATCAATGCAAAGATAGAAGAGGGGCTTTCTTTTGAACGCTACAAGCGCAAACTGAAAGCAAAGATGACAGGTGTCAGCGAAACAGAGATCCTGCTCGAAGAGAGTCTTGATGCAACGATACGCTCCCTGTTCATTATTCAGAAAGAGACAGGCCTGCTTGTTGCCGAAGTCCACCTTGAAAACAGGGAGATCAATGATCCCCATATGGTAGCTTCAATGGCCAGTGCTATTAAGGATTTTGTCAATGACTGGACAGAAAAGGCTGAAGAGACTTCCGAAGTCCAGCTGTTGAGCTACGGGAATGCTACGCTCTATATAGAAAGTGCAGGATCTGTCTACCTGATCGCTTTTCTTGATACTGAGCCCGATTTTGAACAGCGTTCGAAAATCAATGTTTTTTTTGCGAAGATTATTAAAAAGTACAGCCGTTTCTTTCAGGATTTCGACGGGGATGACAGTGCCCCGGAAATACAAACTATTGAAGAAATGATGCGAAAATTCCTTCGTGAAACCAAACCCCCGGTGCCCCGGGAAAATGCGGCAAAGAAAAATCCGCTGAAATATATTTTGATCCTGTTCCTTCTTCTGTGCTTTGCCTACGCGGCATACTGGGGAAAAGGCAAATATGAACTGTATCTTCTCGAACAGCAGATCAGCAGACAGACGGGTGCCCATATTACGATTGAAAAAGAAAACCATACGCTTTATCTCAAAGGGTACCTTGCTTCGATAAAAGATTTTTATACGATCAAAAAATTGATCAAAGAAAAAACGGGTAAGGATTTTGTAAACGAAATGTACCTGCCGCCGGAAGAAATGGACCAAAAACTGATGCAGCAGAAAAAAACCATGGCACAGACAGTAAAACGGCTGAGCCTGGAGACAAACCGGGCACTGAAAGATCAGCAGCATACGGTGAAGGTGTTGGAAAATACCCTTACCTCCAAATATGACAGGCTGGAGCAAAAAGTCGCCGGACTGGAAGCAGAACTCCAAACAATCAATACACGATACCATACCACACGTAAAAAACTGGACACGGCTATTTCCATTTCGGTAATGAAAGCACATGCACTTGAAAAATTAAAAGAAGCCTTTAGTCATACTGATGCGTTTCATCCCAAAGACGGTTCACTGGATTTTAAGAACAAACATTTGTTTGAGGCAGGCCAGTCCGTTCCCAAAGCGGATTCTCTGTCTGTATTGAAGCAGGGTTTTAAAAAATACATTACTGTACTGATGGGAGATAAACAGATCAAGCCTTATATCAAAGGCTTTGTTATTGAAGGATATACAGACAGTTCGGGAAGCTATGACTTTAACAAGGCACTCTCCCTGGAACGGGCAAAACAGATCAAAAAATATGTGCTGACACTGCCTGTTTCAAAACAATATCATCTTTCAAAGATCATAGATGCCAGAGGAATGGCCGATGAAAACCCGGTGATCATAAACGGCGTAGAAGACAGAGAAGCGTCAAGACGCATTAAAATACGATTTGTGTTCAACTCGGACAAAGCGATTGAAAGCATAGAGAAAGCACTGAATGATTAGAAAAAAAATATTGATGCTCGGTGATTTTGCTGTTGGTAAAACAAGTTTGGTCCGGCACTATATAGACAATACTTTCGATGATGTCTATCTGACGACTATCGGTGTGAAAGTATCGAAAAAAATGCTGGCAGTCAACCATGTGGAATTGGAACTTCTCATTTGGGATATCGAAGGGGAAACACCTAGCAAGAAAATCCCGAAGGCGTATTTTAAAGGGGCAAGCGGTGCCATTATTGTCTGTGATGCAAGCAGAAAAGAGACGGTAGAAGGCATCCGGGAACATATCGGTGATCTTCTGGCTTTTAACAGGGAAGCAAAATATGTCATTGCCTACAACAAGTCCGATTTGCTGTCTGCACAGCAAAAGGAAACACTTTCTCTTTCGGAAAACACTTTTTTGACTTCGGCCAAAGACGGCAGCCAGATCGATATACTTTTTACCACATTAGCCAAGGAGATACTGTTATGAGAAATGTACAGATCATACTCAATGCCATACTGTCCAAAAATATTTTTGAATACATTCTTGTGGATAGAAAGCTGCATGTTATCAGTGCATCACAGGGAGTCAGGAAATACGTGAATGCGATGCCAAAAGAGGGTGATGATGTACTGGAGTACCTGCCTGAGCTCGTGGGCAATGAAGAAGAAATCAAACAAATCTTTGTAGAGAAATACTGCCTCTATACTCTGGAGTCTGTCTATAAAAATAATGATTATGTCAATATATCTGTAGAATACTGTGACCAGAATACCGCGATCATCCTGCTTCACAATATTACAGCCATTACACGGGCGCAGCAGAACCTTCTCCAGTACAGCAATGAATCGACACTGCTGTACAATACCTTACAAAAAGTGGTAGACAGCCAGAACACAATGCTTTTTGTGACAAACGCGGAAAAAATAGAGTTCGCAAATAAAAAATTTCTGAATTTTTTTCATGCCGAAAATATAGAAGAGATACAAAAAAAAGAGTTGAAACTGTATCAGAAACTCGATGCTTCATTACAGAATTACCGGGAGCTTTTTGTCTCCCTGAAAGAGGGGGAAAAATATCTTAAACTGGGAAAAGACATCTTTATTGTACAGGCAACACAGATAGAAGCGGCACATACGCTTTTTACACTGACAAAAATCACTGATTTTCCTCATGAAATGCAGCTCGACCCGCTGACCGGACTGTACAGAAAAGATTACCTGAACGAGATGGTTGAAAAAAGTTTACAGGAAAAAAGAAACTTCGCTCTTGTGGTGATGGACCTGGACAACTTCAAGCAGATCAACGATACCTACGGGCATTTGACCGGTGACAAAGTATTGAAAGCTTTTGTGATGCTTCTCAAACAGCATATTCGAAAAACTGACCTTCTGGTGCGCTGGGGCGGAGATGAATTCTTGCTTTTCCTGGAAGATGGTTCCCCCGAAAATGCCATACTGAAAATAGAAAATATCCGCAAGCTGATCGATGAATATCATTTTGAGACCATAGACCACCTCTCCTGCAGTTTCGGACTATCGTACACTAAAGAGAACGATAGTGTGGACAGTTTGCTTCAACGTGCTGACAAAGCCTTGTACGAGGCAAAAATAAAGGGTAAAAACAAAGTGTTGTTTAAAGAAGAGTAAGAAAGAAAAAAGTGATATACGAAAAGTGAATCACTGTCCATCCTCTCCTGACAGAGAGGCAGACAAAAAAGATGTTAGTCTGCTACAGCGACTTCGACCGGTGTAGATTCCCAGATTCCGTGCTTTGTACAGTAACCGTGTGCTACAAGGCTGAGTTTGCTCTTCATCGGTCTGATGAAGAAAGTGACTTGGGCATGTGATTTTTCGTTTCCGAATGTGCCGGGAACAAAGGTGGTCATTGCCAGCTTTGTGTCACCGTTAAAAAGTGTGATCGACTCAATATAGTGGTCGAAATCATCCGGGTGTGTATATTCCTGCCCGAGCTGAACGTGTACTTCAAGCAGTTCACCTTTTTTTGCTTCACCTTTTACCGTGATAAACGGTGAGTGTCTGTCAATGAGGTCTTTTTTCGCTTCTCTTTCGACAGTGTCGATATCTACATATTTATTGATCTTTGGCATAGTAAATCCTTTTAAATTGGTTTTTGTAAAAATATTATAACATAAAAAATTAACAATTAAGAGTAAATAACTCCTAATTAGCTCAATACTCCTCTTTGATGTTACTTTCAGCCCACTTTATGAGTGAATCTTTTTGTGAAGCAGTCAGTTTTGCATCTTTGTGGATGAGCAGGTACATCGGCATAGGCATCGTGTTGTCTTTGAGCGTTTTCACGATCCCTTTATAGATCTTTTGTTTCTTTTCATCATCGTAGGTTTTCCATTCCTGAAAGTTCAGCCAGGCCCGTCCCTCTTTGATATGACTTTTGACTTCCCATGAAACAGGGGCAATATTGCCGTACCAGGGCATCTTGGTCTCGTAGGAATGACAGGCGTAGCAGGAAGTTTTGAGTGTCTTCATTAGCGGCGCAGAAACTTTGATCTCAGTATTTGGATCGATCTTTTTGGGTATGGGAGGAATACTGATCTGAATCGCCTGGAGCAGGAGAAGTGTACCGAACAACCAGATAAAAATGGTTTTGAACATAGAATGGTCCTTTTTTGAAATGGACGTATTATAGTAGGATAATACTAACGGGAGTTAAACCGGGAATAATAAAAAGAGGAGCCTCCCGCATATGGCGGGAGAGGGCAGGGGTCATGCGGTAAGGTGTGTTGCTTTTTGAACGTGGAAGTTCAACCCTATTTCTTTTGGTGTACATCCCAGTGCAAGTGCAACCATCTGCGGCATATGCAGTACAGGCAATTCTATATCTCTTCCTATCACTTTGCCCACATCGTCCTGGTAGGTGTCCATTTTGAGGTGACACAGAGGACAAGGCGTGACCATAATGTCGGCATTGTTGTCAATGGCATCGACCATAGCATTTCCGGCGAGTACTTCGGAAGTATGGTTTGCTTGAAGTTCTACGTGGAAACCGCAGCATTTGTTCTTGTGGTCGTAGTCGACCGGATGGCCTTCGAGTGCATCGATGAGACGGTCAAGAGAAGTAGGGTTGTATGGGTTTTCTCCTCCGTTGCTTGTGTGATGCAGCTCAGACGGCCGTATATTGTGGCATCCGTAGAAAGGTGCGATATTGAGATGACTGAGCGGTACTTCCACTTTGTCTTTGATGTTCTCAAGACCATATTCGTCTATCAGACAGTAAAGGAAATGTTTGATCTCGGAAGTACCTTTGTACTCCAGGCCAACTTCTGCGAGCTTTTCGTTGACACGGGCTTTGAGTTTCGGGTCCGTATCCAGTGCATGTTTTGTCATGGCAGAGTTCAGCTGGCATGTGTTACAGATGGTGATCATCGTAAGACCGAGTTTCTCTGCATAACAGATATTGCGTGCGTTGAGTACATGTGCGAGAAATTCGTCAAAGTCCTGCAGGTGGCTGGCACCGCAGCAGCTTGCTTCTTCCAAAATTGTGATCTCGATGCCGAGTTTTTCAGCTACTGCAAGCGTAGAGGAGAGTAGTTCCGGGGTGGACTGCTTTGCGGTACATCCAGTAAATAATGCGTATTTTAGTTTGCTCATTGTTTCTCCTTATAGCTTGTGTGTTTGTGAGATCTTGATAAGTTTCTGAATTTCATCAAGATTTTTGGATTTTGGTACATTGTCAACCCACGGCAGGCCGTCGTTCCAGTGTATTTTGCCGGCTTTCATCATTTTCATGGCAGTTTTCAGGTGTTTGTACATACCGAGATAGCCTTCGGAATAGACAACGATATCTGCTTCATCAAGGAAACCGTGTTTCTTGATGCTTCGCACAAAGCCTTCCGCATGGCGTGTTGCCACATTTGGAACTGCTACATCCTGTTCAAACTGCATATTGTGCAGTTTGGTGATCTTTTCGATAGGGTTGATGTCTTTCGGACAGGCTTCCGCACATTCGAAACACTTGACGCAGTCCCATACACCTATGCCGGGTTCGGCAGTCAGTTCAAGTCTCTCTCTACCGGCATGGTCTCTCGGGTCAATCGTAAATCTGTAAGCGGCGTTGAGCGCAGCCGGCCCCAGATAGTCAGGGTTGGCTTCAAGAGACGGACAGGAGTAGTGACAGGCACCGCACTGGATACACAGGTCAGAATCGAGGAATTTGTTGAACTCTTCGATACTCTGTTTTGTTTCATGCTTCGGATGCGGGTCGATATCGGCTACGACATACGGCTGAACCGCTGCATGTTTGTCCCAGAAGTCTTTTTTGTCAATGATCATATCTTTGACCACGCGTTTCTTGCTTGACGGTTCGAAGACCAGTTCATTGTCAAAGAGGTCAAGAAGTTCCATGGCGTTCTGTTTGCACGCGAGAGTGGCTTTGCCGTTCACTTTTATGGCACAGGCTCCGCAGATACCGTGTCTGCATGAACGTCTGTAGGAGAACGAGCCGTCATGCTCCCATTTAATACGGTTAAGCAGGTCAAGTATCAGCTCATCTTTACCCACTTCCATCTCATAGTGCTTATAGTATGGAAGATAGTCAGTTTCGGCATTGAATCGGAATGCTTTTATCGTTACTTTTCTTGTATTGCTCATCATGACCTCCTTAGTATGTTCTTTCTTTTGGTTCAAACTTGCCCAATACCACATCACCCCATTCGATAGAGACATTATAGTCTTTGTCCATATAGGCATAAGTATGTTTCAGGAATTTTTTATCATCTCTGGTCGGGAAATCTTCCCTGTAATGGCCGCCGCGGCTCTCTTCTCGCACCAATGCGCCTTCAACCACAAATTTGGCAGATTCAAGCATGTGTCCGAGTTCTATAGCTTCCTGAAGGTCGGTATTGAATGTTTTGGACTTGTCGTCAATACGGATATTTTTAAATCTTTTCAGAAGTGAATTGATGAGTTTGAGCTGTCTGTCCAGAGATTCTTTTGTTCTGAATACACCGGCATCGGCTGTCATACCGTTCTGCAGTTCGGTACGCAGTTCGGGGACACGTTCTGTTCCGTTGGATGTTTTGATCCGGGTTAGCTCTTCTACGAAGGTATCGGCATCTGCGGCTGTGGCTTTGCGAAGGGAAGCACCTTCATCCAGTGCTTTGATCATGTTCTCACCGGCATGACGTCCAAAAAGAAGGGCTTCAAGGACAGAGTTTGCACCCAGTCTGTTCGCTCCGTGGACGGAAACACAGGCACATTCTCCCGCAGCATAGAATCCTTCCACCAGTTCAGTCGGTGATTTGCGTACCTGGCAGTTGATGTTGGTTGGGATACCGCCCATAGAATAGTGAGCTGTTGCAGAAATGTGAATAGGCTCTTTGAGCATATCCTGCCCCTGGAACGCAATGGCAAGTTCACGAAGTTCGGGCAGTCTTGTCAGAATGATCTGCGGGTCGAGGTGTGTCAGGTCAATATTGACCGACTGACCGTCTTTTCCGACACCGCGTCCCTGGCGTACTTCTTCCATAATGGCACGAGAAACGACATCTCTCGATGCAAGCTCCATGGCATTGGGAGCATATTTTTCCATAAATCTTTCACCGAGTGAATTGTAAAGGCGTCCGCCTTCCCCCCGTGCAGCTTCGGAGATGAGGATACCTGAACCGCCCAGTCCGCTCGGGTGGAACTGAACAAACTCCATATCTTCAAGCGGAAGACCGTGGCGTGCAACAATGGAAAGGGAATCTCCGGTGTTGGCATGTGCATTTGAGTTAAATCTGTAAAGCCTGCCGTTTCCGCCGGTAGCGAACATGGTTACTTTGGCATTGAAAACAGCCACTTTGGAATTACGAATATCATAAGCCACTACACCGGATACTTTTCCGTCTTTATAGATCATATCTCCGGCATACCACTCGTCAAAGACTTCTATGCCTTCACGGAAGGCTTGCTCATAGATCGCCTGGAGCAAGGCAAGCCCGGTTCTGTCTTTTGCATAACAGGCACGCGGCTTGGACTGTCCTCCAAACGGCCTGATAGCGATATCTCCCTCTTCGTCTCTGGAGAAAACCGTTCCCATTCTCTCTGCCCACCTGATCGTTTCAGGGGCTTTGGTACACATCAGTTCGACAGCATCCTGGTCTGCAAGATAGTCAGATCCTTTGACTGTATCAAATTCGTGAAGTTCCGTGGAATCATCTTTGCCCAAAGCGGCATTAATGCCGCCCTGTGCCGCGCCCGAATGTGATCTGAGCGGGTGAAGTTTGGTAATGACCGCCGTTTTCTTTCCCGCAGCAGTCAACTCTTTTGCCGCAGCGAGACCGGCGAGGCCGGCACCCACGATCACAGCATCATATTCGTAGATTTTAACATCTGAGTTCGTATTCATAGTAGCTATGTCCTTTGTTGCAATTTAGATCGATTATAGCTTGTTAGTGATTAAGGTTTATTAATATTATGCAAAGAAGAGAGGGATAGAGCGTGCGGATGTTACGGTTTTGCATCTTTTGCCTCACAAAAGGGAACATTATAAATAAATGTATACCATTATATCTGTGCATCAGGAGTTTGTATAAAAGTATGTTACAATTTTGCCAAAACAACCGGATGTTTTTCCGCATATCAAAGAGGAAACCGTGGATAAAGAACACTACCTTATCAATACATTACATTCCCACCATATCGGCGATGATGCCGCTGTGGTCGGTGACAGTATTTATAGTATGGATGCTTTCTTCGAAGATACGCATTTTAAAAGAGACTGGATGAATATGTCTCAGATAGGCCGCAAAGCAATGCTGGTGAATCTTTCGGATGCCATAGCTATGAATGCACAGCCGCAATATGCGCTTGTAACGGTTTCCCTTCCTCATGATACGGCTACCGGCGAAATCGATGCCTTGACACAAAGCCTGGAACGTACTGCCGCAGAATACGGCTGCGAAATCATCGGGGGCGATACGGTGGCAGGGGAGAAACTGCACCTTTGCATCACCATTATCTCCAAAAGTGACAACCCGCTCTTTCGAAAAGGCCTTGAAGCAGGTGATCTTCTTGCCTATACCGGCATACTCGGAGAGAGCAAACGTGACCTTGAAAAGCTTTTCAGGCATGAACCTATAGCCGGAAATTCACGCTTTTATGAACCTGTTTTAAGACGAGAGTTCATTGCAGAGGCGCGTCCGTTCCTGCATGCCGGAATGGATATTTCCGACGGGCTGTACTGTGATACGAACAAGTTTCTTGATATGAATGAATATGGATTTAAGATATTAAAAAGTATCAACGATGATATTGGCTTTAGCGGGGAAGAGTATGAAATGCTTGTCGGGTTTAAAAAAGAACATTTGGAACGACTGAACAAGATCGCTAAAGCGTCAGGAACGGTGCTGACCGTCTTTGCCGAAGTTGCTGAAAACAGGGAACGTTTTCCCTGCAAAAGCCATCATTTTCTGTAAAAGCGCTATGCTTTCAGTTTCATTTTTTTACTGTATTCGACGATCATACCGTGAAAGCGGGAAAATATCAGATTGATATCTTCCCGGCAATGCGCCGTTATGCCGTTCTCGAGAAAGGCTTTGTATTCATGATAGTCCGACAGTACTACACCGTACTGCCTGAGTACTCTTTTGGTGTAACTGTCTACGACCATTTCGTTCCTGAAGCAGCCATAGCAGAGAATGCTGTCAGCTGTTTCAGGCCCGACACCTTTTTGTGAGAGCAGCCATTCACGGCTCACATCGGTCTGAAAGTGTTCAAATGTATGAAAATCATGTGCTATCTGTTTGGCAAGGCTTATCAGTCTGGGGGCTTTCTGGTTGTAAAAACCGCTGGGACGGATATGATTTTTGAGCCTCTCTTCGTCGAGTGACAAGAAATTTTCCAGTGTCAAATGTCCTTCAAGGTTCAGCAGTGATTTTTCTACATTTTTCCAAGTCGTGTTCTGTGTGAGGACGGCACCGACGACGACTTCAAAAGTACCTGCACCGGGCCACCAGCGGGGCGGGCTGGACTGAAGCAGTTCCATCGCTTCCAGTTTTCGGTATATTTGACAGCTTGTGATCATGGCATCTGAGGTACTGTTCTTCCGGATAAAGAAGCAGGATAATCACGTTTGAGGGCGACTGTTTTGGCATAGGCAGTGATCTCAGTCTCTTTCAGGCTCTCAAGGGTTTTTGTAAGCCGCTTGTGTTCATGGGCGGAGGCATCCAGGTATCCAAGTGCCATTAAATCTTTGACAATGGCATCTGCCATATCAAGTGCGGAAGAGACTTTGACGATCTCGCACCTGGCGTATCTCTTTTGCGGAAAGGAAACTTCCGCTACACGAAGGGCAGGGTCGTTTCCGGGGATCTGCTGTGCTCCGAAAAGCGGTTTTGAACCTACTTTGGCCCGGGAAAATGCAGGAATGAACCGGGAGAGATGTCTGATGGCATTTTGGGTTCTTTGGCCCGTTTCTTCAGGACTCCATGACCTTTCGATCTTTTCAATAAAATTCTGTTTGAGATGCGGCTGGCAGCTGACAATACTGTTCGCTACCAGGCCGTCTTCGTACAGTGTGATCTCCTTGGTCATACCGTGGAGCTGAAAGTATCCGTCCGGGTAGGGTGTAAACTGCCCCATGCCTCTTGGCGTCCCGCGCTCACCGTGAAAAATGATCTCCGGCCAGCGTGTGTCGCAGCAGTTTTCCCAGCGGCTGACATAGGCGGCTTTGAATTCCACCATCCGTTTGCATTCCACACCGATGAGATCATCGATCTTTCCGCTTCTGAAGCCGGCGGCATTGACAAGATAGTCAAAGTTCTCCTGCCTGGCCTGATCTTTTTGCACGTAAGTGATATTCCATGTGCCGGAATAACAGTTTTCCTGAATATTGCTGACAACCGTTTCTGTTTTAAGGTTTACATT
This sequence comes from Sulfurovum sp., assembly GCF_015493435.1. GTDB lineage: Bacteria > Campylobacterota > Campylobacteria > Campylobacterales > Sulfurovaceae > Sulfurovum. The sequence continues at coordinate 12,783 of NZ_WGDD01000051.1, forward strand.
TGCCACTCTCTCGAGTGCCAGTGTTACACCTGCAGAGAGGCGGAACAGGTTGAGCCCGTACTCCTGGACCAGAATGAGCGGGAACTGTACTTTGTCCAGATCGATATTTTTTGCGGCAGGGATCATCCATTCATCGTGCTTAGCCGGCTGTGCAACGGAAGGTCTTTGTTTCAATGCTTCCAGCGCTTCCCTGCTATAGAGTTTGTAATAGTCGCCGCTTTTTCCCAAAACCTGATTGCCGGCATCCTCTCCGACCAGTTTTTCATATTCGGAACGCAGCAGTTTCAGGCGCGGCAGCAGTGCTTCGGGTATACCGCTGTCCGTAAGAGGAAGGGCAATGACCGTAGGCCGGTAATCTATCGTAAAAGGGTAAAAACGCAAAAAGTCGATGGACTGCCTCAGCAGCGTGATGCACTGTTCGTCAGAAATGTCCCGGTAGAGGTTTCCTCCCGCATGAAGATGGCAGAATGGCGGTCCGCTGACAAGACCGGGCTCTTTTTCAAAAAGGGTGACCTTCAATCCCCTTTCCCCAAGAAACAGCGCTGTGGTAGCCCCTGAGACACCGCCCCCGATGATGGCAACACTTGCCTGCTTCATGTCTACTTTCCCCGGCTTTCAAACAAAGGCGGAATTTCCGCAAAATCATCGACAACCCTGTCGGGAGCATATACCCGTATATCTTCTCCGTAGTTATAGCCGTACGTCACACCGATGCTCTGCATACCGCACGCTTTGGCAGCGGCAATATCATTTTTTGAATCTCCCACCATGACACATGCAGCCACAGGGACAGAAAGTACGTTGCATACATGCAGCAGCGGAGCAGGATCCGGTTTTTTTTCGGGAAGCGAATCTCCGCCGATCCAGAGTTCAAAAAGCCCGTCCAACTGCAGGTTTTTGAGAATAGGGCCGACAAAAGCGTAGGGTTTGTTGGTAATGACTGCCAGACGGTATCCTGCTTTTTTCAGTACTTTGAGTGTCTCGGGAACATGAGGATAGGCACGGGTAGCTTCTGCAAGGTGTTTCCCGTAGAAGGACAGAAAAAGTTTCAGCGCTTTGTCGAAAAGTGCAGTGTCAACGGTTTCATCGGTATCTCTTTTGCCCAGCAGTGCCCGCTTTACCAGCATTTGTGCCCCATTGCCCACCCAGTAGCGTATGGTCGCTTCGGCAAATGTTTCCCGCCCCAGGCTCTCGAGCATCTGGTTCACGGAAAGTGCAAGGTCCGGTACACTGTCTATCAGTGTGCCGTCAAGATCGAAAAGTATCGTTGTTTTGTTCATAAATTTCAAAAACAGTCCCCTGTGATATAATCGTATGATTATACATTTTTTGAAATAAAGGGCACCTCTCATATAGGTACCCAAATATCAAATCTATGGTCTCTTCTGCCTCAGCAGGTTATGTTTGTAGAGATAACTGGCACTCTGATAATAGGTGATCGTATCTTCCACTGATTTCGAAGAGGGTTTTTCTTCTTTGTACTCTACGCTGTACAGCGTCTGTTTCGTGACTTTGTAGTTCTGTACACTTTTGTCGGGAGAGAGTGCGGTAAGGGTATTGTTTCTGAACAGACCGAGCTTCTGGTAGTTCCCGATGAAAGCTCTTTCTCTGTGGTCTGGTTTTAAAATATCATCTCCGTAGAATTTTGCTTCGTAACTCTGCCCGAGTATGCCGAGAAGTGTCGGCATGATATCGACCTGCGAAGAGAGTTTGCTGACAGTTCGGGGCTGGATGATCTTGGGGGCGTAGACAAAAAGCGGTATTTTGTAGCGCCATACCGGAAGTGCCGTTTTGCCTGCGCTTCCTCCGTTATGATCCGCAACAATAACAAAGATGGTGTTGTCAAACCATGGTTTTTTGGAGGCTTCTTTGAAAAATTTGTTGATCGCATAATCCGTATATTTGACACCGCCGCTTCGCCCTGTATGGGAAGGAATGTCTATCTTCCCGTCAGGGTAAGTATAGGGTCTGTGGTTGGAGGTAGTCATAACAAAACTGAAAAACGGTTTTTTGTGCTGATATGACTTGTCTGCTTCTTTGCTGACTTTGTTGAAAAGGTCTTCATCACAGACACCCCAGACATTGGAAAAAGTCACTTCGCTGTCTTTGAAATCAAACCTGTCCACAATATCAAATCCGTTATGGGAAAAAAAGTAGTTCATATTGTCAAAGTAACCGTGTCCGGCATAGATGAATTTGTTTTCGTACCCCAGTTTTTTAAAGATGAAGCCTACAGAATTCATATTTTGACAGTCAGGCCTTTTGACGATACTTCTGCCCGGTGTAGGAGGCAGCGAAAGCGTAACGGCTTCCATGCCCCTGACCGTTCTGGTTCCTGTCGCATAGAGATTGTTGAAAAAGAGTGACTTGCGGGCCAGTTTGTCCAAATGGGGTGTGAGTCCCCGTTTATCACCATAAACACCGAGAAATTCGGCACTGAGACTCTCTACCATGATCAGAACAATATTGTATTTTTTGGGTGAACCGTTTCCTTTGACCACTTGTGTAATGTCATAGAGGTTATTTGTTTTAAATGTTCTTTCTTTTCTTTTCAAGAGTGTATGAAGATTGGAAAAAACTTTTTTGTTGTCAAGCGTTTTATAAAATTCGTCATAATCAAGCTCATTGTGCCTGAAAGCACTGAAAAGGGAATACAGGCCGTTTTTGGCAAGTTCCTGGTTGAACTTATTGGGACAGGTATGCGTGAGGGTCTGTTTGTCCAGTACCATAAAGAACAACAGCGGGAGTGCCAGATAGACCAGTCCTATTTTCAGTCTCTGACCAAACGGCATTTCACATTCAAAGGCATCTTTGTGGAAATGGGTCTTTTTATGGTTGTAGTAGAAAATGCCGGCCGTAAGGATAAAAATAATGACCAAAAGAAGCGGAATAGGGTAGGATTCAAGAATATTATGTATGACTTCATGGGTATAGACCAGGTAGTCAACCGCAATAAAATTGAACCTTTTTCCAAACTCTTCCCAAAAGAAATATTCGCTGAAACCGTTAAACACAACCGTATAGATGACAGCAAAATAGATCAGGAGACTGATAACCTTGTGTACTTTACTGTTGAAAATTCTGCGCGGAACAAAGATAAGATAGATAATAAAGGCAATGAGATAATAGGAAACAGCCACAAAATCGTAGAAAACACCTATGGAAAAGACTTTGAACAGTTCCCAGACACTCATGTCGACCTGACTGTATGTCATGCCCAGCAGCACAACCCTGGTGATGAAACTCACCAGAAGAAAAATAACAATGAAATTGGTAGCAAATTTAAATCGTCCGGTGTTCATTTATAGCCTTGAAGATGTTTTTATCGGGCACAGTAAAGTATCCTTTTTTGAAGTATAGCGGATAAAAATGAAAGGAAAATGAAATAAACTGTATCTTTCCGTATCGGCAATATTTTCTGTTTTATGCTGACCTCTATTACCTTTCTTTGGATAAAATGACGTCTGTATAACCCCTAACGGGTCAAATTCTGAAAAAAGAGCCTTATGAAACGTATTTACCCGCTGCATGTCAAAAATGAGTTTGTTTTCAACGCTTCCCCGCGTGATTTTACGGTTGAGGAGATCCCTCTGTATGCCTTCACCGGGGAAGGGGAGCACCTTGTACTCAAGGTACGGAAGAAAGAGATGACTACATGGGAGATGCTTGACGCCATTTCCAACCATGTAGGGATACGGCGCAGGGATATGGGCTATGCCGGACTGAAAGACAAACATGCCATGACCATTCAGTATATCTCTCTGCCTGCCAGGTTTGAAGATAAACTGGAAGCATTCAGCCATGACAAGATCAAAATTCTTGACAAAGTACGCCACAACAATAAAATACGGGTAGGCCATCTCAAAGGAAACCGTTTTGGGATACGCTTGAAAAAAGTACTGGGCGTACAGAAAGACAAACTTGATTCTGTTTTGAAATGGATCAAGGCCAACGGTGTGCCGAATTATTTCGGGAATCAGCGTTTCGGTACGGACGGGAACAACTGGATAGACGGGAAAAAGCTGATAGAGGGTACACTGAAGATACGGGACAGAAAAACAAAAGAATTTCTAATGGGGTCGTACCAGAGCTATCTGTTCAACGGCTGGCTTTCCAAACGTATGGAGCTGAGTCTGCTGTTGGAAGAATTCTCTGAGACAGAAACGGAAAAACTGATGAAGCTGCCTGAAGGTTCGCTGCACGGTACCGCAGAACAAAAGAATTTCTTTAAACTGCTTGAGGGAGATTTGATGATGCACTATCCGTACGGACGGCTTTTTGAAGCAGAAGCACTTTCAAAAGAGGCAGAACGTTTTACCGAAAAAGATATTGCACCTACGGGTCTCATCCCTGGTACCAGAACCAAAAGAGCCGGTGCTGCAGCAGGAACAATCGAAGCAATGTTCGATGAAGAGATCAAAATGAACGGTGCCAGACGGTATGCCTGGGTACAGGTCACTGAAATTACAAAAAACTATATTGAAGAAAAAGCACAGTATGAACTCGGTTTTGTATTGCCAAAAGGTTCTTATGCAACCAATGTACTTGATATACTGAGAGGCGAGGCATTATGATTTTATCATAAATTAAGATATTATACTATTATGGAAAAAATCATTCTTATCTTCGTACAAACATTGATGTTCGCTGCTGTACCTGATCCTGCATTCATGGCATATCAGGAAAAATACAGTTTTTGTCATGGCAGGACAGACTATCAGATATCGGAATGTCTTTTGAACGGCAATTTGAATTATGCCGGATTCAGAGGAGATAGGAATGCCTACAGGAAGATCAGCAAAAAAAAGATCAGAGAAGCAGTACTTCAGAACCGGAGTTATGCTTTTACTATGGAACATCTTCCCCACACAAAAAGGTATGAGCGGCTGAAAGCCTATCTTGATCATCTCTATACTGTCAGAAATGCATATATGCCACCGCAATTCAAGGGGGATGAGGCAGAAGATATCATCAGGATAAAAAAAGTATTCAATCTCCTGCAGTCAGCCAATCTTGAAGAAACACCGGAAATGACACCTGCCTTTGAAGCTGCTCTGCTGGAATACCAGAGAAGACATGGTCTTTCCGTTGACGGCGATATCGGTCCGCGTACCAGACATTCCCTGAAACAGTCGATCGGCAGTATTATTGCGAAAGTAAAAAAAAACCTGGTTCTTGAAAGCATTTCACAACCCAAGCCTTTGCGCTATGTGCTGGTGAATATTCCTGAGTTCAAAATGCATTTTTACACAGAGGGAAAACCTGTTTTGAGTATGAAGATCGTAGTGGGTAAAACCAAAATGCGAACCCCTGTGTTTAACAGAAAAATGCAGTATGTCGTGTTGAACCCTACCTGGAATGTGCCTCCTTCCATTTACAGGAAAGAGTATGCACACAAATCGGAAGCACAGTTGAAAAAACTTGGTTTACAATATAACAGTGAAGGAAAACTGTATCAGAGATCAGGCCGTAGAAATGCACTTGGCAGGGTAAAGTTTCTGTTTCCGAACAAATTCAATGTCTACATGCATGATACTCCGGCCAAATCACTTTTCAACAGGCGAGTACGTTCCTTTTCCCACGGCTGTATCCGGCTGGAAAAACCGATGGATCTCCTGCATACCCTCGGATACAGCTATCATCCGGGAAAAACAACCTGGAATACCCTGGAAACGGAGATACCGGTCTTTGTGGAGTATCATACTGTCTGGGCAGATGATGAGGGTCACATACAGTTCAGACCCGATATCTACGGCTATGAGACAAAGCTGTTTTCAGCACCGAAGAAACGTGTCATTTATCGTCCCCGTCCTGTCCCGTCGGATGTGTACGGTGCTTTTTGATCACATAAAACATGTACGGGCTGTGAAATACGGGAAACGGTGCTTTAATTAACCTGTTCTGCCCTTTTTCTCTGCAACTATTTCCGCTTTGAAACTCTTTTTTCCGTTGCTGTCAATATCCCAGTATTCGCGCAAATGTATTATGTCAAGATCATGAGCAAAGGCTGCTTCGAGTTCTCCTTCTTCAAGCAGAAAACTTCTGTTGGAAGGGTTTCTCTCGTTATCCGGATGATAGACAAATGTCTGGTAGAGAAATATCCCTCCGGGTTTGAGGGCTTTTATGATCTGGGGAAAAAGTGCACGTTTGAGAAAATAGGTACAGATGATCAGGTCATAGGTTTCAACAGGAAATTCACAGACATCGAGATCAACTTCTTTGGGATATATATGCCTGATCCCCCGGAGTGATTCGATCGCGACAGAGCTTATATCCAATGCATCTACCTCAAAACCTTCAGAAGCCAGATATTTGCTGTTCCTTCCCATACCGCATGCAATATCCAGTGCCCGGCTGCCTGCTGCAGATTTCGCATATTGGGTAATAAATGCTACCGGTTTGTCGGGAATAGGGTTGCTGATATATTTTGCATCCCAGCGCTCTTTGTCTTCATGTGCCATAGTTACAGCCTTTTTTGCTATTATTCTATCCAAATATTCTACCTAATCAAGGATCTTTATGGCAAGAAGGACTTTTATATCCTGGAACGTGAACGGTATCCGGGCTGTGGAAAAAAAAGAAGCACTCAAATGGATCGATGAAGAACAGATCGATTTTCTTGGACTACAGGAAATCAAGGCAGAAGCAGAACAGATCCCCGATACGATTTTCAAGAAGGAGTTTAAATTCCAAAGCATCAACTCCTCCTCCAACAGGGGACAGTCCGGTGTTGCTTTGTTTACCAATATCAAGGGTACCGCCTCTGGCGGTGACCATGTGGATATTCTTGATGAAGGACGCATCAACGAGTATCATTTCGGCCGTTTCGCCCTTTTTAATGTCTATTTCCCCAATGGACAGCGGAGTGAGGAACGGCTGGCATACAAACTGGCTTTTTATGACCGTTTTCTGGAATATATCAATGAAATACGGGCACAGGGAAAGTCGATCATTGTCTGCGGAGACGTCAATACAGCACACCGTCCCATAGACATTGCCCGACCCAAAGCCAACGAAAAGACATCCGGTTTCCTCCCTGTTGAACGGGCCTGGATAGACAAGCTTTTAAAGAATGGCTATATTGATACTTTTCGGCATATACACGGTGATGAACCGGACCGCTACAGCTGGTGGTCCTACAGAGCAGCGGCAAGAAGCAGAAATGTAGGCTGGAGAATAGACTATTTTTTTGTTTCTGATGACTTAAAAGAAAAGATTGTAGATGCAGATATTCTGGACGAGATCATGGGCAGTGACCACTGCCCGGTGAAATTGGTTCTGGATATAGAGATATAGGGTGGGGACTATTCGTCTATTTCCCCCACATAGTAAAATTCGTCAAGTCCCTCCAGAAAGGCCATAAGCAGTACATCGGAGCAGGCTTTGAAATTTTTGTGATTTTCTTTTCGAAAAAGCGATTTGAATTCCTGTCTGCTCAGCTTTGCATCACCGAGACCAAATATGATCTCCATGTCAGCCTCTTTGAGGTTCAGTGCTGCACGCAGTTTTTTAAGAATAAGATTATGCGTCAGTTCAACGGCTTCTTTCTTCTCGTTCTTTTGGGGAGAAGGACCGCGTTTTAATATAACAAGCCCGTCAAGAAAGACACCAAGCTCTTCATAGCTGCACGATGTAAAACCTTTGTCTACCCGTTTTTTCAACAGAGCTTCAAGGTGTTCCGGGGTCATGGGATACCCTTCGAATTTGTAAGCCTGAAGTATTTCTTCTTCTGTAAGCGAAAGGGCTTTTGATATTTTATAGAATATATCGTTTGTATCCACAGTCAAAACCTACTGCTTGCGTGCGATATTAATATGGCAGAGCGTCGCTTTGACCGTTGTGGAAAAGCTGATGGTCACATCATTCCAGGTCTTGCCTTTATGTAACGTATAACAGGCTTTGTTAATGGAAGCAAGTGCTTTTTGGGCTGCAAAATCAAACAGGTCAATGGTACCGGTCGCATGGAATTTTCCTTCATTGTACACGTAGCTCATCGGTACGGTCCGGGTCTTTCCGTTCATTGTGACTTCTGCGGTAACCGTACCTCTGCGCGGTTTTCCTTTTTCATGTTTGCCTGAGTGCCGGATATCTACGATTTTTGCTTCAATAGTATGAGGCTTCATCAAGCCAAAAAAGAATTTGACCAGTTTGGCATCTCTTCCCGGATTGCCGGTAGTGATCTTGTTTGTATCTATCTTGACGCTCGAACCGACAAAAAGTTCTCTGAAGTTTTTTCCTTCAAGTGAAGCAGGTGTGTAGACAACAGAAGTGAACTGGCCTGCTACACCGATCTTTGCCGGTGTTTTGTAGGCTTTCCATGTGACATTGATGTCGTCAGGCTGCACCAGTACACAGCCTGTAGCAGCCAAAGCGGCAGTTGCAAGAGACAAAGAAGCGAGCAGAGCAAGAAATGTTTTTTTCATCGGATATCCTTTAACGAGTATCGGTATTTATTTGGCAGCGGCTTTTTCGGCCAGTTCCTGCATAGCGGCATGCGCCTGCCTGACAATAGCCAAACATGTTTTATCTTTGATATTGTGCTTGAGACTCCAGTATTCCGGGTTGGTATACAGTATGCTGGTCTCGCCTTCATAGTTTGTGATGAAAAGCATGCGCAAAGGCAGATCAAGACCCATTGAAGGATTGCATGTCATCAGTTTCGTCCCTATTTCAGGGTTTCCAAAGACTATTACCGTTTCAGGTTTGAGTCTCAGACCGAATTTGCGGGCATTTTTGGCATGGTCTATGGTCTCTACATAGGTCAGTCCTTTTGATTTGAGTGCAGCACGAAGTTTCGCAATGGCGGTAGGCATGTCATTTTTTGTTTTTATCCTTTCGATAAAAACACTTTTATTGTTTTCACAGCCGGCAAGCGTCAGCGCGACAAGTCCTGCAAGCAGCAGTTTTTGTATCATTATATTCTCCTGGTTGAAATGAGTATAGTCTGTTTTTGTGCAGTATTCATGTACCGGTACAAAAAATCAGACATTAAACCTGAAATGCATGATGTCACCGTCCTGAACGATATACTCCTTGCCTTCAAGTCTGTTCTTCCCTGCCTCTTTGGCTCCCTGTTCCCCGCCATATTCGACAAAGTCCTCATAAGAGATCACTTCCGCACGAATAAAGCCTTTTTCAAAATCGTTATGAATGACTGCGGCTGCTTTGGGGGCAGTAGTTCCCTTGTGAATGGTCCAGGCACGTACTTCCTTGACGCCGGCAGTGAAATAGCTTTGCAGTCCAAGTTTGTCAAATCCTTTATGAATGATCTGCTCCAGTCCCGACTCCGTCACGCCGAGGTCAGCCAGCATTTCTTCTCTCTCTTCATCAGCGAAGTCTACCATTTCTTCCTCGACTTTGGCACACAGCTTGATGACTTCAGAGTTTCTTTCGTCTGCATATGCCTTGAGCTTCTGTACAAATTCATTATCTTCACTCAGCCCGTCTTCATCGACATTGGCACCGTAAATGATCTCTTTGCTTGTCAAAAGACGCAAGTCCCTGTTCATAGCTTTAAAGGCATCTTCTTCTATGTCTGAAAAGGTAGAGACCGGGTTGCCTTCCTCAATGTGTGAGAGCAGGGCTTCGGCAACAGCAAGCTGCGCTTTGGCATTTTTGTCATTACCTTTGGCTTTTTTCTTCAGCATCTCTATACGTTTGATGACCGCATCAATATCGGCAAAAAGGAGTTCCTGCTCAATGATCTCCACATCACGGATAGGATCGATGGAGCCTTCTGTATGTACGACATTGTCATCTTCAAAACATCTGACGATATGGAGGATCACTTCTGTCTCACGGATATTCCCGAGAAACTTGTTCCCCAGGCCTTCTCCCTTGCTTGCACCTTTGACCAGCCCGGCAATATCTACAAAGTCCAGTGTGGAATATTGTATCTTTTCAGGGTTGACGATCTTTGCAAGTGCTTCAAGACGTTTGTCCGGTACCGGCACAACAGCCTTGTTCGGTTCGATAGTACAGAACGGATAGTTCGCACTCTCTGCATTTTGCGCTTTTGTCAGCGCGTTAAAAGTGGTAGATTTTCCTACATTTGGCAGTCCTACAAGTCCGATGCCTAATCCCATGGTGTTTCCTTCGTATCTAAATATACGCGATTTTATCGAAATAATGGTGAAGGAGGGGTTAGTGTACAGCAAGAGAGAGTAGAATACATCAATTTAATGTATAATAATTTTCATTGATGGAAATATCATACACAAAAGAGGGCATACATGGAAAATATTTTAATGGTTCTGATCATTACGATCGCGATAGCAACCGTGTTGAATGTTGTATTGAAAAAGTTTGATATCCCTACCGTGATAGGGTATGTACTTTCGGGATTTGCCATCTCGTCGTTTTACCATTTTGCAGAAGATTCCAGAGAAGTACTTTCCCATCTGGCAGAGTTTGGTATTGTATTTCTTATGTTTACCATAGGGCTTGAATTTTCCGTGAAGCATTTGAAACATATGAAACGCGAAGTATTTCTCTTTGGTTCCCTGCAAGTCATGCTCTCCGGGATGCTTTTTTCGACAATAGGCTATCTGGCATTCGGTCTTGAAGCCAAAAGCGCCATTGTGACCGGTTTCGCACTTTCCCTCTCTTCTACGGCTATCGTCCTGAAAATACTCAATGAAAACAATGAGATACATGCCGGTTACGGGCGTGCTACCGTGGGTATACTGATATTTCAGGACCTTGCTGTCATCCCGATACTGCTGATGGTTTCCATTTTTACTTCCCACTCGGAATCCATAGGCACGCTGCTGCTCAATACACTGGAAAGTGCCATACTGGTATTTATTATCCTTTTTGTTGTGGGAAAATATTTTCTTGAACGGTTTTTTGATCTAATTATGGAAACAGGTTCGGAAGAGATCTTTCTGGTTTCCGTACTGCTCGGTGTGCTTTCCGCCTCGGTTTTGGCTGAAGTTTTCGGCTTTTCCTACTCTCTGGGTGCCTTCATCGCCGGCATGATGCTTTCCGAGACGAAGTACCGTTACCGCATTGAAGCAGACCTTGTTCCGTTTCGTGATATTCTGCTGGGAGTCTTCTTTGTTTCCATCGGAATGCTGATCGACTGGCACGCTATCGTCACTTACTGGGATATTATTTTGGGACTGCTTGTCGGGATTATGCTGCTTAAAGGTATGCTCCTCTACGGAATGCTGCAATTTTTTATACAAAAACGTACGGCGCTAAAAACGGCACTGGCACTTTTTGAAGTAGGGGAGTTCGCCCTTGCCATCTTCGCTCTTGCCAATACCAGGGGACTGCTTGACGCAGAATTGAACCAGATACTCATTATCACCGTAGTACTTTCCATGATCATTACACCGTTTGTACTGAAAAATATCAAAAAAATAGCCGATACTTTCATGCATGAGCCGGAAAACCTGCGTGAACGCGCCATAGTCGGTGCAAGCTATCAAGACCATATCATTGTCTGCGGATACGGTCCGCTGGGACAGCGGCTGGTCAAAACATTTAAAGAGCGCAATTTGCTTTATGTTATTCTTGAACATGATGTGAAGGTGGTTGATGATCTCATTGCCGGAGGAGAAGAAGCGATCTTTTTTGCCAATGCAGCGCAGAAAATGGTACTGGAGCACTTCAATGTCTCCCGGTGCGCAGCGATCATTGTCACCATAGACAATGAAATACAAAAACAGCTTATTTGCGAGAATATCGCTTCTTTTGGTTCACACATCAACAGTATCGTCAAAGTCATGAATAATGCAGAAGAAGAGATGATCTCCGGGCTTGGCATAAAGCACGTGGTCAATGCAAGAAATATCGTTGCCGATATTATGGCACAGGAAGTGCTTTCCTGCGAGCTGTATCAATAGAAATCCTATAGCACATCCAGGTCGTTTTCCGGCAGGGCGACAATACGTCTTTCCATAAGATTGATTTCATTGACCAGTTTTTTGGATACGTCTTCCATAGAAGAGAAATACTCTTTTGCAAGTTTGGTAGAGTCATCTGTTATTTTTTTCTTTTTGCCGAAGAGTTTGCTGAAAAAGCCCTGCGGTTTCACATCATAATAGATTTTATAGATATTCATGTAAATATCATGAAGTTCGAAATGAAGCCTTTCTATTTCCGACATGCAGTCCAACGGGTTGTTTCTCAGTCCGTTGAGTTTCTGGGCATCAGAGTAGAACCATTGGCCAAATTTGCATTGTGTAGAGTTGACCGGGATGGCATCTTCATCTATTTTAAAACCGGAAATCAGCATTTTGGCACGCTGAACCCAGTTGATATGTGCTGCTTTTGCCGCCCTTAGCTGTTCTAAAATTGTACTTTTTTCCATAATCTGAACTCCTTTTTAATCAATATATTTTATCTTGATTCATCTTATCGATAGATAAAATAAATCAATGTGCCGCTTGTTCCCGTGCAAGGCTTTCAAGCAGTCTGAGCACCATCCTGACACCTGCACCGGAAGCCCCGCTCGGATTTTCTCCCCAGACATGTTCTACAAATGCCGGTCCCGCAATATCGATATGTGCCCATTTCTCTTTATGGTCTTTATCGATGAACTCTGAGAGGAACAAGCCTGCCGTTACCGCTCCGCCGTAGCGGGTATTGGAAATATTGCACAGGTCGGCAATATCGCTTTTGATGGTTTTTGCAAGATACGGATTGAAATCCAGTGCCGTCGCCAGCTCGCCGGAAATTTTTGCCTGTCTGCCCACCAGTGCTTTCACTTCGTCGCTGAAACCCATAATACCGGAAGTATAGTGTCCCACACCGACCACACAGGCGCCTGTCAGCGTAGCAAGGTCAAAAATGTAGTCAGCCTTGACTTCCTGCTGTGCATAGCAGAGTACATCGGCGAGGACGAGTCTTCCTTCCGCATCGGTATTTCTCACTTCGATGGTTTTCCCGTTTTTTGCAGTTAGGACATCATCAGGTTTGTACGCATCTCCGCCGATCATGTTTTCAACCATTCCGAGGAATCCGTGTACTTCGATAGGCAGGTTCATTTCAGCAATAGCTTTCATAATGCCGATCACTGCCGAAGCACCGCTTTTGTCTGCTTTCATGGTGACCATATAATCCCCCGGTTTCAGACTGAGTCCGCCGCTGTCGTAGGTAAGTCCCTTGCCGACCAGTGTAATGACCTTTTTGGCATGTTTCGGCTTGTGGCTCAAATGAATCACGCAGGGGTCGTGGCGTGAGGCACGTGCCACGGCAAGCAGCGTATGCATTTTTTCTTTTTTGAGTGCTTTGGGGTTGAGTATGTCACATCCGAGCCCAAGTTCTTTGGCAAGTTTCTTTGCCTTTTTCGCCATGCTTTCAGGGTAAAAATCATCAGGCGGTGTATTGACGATATTACGTGTATAGTTGGTTGCTTCTGCGGCGATCTCACCATTGTGTACTGCTCTTGCAGCTACTTCCATGGTAATCTCGTGGGCTTCATATCCCTCAAGTGAGAGTTCAAGTGTTTTGACGGGAGATTTGAGCTTTTTGCTTTTGTACTCCGTATAGGTATAGCTTCCCAAAATGGCACCTTCTGCTATGGCACGGATGGAGGCTGAACATCTCGGATGGCTGACATAAGCAGCAATCTTCACTGTTTTGTACGCTTTTTTCCCCGTAAGAGAACGCATGGCCGTAGCTACTGCTGCACGGATCGCTGCGCTTTTGAGATTTTCGGCACCGACATAGAGCCTTTTTTTGCCGATAAGATGGCATAGTTCATCCTGGGAACCGGTGAAACCGGCTTTTTTTAGCAGTTTTTTGTCTTTGACCGTCTTATGCTGCAGATTTTTGTCAATGACTATGATGATCTCCAAGTCGGATTTGATATCTTTCAGCTTCGAAGAAGTTATATTGAAATTCATTGTTTTCCTTAGTAAAATAATTTGTATCCCGCAGAGTATAGCAAAAACTTGGTAAATGGACCGGAATATCTGCCTATTCGGCCTTGTCTTCGGCGGTTACTATATCCATGATAAAACTTCCGGGTTTTTCAAAACCGATATGTTCGTGTACCACTTTTTTGGCAGCAACATCTATAAAGTACATACTCGGTGTCAATTGGGTATTGAGGTTTTCCGCTGTTTTGGAATGAATATCCGTAACAAGAATGACCATATCGGACAGGCGGTTTCTTACATTTTTATCGCTCAGCGTTTCGTGTACCATCATTTCGCACCAGCTGCACCCGTCCTTGATCACAACAATAAGCAAAAGTTTTTTCTGTGCCGTTTCTGCTTTTTTAAAGGCTTTATTCAAATCGGTCTGGGCATCAAGCAGCCATGCGGCATCATCAACACTGACTGCCATAAGATGTCCTGCCATCAGTAATAAAAGTATAAATGCTTTCATGAAGTATCCTCTCTTTAATATAAACTATTATACTATTATATCATAATTAATTATATTAATATCTCCTTATGCAAATCATAACACTGAAAAATAGAAAAATGCAACTTATGTTACAAAACGGTTATCTTTTTTATCCTATAATAAAAATCAATAAATAATTTAAGGAGTCCAATATGGCAGATAAAATGAAAGAAAAAGTGGATGTTCTCATCGAGATCAATAAAACAAAAGAGAATCTTGGGATGATAGGCTTGCATGAAACGAGAGAATTGCTTATGGATGCAGGAGCAATCTTGCTTGATGTACGACCGCCGGCCAAAGTCAACGGTGAAAATGCACAGGAAGCCGATATTGCAAATGCATACTACACACCGTATACCGAATTTGCAACGTACCTTGACGAATTACCGTCAGACCATACTTCACCGATTGTTGTAGCCTGTCTTAAGGGATGGTTTGCAAACCGTGTCATGGGCTATCTTGAAATGATGGGATATGAGAATGTCTATGTACTCGATACCAGCATAGAAGATTTGATCGAAGTCCATCACGCACACACAGGCAAATAAAAACTGTTTCCCGCAGAAGCGGGAATGGTACTGTTCCCCACTGACTACATATATTCAGACATAAAAGACTACTTCAGTCTCAAAATATAACAGTGACTCTGTGTTAGCGGAACTGTTCTGAAAGTATATCTTTTGCCTGCATCATATCTTTGTCACCGCGTCCGGAAAGGTTGACAAGAATCGTCTTTCCCCTGATCTCTTCAGGTTTCATCTTTTTAAGATAGGCTACCGCATGGGAACTCTCAAATGCCGGGATAATTCCCTCTCTCTGCGAAAGCCACACAAATGCTTCCATCGCTTCATCGTCGGTAATATGGTTGTAAGTCGCGATGCCTTCATCTTTGAGGAATGCATGCTCAGGCCCGATACCCGGGTAGTCGAGTCCGGCTGAAATGGAGTGTGCCTCCTGGATCTGCCCGTCTTCATCCTGGAGCAGGTAGCTGAGCTGTCCGTGCAGTACACCCGGGCTGCCTTTTTCCAGTGAACATCCGTGTTTGCAGTCCAATCCTTCCCCTCCCGCTTCAATGCCGATGCATTCAACTGTTTTATCCTGAAGGAAGTGGCTGAAAATACCAAGCGCATTGGAACCGCCGCCGATACAGGCAATGACTTTGTCCGGCAGGCATCCTTCGACTGCATCAAGCTGTGCTTTGGCTTCCCAGCCTATGATGGACTGAATGTCGCGTACCATCATCGGGTAGGGGTGCGGCCCGGCAACCGTACCGATAAGATAGTAGGTATCCCGCGCATGGGTCACCCAGTGGCGAATCGCATCGTTCATGGCATCTTTGAGGGTTTTGCTTCCGCTTTCAACGGCATGCACTTTCGCACCGAGCAGTTTCATGCGGAAAACATTGAGTTCCTGTCGTGCCACATCTTTGGCACCCATGAAAACTTCACACTCCAGTCCGAAAAGTGCAGCCACTGTTGCCGTTGCCACACCGTGCTGTCCCGCACCCGTTTCTGCTATGATCTTTTTCCTGCCAAGACGTTTTGCCAGTACTGCCTGTGCGATACAGTGATTGATCTTGTGTGCACCGGTATGGTTCAAGTCTTCACGCTTGAGGTAGATCTTCGCATCGAGCTCTTTGGAAAGGTTCTCTGCAAAGTAGAGCGAGGAGGGGCGTCCCACATAATTTTTGTAATAGTAGTCCACCTCTGCCCAGAAGTCTTTGTCGAAACGTACTGCTTCATAATCTTTTCTCAGCTGCTCAAGTGCAGGCATCAGTGTTTCAGGTACGAACCGACCGCCAAATTTACCAAAATGCCCCAGTTCGTCAGGGTCGAACGGGCTTGGTTCCGGAATGTATATCGTTTTATGTAGATCCATGTTTTTCTCTCAAATAAATAGTGCAGAGATTATATCCAATCCGATGTTAAGGGTAGCTCTATCGGGTACGCCCCGGTCAAAGAGACAAGATGCCTTTAAAGCGTTTGGTTTTTGCTATATCCTCGCCGTGAGCTGTATAGCGGTATTTGCTTTTTGCTTCCTGTATGAGCGCAGCTGGCATTTCATTGTAAACGGTATTCATGTTCGTATTGATAGTTCCGAGAAAATAGTGTTTTCCGTTTTCTACTTTCGGGATCACTTTCACCCCGTATCCGTAGCCTGCTTTGCCGCGACTGCAGCCATAATGTCCTGAGAGCGAATATTCTTTGAGCCTCAGCGTACTGCTGGGTGTGGGGATCTCTATGGTAATAAAGCCTTTTTTGGGCTGTACATCATGGAAATAGACCTCGTATCCTGTGGATTCCTCTTTCGTACTCAGTTCAATGTGCCGGACACCGCGCTTGCCGTCACCGTCTACGGCAACCAGTACCAATGCCTTACCCGAGTAATGATGTGCCTCGGCATTGCTGGTCGGTGTGATGACTGTGGTTTCGGAACATCCGCTGAGAATATAGCTGGCGAACAGAGCCGGGAAGAGTAGGCTGCGGGCATAGATCATGATATTTCCTTTGACTCAAGGTTCCCTCAATTCTAGTCAAAGAAGTGTGTATTTTCTGTGTATCGGAGAAGACGCTCAGTCTATCTCAAGTACAGAATAGATGGGGGCGGGGAAGTGCTTTTTGCCATTCAGGAAAGAAAGCTCCATAATGAAACAGGCTTCTACACAGTGGGCGCCCACTTTGTCTATGAGACTGGCTGCGGCTTTGGCTGTACCACCTGTGGCCATGAGATCATCGATAAGCAGTACTTTGGACCTTTCGCCATCACAGTTGCAGCCATTTTCTCCAAAGGCATCAATGTGGATCTCTACTTCATCAAAACCGTATTCGAGAGAATATTTTTCTGCAACTGTCGTGTAGGGCAGCTTGCCCTGTTTGCGTACCGGTACGAAACCTACTCCCAGCCTGTCCGCCAGAATGGCACCGAAAATAAAGCCTCTCGCATCGATACCGGCAATATAGTCAAGCTCATAGCCGAGATAGCGTTCTGTCAGGTGGTCCATAAGGGTACTGAGTGCTTTGGGGTTGTTCAGGAGGGTAGTGATGTCTTTGAAGACAATGCCTGGTTTCGGGAAGTCGGGTATGTCTCTTATGCTTCCCAGAATGATCTCTTTTTCTTCAGTACTTAATGTATCCATCGTTTTTTCCTCTTGTATGAACTGTCTTGTTTTGGTTTATTGTAGCATAGGTTGTTTGAAGGTTGTTGGTTTGGATAACGATTGACGTAAGCAATCATTTTCCATGAGAAAAATGATTAGCTTCTCGTATTTGTTAGCATTTAAGTACAGTTGATTTTGTAATCCAGAAAAAGACTTTTCTTGTTCCCATGCTTAGCGTGGGAACACATACAAAAAGTTTGATGGTATTATGAAGCTGTTTTTATGTTATTTGAATTGAGGTATACACCCCAGGGCACTTCTTTCTTTTGCTCAGGGTGCATTGGCACAGGCAATGTAGTAGCAGAAGGAGTGTTCTTACCCCAAATCCGCACCGAAGCTGCATCCCGCTTCTATTTTGCCTATTCTGGTAGCATGGCGGCCGCCTTCGAATTCGGTAGAGGCAAAAGCGTCTATCATATCTTCTATAACACCTTTGCCTACGACACGCTCGCCGAAACACAGGATATTTGCATCATTGTGCTGTCTCGTCAGTTTGGCAGTATAGTGGTCGTGGCAGAGGGCTGCCCGGATGCCGTGTACTTTATTGGCTGAAATGGACATACCTATGCCTGTACCGCAGATAAGAATACCGAAACTGCCCGGATCGGCGATGACAGCTTCGGTACATTTTTTGGCAAAATCCGGATAGTCCACTCTGTCTGCATTGTCCGGCCCGAGATCAATGATCTCATGGCCGAGATCGCTTACGATTTCTTTGACATAAGCTTTGACGATATAGCCGGCATGGTCTGTTGCGATGTAGAATTTTTTTGACATGTAGTTTCCTTTTTTAAATGATTCTGAATTTGGTTCAGATGCTTGTTATGATTTTACAGCAGCCATTTCACGATCCATGTAACAGGCTGAAACAGATAATTTGAAATCGGTGTAAAAAGTACCGCTATCAGTATCAGCATGCCATAGGGATATATTTTATCATAAAACGCCGCAAAAGATTTCCAGTGCATTCCTTCAGCGAGATAACGGATGGCATTGGCACCGTCAAGCGGTGGGATAGGCCAGAGGTTAAAGACACCGAGCAGTACATTCAGTACCACACTCTGGTACAGAAAAAGTGCCATAAAGGCTCCGACGGCCGAATCAGGATGTGCAAAAACAGGGAAAATCACTGCACAAAGTGCTGCAAGGACAAAATTGTAGGTGATCCCGGCAAGGGAAACTGCCACGGCACCGTTGGTCCCGCCGTTGCGGATGACCGTATCGATATTGATGGGCACAGGTTTTGCCCAACCGAAAATGAACGGAGCACCGGAGAAAAAGAGCAGGGCAGGTACGATGATGGTTCCTACCGGGTCAATATGCACAAGAGGATTGATCTTGAGCCGTCCGAGACTTTTGGCGGTATTGTCTCCATATCTGTAGGCAACCCAGCCGTGCATGATCTCATGTCCGATGATCGCTATCGCCAATGCGAAGACCATGGCAATGATTTTGATGATTTCTAATTCATTCATTATTGGATAGGCTGCTCAAGCTCTAATGTATCTATGCGTCTTCCCACACGTCCCCAGCGGATGCTGTAGCGCTGTTTGTTCCAGAGTGCTTCGCATGCTTTGGAGTCTATGGCTACTTTCCCGCACACTCTTTTAAGACCTGCATGGTCTCTGCCGCCGCCGAATTTTCCGCCTTTGAGCACCCGTTCGTAAGAGCGGTGTTCGATACTCATATAGATCAGCCATGGTTTTCCCACGATAAGACGGTAGGGGACAGGACCCCAAAAACGGCTGTCGTTGGAATTGTCCCGGTTGTCGCCTATCATATAGAAATTGTCCTGGGGTACTTTGGCATACAAAGCATTGATCATCTTGTTTTCCACTTCATATTTAGGTGCATCAAGCCCCTCTACCATTACAGGGATCACATTCACTTCTTTGCCGTAGACATAGTAGTTCAGAAGCGCTTCAAAAATGTTCATTCCCTCAGGGGCATATTGGATACCGGGGTATTTTTTCATATACGGATTCTCGACCCAGAGTTTCCCCCGAAGATGTCTGATATTTTCTTTGGGATAGTGTTTTGTGATATACGCATCTCCTTCATGGAAATGGATCAGCAGTTTTTTATCTGCATACAGAAGTTCGTCGCCGCCGACAGCAACACAGCGCTTGACGTAATGTATCTTTTCGTTTTTCGGATAGCGGAAAATAACGATATCCCCTCTTTGTGGCCGTGAACCGTCTATAAGATGCCCGTCCCCGTTAAAATCTGGCAGGAGAGGAATTTCCAGCCAAGGAAGATGGGGGGTGGGAATACCATAGGAAAATTTCTTGGCAAAAAGAAAATCACCGATAAGCAGGGTCCGTTTCATGGAGCCGCTTGGTATCACAAAGGATTGTGCCACGAAAAAGATGAGGAAAAGTACGATGATGATCGTACCGGTCCATGAGCTGGAAAATCGATAGAGTCCTGAAAGTGTTTTTTTCAATGGTTATACCCTTTTTTTGGCTGATTTGAGTGTGTTGGAAAGAAGCATCGCAATGGTCATCGGTCCGACACCGCCCGGAACAGGCGTAATATAGGAACACTTCGGCGCCACATTCTTAAAGTCCACATCACCGACTAGAGAACCGTCTTCGATACGGTTGATACCAATATCGATGACGATCGCTCCCTCTTTGACCATATCTTCTTTAATAAGCCCCGGAACACCGACACCTACGACAACGATGTCCGCCGCAGAGGTATGTGCTTTGAGATCTTTGGTAAAAATATGGGTGACCGTTACCGTGGCATTGGCGTTGAGCAGAAGGCTTGCCATGGGCTTGCCGACAATATTGCTCGCTCCGACCACACACACGTCTTTACCCTGAAGGTCTATTTCATACTCTTCAAACATTTTCATGACACCAAGCGGTGTACACGCGACAAAACTGTCCAGTCCCGTGACAAGCCGTCCGACATTATAGGCATGAAATCCGTCTACATCTTTTTTCGGGTCGATCACTTCGAGGATCCGGTCTGTATCGATATGTTTCGGCAGCGGAAGCTGAACAAGTATACCGTCAATGCGCGGATTGGCATTCATCATCTCTATGGTAGCGATGATCTCGTCTTGCGAGATGGTTTCGGGCATATTGTGCGTAATGGAATAAAAACCGACTTTTTCGCACGCTTTGGCTTTCATCTTGACATAGGCATGGCTTGCCGGGTCATCCCCGATAAGCAGTACGGCAAGTCCCGGAACAATATTTTTTACCTGCTTGAGTTCTTCGACTTCTTTAGCTACATTATCCTGGACTTTTTTCGCCAGACTCTTTCCATCAATGAGTTGCATAGGGCACCCTTATGAATTTTTAGGGTATTATATCGAAAATAGTTTAGGGCATCTCTCAGCCCTCTGTACGAGGTAATATCTGTTATGAAATATCTGTGGTTCCTGTTGCCCTTTTTATTGTCGGCAAACGAAGATTTCATTTCCCATTATGAATACGGTGAAATGCTCTATCAGCAGCCCAGAGGGGTAAGCTGTGCCGAATGCCATGGGAAAAACGGCGAAGGCAGGATCATTGTCGAGTTCAGGGATATTCACGGCAAGAAGGTGCTGCGGGGACCTGATATACGCAAAGAAACACTTGCTTCAATGATCAACTCCGTCAACAATTATCATAAAATCATGCCGCGCTATTACCTTACCGATGAAGAAGTAAAAGCGATCTATGACTACCTTCAGAAAAAGAACAGCACCTATCTCGCTGAAACGAACACGACGCAATAAATTTAGGCTATAATAATCTTTGATTCACAATACAAGGATTGGATATGCAACTTTACAGAATACTGACCGTACTCTCCCTATCGGGAGGCTTGTCCCTTGCTTCTTCTTTGGCTGTCTATCAGGACAGTTCGATCTATACATACACTCCCCGGGGTACATTCATCGGTTTTGCCGACAATGTCAAGGCAAAATGCAAAGGCCGTACTGTGGTATTGAACCAAAGTATTACCTGCCCCAAGGAAGAAAGACTCTGCAAAGTACTCGGTACCTTAAATCAGACAGAACAAAAACTCAAAGCTGTCCAGGCAGACATATCTGTACTTCATACCCTGGTCTCTCTGCCTCAGCCCAAAGTCATAGACGCGAACAACTGGATAAAAGCTGCCGAACGTATCGGTAAAGAACAGGCCAGACTCTCTTCGGAAGATACGGCATTGAAACAGACACTTCTTCTGCAAAACAGAACATTCAGCAGACAGGCCCCTACGCGGAAGGCGCTCTATCTGGAAAAAGAATGTTCCGATGCTCTTGTCCTGGTGTTTTCCTACGGTCAGGTTCAATTCAGCACTTACTATGAAGCCCGTCTCTATGGAGAAAAAGAAATTAAAGTAACACAGTATCTTTCTGTAACGAACCGAAGCGGAGTAGATATAGAAGCAGATGAAGCAAAGTTCTATTACCGCAGAGCCCAGCAGTCCATCCGCCCGGTGCATTTTTCTCCATGGATCGTAAGCCAATATATACCAAAACGCCTGTATGCCAAAAAAGTATCAAGGAACATGATGCAGTCTGATGCAGCTGTGATGGCGATGTCCGCTGCAGTTTCCCCGGTGGAAGCACTTGTCCCGGAAGCACAGTATCTTGCAGCAAGGCAATATCGGATCAAAGATCTTTCTCTGCCTTCATCCGGCAAAGCTGTGGATGTCGAGGTTACTTCATGGAAAGTACCGTTGAAATGCGAGATCAGGGCTTATCCCTATAGAAACAGCCTTGTATTTGATGTGTGCTCTTTTACTCCTAAAACACAGATAGAACGCAACAGCTGGAAGATCAAAGAAGGCGATCGCACTATCAATGATACGGCTGTAGGCGAATACGACAACGGTACCTACCGTTTGTATACACAGGCAGTTCCTGACATCAAAGTAACACGCAAACCACTGGTCAAAAGAGAAAGAACAACCGGTATTTTCGGCAGTACGGTACGAAAGAAAGACGGTTTCATACTTGTTTTAACCAATAAGTCCGATGCCCGGAAAAATATGATCGTAACGGAACGTATGCCTACTTCCGAGACCCAAAAGATCACCGTAAAACTGTTAGAGGTAAAATCAGATAAAAAAGTGGACTATACGGTATCGAAAGAAGGAAAGATAGAAATGAAGCTGTCACTTGACGCACATGAAACAAAAAAGATAGAAGTGCTGTTTGAAATATCATATGACAAAGCGTTGAAAATTACATATTAAGAAAAAAAAGGGGGGGGAGGGGAACAGTATCAACTGTATGCCATTCCCGCAGACAAAAAGCCGGGGAATGAAAAGAAGGATTAGAGCGGTGTTACGTTCTCAGCCTGTGGACCTTTTTGGCCTTCACCGATTTCGAATGTTACTGCCTGACCTTCTGCGAGAGTCACACGACCGCCACCTTCATTGTTTACTTGACGGAAATGTACGAATACATCGCTCCCACCGTTTTCTTGCTGGATAAATCCATAACCTTTTTCATCATTGAACCATTTCACTGTTCCATTTACTAATTCTGCCATTGTTATACCTTTGGGTTATATTTCACTTCATCTTCACGATGTAAGCGGAATCCAAATTGGTGAGAGTCTTTCGGGGTCTTGCAGGGTTTTACACACACATAACACACGATAGATGAACTCGAACCTCATCTTTCATCGAAACAATTGTACCTTCTTTTCTTAGACTTAAGCTTATTTTATACAAAAAATCAATTTATTTTTATAAAATAGTTATCTTTTTGTGCTATTCGGGTTTAATGCACACCTTTATGAAGCAGATTTTTTAAAAATTCCTCACGCCTCTCTATGCCGAGAAGCGGATCCCTCGTCAAGTTGGGGTAGGCGCCGCCCAGCCCCTTTCCGTCATTACCGTGACAGCCTCCGCAAATACTGGTATAAAACATGGCGGCATCTTTGGAATAAGGGGTTTTACACTGTTTTCCCGATAGGCTCAGTACATAGCAGGCGATCTTGGGTGCATCGTTGGGTGAAGCAAACCCGCCCTCCATTTCACCGCCTTTGAAATCAAACTGATGTGATCCGTATTTGATCACATTGACAATATAGTTTTTTGCATAGGCAACGGTATGAAGTTTACGAAGCTCTTCGCGTATATGCGGTGTTTTATGTTTTCTGACATGTTCAAGATAGGTACTGTTAACAGTTTTCTGTTTTTTACGGATATGCTGTCCACCGGTTTTAAAGAGTGCAAAAACCAGTATAAGAAGAATGAGTAGAGAAGGAATAAGACTTTTCATGGGGTGATTCTCTTATAAAAGCTGTTAAAAGGCACTTTCTCACCAGAAAAAGTACCTTCAAAGTCTGATACGATACTAAATAACCTGTGACAATTTCAGCATGATATCGTTAATTTCCTGTCCGGCTTTTTTTGCCATCTGTTCTACCTCTGTTTTGGATTCGGCATAAAGACGGGTAATGTCTTTTTGCGTTTCTTCCCATTCTGCTTCTGCTTCCATTTTGGCAAGATGTGCTTTAAGTGCTGCAAGATCAAACTCTTTTGCCGTGTTTTTTGAAACAGTAGAGAGGAATCCTTCCGCACTGTCACGGGCATTTTCAAGGACATCCCGTGCTTCCATCATGGCCAGATGGCTTGTAAGTTCTACATTGGTAGATGATTCCTGAAGCTTTGCCTTTACCTTGTCAAAATATGTTTTAAGGTCGTTCCAGAGGTCAGATGCCTCTTCTGAAAAATCTTCGCTCATCTCCCCGATCTTCTCTTCAAGTACATCAATGCTCTTCTGCGCCGTTTCAATGAAATCTTCATATTCTTTATGCATGGTTTCTCCTATATTTGAAATATTTTTTATTATAACATGCCATCGTTAACCGTTACACAACATAGAACAAGATAGCGAAAAAATGCAGTATTGAGCCGATCATGACAAAAAGATGCCAGATAGTGTGAAAATGCCGGATATTGTCTTTGACATAAAATATTACCCCGCTGCTGTATGCCAGCCCGCCCGCTACCACAAGCCAAAAACCTATAGGGTCGATATGTGCTTTAAAGGTAGAAAAGTCCAAAACGATCAGCCAGCCCATCACCAGGTAGGCACTCAGGGAGAGCAGTTCAAACCGTCCGGTATAAATGAATTTCAGAGCAATACCTACAGCAGCAATGCCCCATTCAAGTCCGAAGAGCACCCACCCGGACGCGCCGCCGATGGTAATCAGTGCAATGGGCGTATAGGAACCGGCGATCAATACATAGATGGAAGCATGGTCAAAGATTTGAAAAATATGTTTGGCTCTGTTATGGGTAAGTGCATGATAGAGTGTTGAACTGCCATACAGTACCATCAGTGACGAACCGTAAATCGCAGCGGCTGTTACATGCAATGCGCCGTGTCCGTGCATTACCGCAAAAACAACAAGCAGTACCAGCGCAGCAATACTCAGTGTAAAACCGATACCGTGTGTTACAGCATTCCATATCTCCTCAATGAGCGCAAAATTATTGACATTGTTACTCATATATTATTCTCCTTCTTCCAACATTTGCAGCCAGATTTCCACATCGGCATCACTCGGCATTTTCCAGTCTGCTCTGGGGCTGAGCGAAACGGTACCCACCTTCGGACCGTCAGGCATACAGCTGCGTTTGAACTGCTGGGTGAAAAAGCGCTTTAAAAAGACCCTGAGCCAGCGGGAAACAGTTTGTTCATCATATTGAGTACCAAACGCTTTCAGTGCAAGATATCGGATTTTGTCAGGCTTGGCACCGTACTTGATGAAATGGTACAAAAAGAAATCATGCAGTGCATAAGGCCCGACAATATTTTCTGTTTCCTGCACGATCTCATCTTCATTGTGCGGCAGCAGTTCGGGGCTGATGGGTGTGTCAAGAATATCAGCGATGATATCAGCGATTTTTTCATTGCTTTTGTAATATTCTATAATATATTGGATCAGTGTCTTCGGAATGCCGGAATTGAGCGCATACATACTCATATGGTCACCGTTGTAAGTACTCCATCCAAGAGCGATCTCGCTCAGGTCGCCTGTTCCCACGACCAGCCCGCCGACCTTGTTCGCCATATTCATCAAAATCGACGTTCTGGCACGCGCCTGTACGTTTTCGTATGTAACGCTCAACTCTTCAGGGTCATGCGCTATGGCTTCAAATTCTTTGCGCGAGATTTCCGTAATGTCCACTTCTTTAAGCGTTACACCCAGTGCCTTGCAGAGTTTAACCGCATTGGATTTGGTTCTGCTTGTCGTACCGAAACCGGGCATAGTTACAGCAATGATATCTTTGCTGTCCCATCCCATCATTTCAAAAGCTCTGTGTACGGAAAGCAGTGCCAGCGTAGAGTCCAACCCGCCGCTGATACCTATGAGCGCTTTTTGAATGCGGGCATGTGCCATTCTCTTGATAAGACCGTGTGCCTGAATATGGACAATTTCGTCACAGCGGTGTTTCTTGTCGGCATAGCGGGAGGGAACAAACGGAGCAGGGTCGATTTCCCTTTGCACTTCGCCTGTCTGCGGCAATGCTCCCAGTTTGACCGTACGTGTCTTTTTGCGTCTTCCGTCACTGTAGCTTGATTCATTGATGCGCAGCCATCGCAGCCGTTCCAGATCAACATCGGCAGTTATGAGCGAGTTTTCAAGGCTGAAACGTTCATTTTCGACCAGTGTGCTGCCATACTCGCAAATAAGGGCATGACCTCCATAAACGGTATCGGTGGTCGATTCGCCTACTCCTGCCGAACTGTACACATAGGCTGCCATACATCTCGCGCTCTGGGTACGTACCAGCTCTTCGCGGTATTCGTGTTTGCCTATGAGTTCATTGCTGGCGCTGAGATTGAAAAGCAGGTTGGCCCCGTTACTCGCCATATGGTTGCTCGGAGGGGTCACCGCCCAGAGGTCTTCGCATATTTCTATTCCGAAAGTCATATCTTTGGTATCGGTAAAAAGCAAATCCACACCAAAAGGGATCTCTTTTCCAAAAAGCTCGGTAGTGGTGCGTACGATATCCCGGCCAGAGACAAACTGACGTTTTTCATAAAATTCTTTGTGGTTGGGCAGGTAGGATTTTGGAACGATACCCAGAATTTCACCTCTCTGCAGAACCGCAGCACAGTTGTAAAGCCTGTCTGCCTCAAGCAAAATGATACCGACGATCACAACGGTATCCATTTCTTCTATATTTTTTAATATATAAGAGAGAGATTCGTTCTGTGAAGCCAGCAGCGTCTGATTGAGAAAAAGATCACTGGCCGTGTATCCGGTAAGGGTAAGTTCGGGGAATACAACGACACTGACCTTTTTGGCATGGGCTTCGTTAACGAGGGCCAGGATTTCTTCGGCATTTTTCTGAGGATTTGCTACTATAGTCTTGTTCACTGCCGAAGCAACACGATAAAATCCAAACATGGTATCCTTTCTCTTTGGCAAAATGTCGGGGTGGGGACACCCCGGCCTACAGGGGAACTACTCTTTTGCTGCGTGAATTTCGATGCCAAGAATATCATCGTTCTGTTCGATCTTGTCAAGCACCATGAAACTCTCGGTATCATCTTCGTCTATCGCACCGAATACGGTATGAACACCATTCAGGTGGGGACATGCTGCAAAACAGATGAAGAACTGGCTTCCGCCTGTATTCGGACCTGCATGCGCCATGGAAAGAGACCCTCTTCTGTGAGGATGTGTACTGGTATCTGTCTCACAGTCTATCTGCCAGTCCGGTCCGCCTGTGCCTGCCATTGCAGGGTTGCCGCCAGGACCTGAGTTGGGGCATCCGCCCTGTGCCATAAATCCGGGAATCACTCTGTGAAATTTCAAATTGTTGTAAAAGCCTTCATTGGCAAGGTGTGCAAAATTCGCTACTGTATTGGGAGCATCTTCCGGGAAAAGTTTGATCCAAATGTCACCTTTGTTCGTTTTGATCTTGGCGTACTGGTATGTATCCATAACATCCTGCGGTATGTCATATCGTTTTGATTGTTTTCCAAACATGTCGTTTAGTCCTTATATATTAAAATTAGGCTATTATTATACCACTAAAAAATAAGAGGCATTAACGATGGATTTATGTGTAGCACTTGATCTTCCTTCCGCAGAAGAAAACCTTGCCCTTGCGGAATCACTTAAAACATACAACATTTGGATGAAAGTGGGGTTTCGTGCCTACATACGCGACGGAAAAGCTTTTATTGGGGCACTTAAAAAGATCAACCCCGAATTCAGGATCTTCCTCGATCTCAAACTTTATGACATTCCCAATACCATGGCAGATGCAGCCGAAGAGATCGCGAAACTGGGGGTTGACATGTTCAACATTCATGCAAGTGCAGGAGCTGTAGCCATGAAAAGCGTTATGCAAAGGCTCTCTTCCTATGAAAACCGCCCCTTGGTCCTGGCCGTAACAGCCTTGACATCGTTTGATGAAGAAAATTTTCGTATGATCTATGAAAAAGGCATTAATGAGAAGGCGGAGCAGTTTGCCAAAATGAGCTTTGAGAATGGTCTGGACGGTGTGGTCTGTTCAACGTTTGAGAGCAGGGCAATCAAAAATGCCACGAGTAACGATTTTTTAACACTCTGCCCGGGTATCAGACCGTTTGGAGAAGATGCCGGTGACCAGCAGCGTGTTGCGACCCTTGAACGTGCCTATGAAGAGGGAGTCGATTATCCTGTTGTGGGAAGACCTGTCTATAGAGACAGCGATCCCAAAGGAAAAGTAGATGAAATATTGAAAGTAATATCTACTTTTTAGCCGCTGCAGCTTTTTTTGCCTTCACTTTTTTGTGATCTGCCATATCCATGGCATTCTGCATACCATTTATCATAAAGTATGCTCCGCCTGCAAACAGAAGAAGAATGATCAGTGGTCCCAGTTTTTGTAACATATAAAATACCTTTTCTCTATTGTTTATCTAATGATAATATGTTTTTCCGAGATTTACCTAAAATCAGTGTTTTTAAAATAGATTTCTGAAAAAATGGGTATTTTTTAAGCTCTAGTTTAAGGCAAATGCATTATAATCCTCCCCACAAAACTACTGGACAGTTGGGTGAGTTGGCTGAAACCACATCCCTGCTAAGGATGCGTACTCGTAAGGGTACCGAGGGTTCGAATCCCTCACTGTCCGCCATTCAAATCTACATATAACAACATTACTTTTAACCATTCATTTTTTAACTCTGCCAATTTTTGACATGTCAGGTTTTCATGTAAAAATAAGTACGTGAGAATATGCCATCGCTGCTGCGATGACATACCTAAAGTCTTAACTGTTTTCTATGCTGTGTATATTTTTATGCTTTAGTTCATTTAGGATTTCATAAATTTTTTGTGCCGCCGCAGTCAAGTCTTCTTTTTTGTGTGCTGCCGTAATGGAAGCTCTCAGTATTGCTTTTCCTACCGGAACGACCGGTGGGAAAACAGCATGAATGAAAAGCCCGTTCTCCTGGCATTTTTTTGCTGCAATTGCTGCATCTGTTGTGTCACCTATGAGAATAGGAATGATGGACGTTTCTGAATGGCCTATTTCTATGCCGTACGAGCGCAGTGCCTCTGAGAAAACAGCAGTGTTTTCGTGCAGCCTTTTGACCAGCTCTCCTCTGTTCTTTTCAAATACCTCCAGTGATTTCAATGCCGTTGCAGTAAGTGTAGAAGTGAGCGCACCTGAATATATAAATCCTCTGGATTCATGGCGCAGGTAATCTATGATCTTTGTACTCGCAGCAAGATACCCGCCACTGGACGGTATCGCTTTACTCAGTGTTGCCATGGTGATATCTATATCGTCGGGGTCAAGATCAAAATACTCTGCAATGCCTCCGCCTTTTTCTCCAAGTACAAATATGGAGTGGCATTCATCTACCATTAGAATGGCCCCATGTTTTTTGCATATTTTTATGATCTCCGGCATATTTGCCACTGTACCGCTCATGCTGAAGACACTGTCGGTCACAACGAGCTTTCTTGCCGTATGCGGTATTTTGCCGAGTATGGCATCGAGATGTTCCGGGTCATTATGACGGTATCTGACAAACTTTGCCTGGGCATATCTTGCTCCATCCATGATGCTTGCATGGTTGAGTTTGTCGCCGATGATATAATCATTTTTTTTGAGAAGGCAGGCAATGGTCGAGACATTGGCCAAATAGCCGCTTGAAAGTACCATCGCATCTTCTTTGCCGTGCATACGGGCAATTTTCTGCTCCAGTTCGGAATGAAGTGTTGTGGTTCCTGCCAAAAAGCGCGAACCGCTCATTCCCGTACCAAATTTTTCTATAGAATCGATCGCTGCCTGATTGATCTCCTGGTTTTGGTTAAGCCCAAGATAGGAGTATCCGCCAAGCATAAGCATTTTCTGGCCATCGACCTTGACCCAACCGTTAGGCAATTCCTCCTGGATCTCTTTGAACCAGGTATAGATACCGGCTTCTTTAACCCCCTCTATATCCCAGGTTGTCTTTGGCGGGAACAGGGGAGTAGGGGTAAACGTTTTAATGTGTACTGTCATTGTATATCCTTTATGCAGTATGAGCAGCATTTTCAGCTGTGTTGGTTTAGTATCAGTATGATACAGGCATCGGGTTGACCCACTCTATTTTAAAGCAATATACGTTAGGAATAAATATCAGAGAATTTTTTTGATATACTTCTCCCCTAAAAGTAAAAAGTATGGGAAGAGTCTATGGGAAACAGGATAAATTGGCCATCATATATACTGAAGTACAGGTATTTTTCTTCTACCGGAGAACGGTTGAGAGGTTTGCTGCTCAGTCTCCTTATACTTATATCCGTTTTTATTATGATCTTCGATATTTACGGAAGTATTAAAGAAAATTACATATTTATGTACGTGACAGAAGCAGCCATCATACTCTTATTGCTGATGCTGTATCTTTTGTTTCCCCGTTTTATTTCATTGAAAACAACAACGTTTATTGTTTTGGGTTTCATTACTTTGTTTATCCTTGCCTCTTTAACGATACCGGGATATAATCAGGCATTTGTACTTTTTACCCTTGCGATCGTGCCGGCATATCTCTTTTTCTTTCTGGGCACACGTACAGGTATTAAATGGAATACTGTGGTTATTCTGCTTTTGATACTTACCACACTCAATGCTTATACAGCATGGATAACACCGGTCTTTACGGCGGAACTTCTGATGCAAACCACCATAGCATATATCGCACTTTCTTATTTTTACTATATGCTGGAGAAAGAGAGAAACCGTTATGAGGAAGAGTTGTCTGTTGCACTAAAAAACAAAGAAGTTTTGCTGAAAGAAGTACATCATCGTGCCAAGAACAACCTTCAGATCATTATGGGTCTGCTGGAGTCACAAGCTTTCAGGACAAAAGGTGCAGCGTGTAAAAAAATCTTGATTTCGCAGAGATATCGTCTTCAAGCCATGAGTTTGATACACGAGAGCCTTTCTTACAGTACTACCTATGAAAAAGTAGATATGTCCCAGTACATAAAAGGCATTGCAAACAATATCCAGAAATATACACATCATACCATTGTTTTGGATCTGGAGCCGTGTGTATTGGGTATGTCTGATGCCATGAATCTCGGATTGTTTTTAAATGAAGCAATTTCAAATGCCTCTGAACACGCAT
Source organism: Sulfurovum sp. (assembly GCF_015493435.1). Classification (GTDB taxonomy): domain Bacteria; phylum Campylobacterota; class Campylobacteria; order Campylobacterales; family Sulfurovaceae; genus Sulfurovum. The sequence goes on from NZ_WGDD01000051.1 coordinate 43,902, forward strand.
ATGCCAAAGAAGTGAAGGGACGGATAGAAGTATCACTGAAATATAGAGAGGAACAATGTGTTCTGCGCATAAAAGATTTTGGCAGAGGATTTGATACAAACAGAAGCAGTCATTCTCTGGGGCTTGTACTCATGGAAGATATCAGCAACTTTTTTAATGAGGGGAATATGATGATAGACTTTGAAGAGGGAACAGAAATTGTCTTTAGTTTTACGCAGAAGAAAAATACATAAGTGGATGGCACTATAATACTATTGTAAGGGAAAAGTAAAAATGTTGGCAAAAAATATTATGATCGTCGAAGATGAAGTGATCACTCAACGTTATCTCAAAGATATCCTGGGTCAGTATGATGTATCTGTGATCAAAACTGTAGATAACGGAACCGATGCTTTGCAGGCACTTAAAGATCATCGTTTTGATATTGTTTTAATGGATATCAACATTAAAGGTGCCATGGACGGTATACAATTGTCAAAAAATATTTTGGAACGACAGGTGCTTCCTATTATATTTATTACAGCCTACAGTGACAACAGAACATTGGACGAGGCATTGGCTGTTTCTCCCTACGGTTTCATTACCAAACCTTTTTCTGAAAAAGATATTGTGATTGCGCTTCAAGTGGCATATAAAAGATTTCTTGCCTATGAAAAACAGGAAAGTGCTGCAAACGAAAAAGATTCGGAGCATCAGATTAAGATCAATCAGCATTTCAACTATTCATTGACATCATCTACCCTTTACTGTGATGAAAGACCTGTAAAACTAAATAGTAGGCAAAATATTCTGATAAAAGTTTTGTGTAAAAATATCAATAATACCGTTTCCAAAGAAACACTTATGGTTTCAATATGGCAGGAAGAAGATGTTTCTATCTCTTCCTTGCGCAATTTAGTCTACTCTGTCCGAAAGATCCTCCCTGATCTGCCGCTTACTTCACATAGCAAAATGGGATACAGCATAGAGAGCATCAGTTTCAATGATTGACTGAATGCTTTTATAAAAGTTTCAATAAAAAAATATTTATTTTGACATTTTTTGATATTTTACAGATAAAGTTGTGATATGAAATTACACTGAAGTGAAAAACGATATCCTGTTTTTAAAGTGTAGTTAATTTTACAGTAATGGATCGAAAATGAAATATTTATTTTTTAAAACTTCAGCTTTTGCCGGTACAAACAATATCATTGAGTGTGCCGGAGAAAGAACAGACAGTTATGGACTTGTGGAAAGATGGCTCATTTCCATGCTAAGGTTCCTTGTTTTGCTGATACTCATGATTATCTTTGGATTATATACAAGTTTTTTACTTATTATAGAAGGAATGTTTGGAGAGAACAGCGAGTTTCTCTGCTCATCAAGAGAGCGGTATAAAAACATGCCATAGGTGCAGGCTAAACTACTTCTTTTTTTTGGGAATGTCTTTTTTAGAAACGATACCCTTTTTATCTTACATTAATTAGTACAATATCTGCATACAGGTTTCCATCCTTTGTGAAGATTCATGATATAATTCCCTACCTAAAAACAGGAACAGAATTTGAATCTTCCCTTGACTGATAACTTTAAAACATTATTGCTGTCCAATACCCCCCTGATCGATGTACGGGCACCTGTCGAATTTGAGAAAGGGGCCTTCCCTTCTTCTGTGAACCTGCCTTTGATGACTGATGAAGAGAGAGAAGCTGTCGGGATATGCTACAAGGAAGAAGGCAACCGCAAAGCCCTGGAACTCGGACACCGCCTGGTCAAAGGAGACATCAAAGAAGCACGGGTCAAAGCCTGGTGTGATTTCATTTCGAAACACCCGGATGCGGTCCTGTACTGTTTCAGAGGAGGAGACCGTTCCCGTATTTCCCAGGAATGGCTGCATGAAGCAGGGTGTGAGATCAGCCGGATCAAAGGCGGGTATAAAGCCTTTAGGCGCTATATACTCAATGAATTTGAAACTATGGGAGAAAAATTCAGCCCTCTTGTACTCGGCGGCTATACCGGATCAGGTAAAACGATTCTCCTTCAGCGTATCAGGCAAAGTGTAGACCTGGAAGCACTGGCCCACCACAGAGGTTCGGCATTCGGACATCAGATCGATGCACAGCCTACGCAGATAGATTTTGAACATGAATTGGCAGCATCCCTGCTCAGGCAGATAGAAAGCGGTGCAAACGAGATCGTTGTAGAAGATGAAAGCCGCAGGATTGGCCGCAGAGAGATACCACAGGCTCTTTTTAGCCATTTCAAAGCATCACCGCTTGTTATACTTGACATACCCATGGAAAAACGGATTGAAACGATCTTTCAGGAATATGTCAACCGTTTTCAAAAGCAGTTTACCAAACGTTTCGGCGAAGCTGAAGGGATGGAAGTCTGGAAAAGAACAATGCTCAGAAATTTTGGTGCCATTCAGAGAAAGCTCGGAGGCGAACGGCATGCAGAGATGGTTGCCACATTTGAAAAAGCATTGAAGAAGCAAGTGGAGGAAGGCAGTGTCAAAGAACATGCTGTCTGGATAGAGGCACTGCTCCGCGATTATTATGATCCGATGTACGGATATCAGATGGAACAAAATAAAGAACGCATCCTCTTTAGAGGGGACGAAGAGGAAGTGTTGGCATTTTTTCAGGAAAGGAAAATCAAATGATAGAAATCCCCCATTTTAAAAACCTGGAGATCGAAAATATTCTTTTTGACTATAACGGAACACTGGCCACAGACGGTCACCTTAAACCCGAAACAGGCCTTTTACTGAAAGAAGTATGCCAGTCCTACAGGGTCTATGTGATCACGGCCGATACCTTCGGTACGGTCAAAGAGGCGCTTAAAGCATTTGATCTTGAAGTATTGATACTTTCAAGTGATGACCATACCCGGGAAAAAGCAGCCTTCCTTGCCAGCCTTGGTACCGAAATAACTGTCACTCTCGGCAACGGGAACAATGATGCCAAAATGATAAAAGATGCCGTACTTTCGATAGCCATACTCGGAGACGAAGGATGTTCCGCCGAGACTTTGAACGCATCCGATATCGTCTGCAAAGACATTGGCTCAGCGATGGAACTGCTGCTCAGCCCCAAGCGGCTCATTGCTACTTTACGGAGATAACGGTACCTTTATAGCCTGTTCTCTTTATGGCTTCAAGCAGTGTCTTTTCCTTCACTTTCCCTTTATACTGCACGATAGCTGTTTTGGTGTTGAGTCTGACTTTCGCCTTAATGACACCATCCACTTTCTTCAGACTTTTTTTGACTGCCGTCGTACACAGAGGGCAGGTCATCCCTTCTATTTTGATCGTCGCAGTTTTTTCCGCACTGAGCAGAAGCAGCGGAAATACTAATATTATAAAATATTTAAACATGATTACTCCAGTATTTTATCAACCCAGTAGGGGTAGCTTACAAAAAGCGCTACGAAAAGCGTTCCTCCCAGCAAATAATGCAAATGGTACCTGCACAGACGTGTGGAACAGCATGCTGCTACTTGACGTTTTCGAAAATAGTCATACCAGAGGTAAAGTATCACAAAAAGTGCAAAAGCAGAAAAATATCCGTGATAAGGTGCAAATATCTGCAAAAAGGAAAGGGAAGAGACACTGACACCAAAAAGCAGGAAAAGCAGGGGTGCCAGACAGCAGGTACTTGCGAGAAAGGCTGACACCACTGCCCCGAAGATCAGTGCATAGAAGCGTTTTTCACTCTTTTGCTCCGCCATCAGTTCTTCAATTCCTGCGAGGTGATCCTGTACATAAACTTTTTGGGGGAATAGTAGTCGAGTACTTCATCTTCTATTTCACCGTAAGGGTAGCCGAGCATATTGAGGGGATACTGCTCAGGCTTTGGGTAGAGTACGAAATCCCTGGCATGGTTGAACCCCACCCAGTTCATCTCCCAGCTGTGCAGGTAGCGGGCTTTAAGCTCCTGTACACGTTTGGTACTGTAGCCCAGTTTTTCCACCAATTCAAGCTTGGTAATATCGGCAGGGTCACTCGGGATCCAGCCGGCACCGGGAATAAAATACTCTACCCGGCAGTGCTGCCAGGTGGAAATATCTGCAAAACCGTTTGCATCAGACTTTCCAAGCGCTTTGGAAAAACAGGACTTACCTACACGTATACCGAAAACTTCTCTCGCGGGTACACCTGCCGCGCGGAGCAGTGCGACAAAGAGGGAGGAGATGTCAGTACACTTGCCTCCGAAATAGCCGCTTTTCATCATTTTTCCTGCATCACCCGCACCGCAGCCTATGACGGATGGGTCACGAAAAGTCACTTCAGTCACCCAGTTGTAGATCGCTTTAACCTTTTCAAAACGGTCATCAATGCCTTGTGTCAGTTCATCTGCTTTTTGTCTGACCCTGCCGTCTGTAGGTATGTGAGAGGTCGGTTTGAGATAGAGGGCTGCATGGTCCGGAACCGGCAGCTTTTTTCTGCTGGCCGCCTGAATGACATTCAGCGGTACAGTACGGTCAAACGTCTCTATCTCCATTTCGATATGTGCTTTTTTGGCTTTAGCACTTTTCTTCCACTGTGCATAAAAGATTGGTGCATCATAAATGTTTTTTCTGTTCATGTCAAACACATCATAGTTACCCCCGAATGTTAATTCGCGTACTTTCTGATAAGGGGTATTAAGCAGCAGCGGGTTCCAGAGTTTTGCCGGAAATACTTTCTCGTCATCTGATTTGAGATCAAAGTCAAAACGGAGTTTGAATCGTCTGCCTTTACTGTCATCTGCACAAAGCCCGAGAGGGAAGAGGGTTGTACCGGCAAGAAGGGTGCTGTAGTGTAAAAAAGTGCGTCGCTGCATGTTAGTTCCTGATTTCGAGAAGATGTTTGGTGCTGATGTCACTCCACGGTTCATTGAGTGCATAGAAAGACTGATAGCTTTCAAGTACCCGTTTAAAGTCGGCACTCTCCCGGCTCTGCTCTGCAAGTACTTCACGGAGTGCTTTTTTGGCAGCAGTAAAAAATTCGGGCGGGAAATTCTTTATCTGGACATAATCGGGGAGCTCCTGAAGTGCTTTGGCATTTTTATAACGAAACTCCTGAAGCATGGTACCGGTCATCTCTTCACTTGCTGCTGTTATGATGGCTTGATGTTCAGGACTGAGTTTTTCCCATCGTGCCTTGTTAAAAGTGATTTCGAGAATGGATCCGGGTTCATGCCACCCGGTGTAGTAGTAGTGTGCCGCTTTGTCAAAACCCATCATACTGTCCAGTGCCGGCCCGACCCATTCCGTCGCATCGATGGTCCCGCGTTCAAGAGCAGTATAAATTTCTCCGGCAGGCAGCAGTACAGGGTTGACACCAAGCTTTTTCATAACTTCGCCGCCCAGACCGGGGATGCGCATCTTAAGGCCTTTGAGGTCAGACAGAGAGTTGATCTCTTTTTTGAACCATCCGCCCATCTGCGGGCCTGTTGTACCGCCGATAAGCGGGTAGAGATTGAATTTGCCGTACATTTCCCGCCAGAGCTCATATCCGCCGCCGAACTTGAACCAGGTGATCATCTCTTCGCTGAGCAGTCCCAGCGGCATTCCCCCAAAGATCGAGAAAGCAGGGTTTTTGCCCTTCCAGTAATAGACACCGGAATGAAATGCATCGATCTGCGCCGCAGAAGTGGCATCAAAGACTTGAAGCGCAGGTACAAGAATGTTCTTGGGGTAGACTTTTATTTCCAGTGTTCCGCCGCTGAGTTCAAAACAGCGTTTCGCAAAAGTATCGACACCCGTTCCCATAATGGGAAAATGTGCCGGCCAGGAAGTCGCCAGTTTGAGCGTGACCTTTTTCCCTTTGTTAATGTTAACGGTATTCTCGGCTGTTTGCTTTTCCGCTCTGTGGCATCCGGAAAAGGCAAGGGTACCTGCACCCAAAACAGCAGTGGTTATGAAGTCTCTTCGTTTCATGGAACATGCCTGTAGTTTTTTGACCGTATTATATCCTAAGAGGGGTAAAGGGCCGGATGTTATGGTATTTTTTTGATGCATAATATACATTTGAAGTGCTTCTGTTAACCATCGATTAGCCTATTGTCAGTATCATTTTTTTGTAGATAAATTTTATCGTTATATAAAAGGATAACCTATGGCGTGTGCCAACACTAATGTGGTTCCTCATGAAGAAGAACCTGAAACAATAGAAACAAACCAAGAAAAAAAGGAAAACAATATGAGCTCAACCCTAGTGATGAGAAAAACACCGGAATTTACCATGGAAGCATACGATGCTAAAACAGGCCACTATACGACAGTGGACAGCAAAGACTATGAAGGCAAATGGCATGTTGTCTGCTTTTACCCTGCAGACTTCACCTTTGTATGTCCTACTGAACTGGCAGCGATGAATGCCAAAGCGGATGAATTTGAAAAAATGGGTGTAGAAATTCTGGCAGTTTCAACCGATACAAAATTTTCGCATAAAAGATTTGTAGAAACAGAACCTGTTCTGAAAGACTTCAAACTGACGATCGGTGCAGATGCCACAGGCGAAGTCAGCCGTGCATTTGGTGTCTACCTGGAAGATGAGGGGGTAGCCCTTAGAGGAAGGTTCCTGATCGATCCGCATGGTGTATGTGTCGCACAGGAAGTTCAGGCACCATCCGTGGGCAGGAATGTAAATGAATTTCTCCGTCAGGTAGAAGCATGGCAGCATGCCGAAAAAACAGGAGAAGTGTGTCCTGCCAACTGGAGACCGGGTAAAAAAACCCTTCCTGTAAACACTGAAGCCGAAAAAATGACAGGCCGTGTAGGTGACTACGTAACGATTGAGGAACTACTTTCCTAAAAAGCAAGTGAATGACAACAATGCCCGATACAGTGCATCTATGCACTCTTTCGGGGTTCGGCAACAAGGTACGGTTTAAAGGTTGAAAGAGTATGATAAAAAAACCATATCAATAAAGGAACCGACCTGTGACCTGTCCTATTTGCGATGATACTACCGAAACATTCATCGATGAGAGATCAAATATTACCTACTACCACTGCAACACCTGCGAATACATTTTCAAATCTCCCGAGTGCCATCAAAGCATAGCCGAACAGAAATCCCGTTATGACCTGCATGAGAACCATGAAGACCATCCTGGTTACAAAGCTTATTTTGAACGTTTTCTGGACTTTGTGCTTCCTTTGGCCGGTGCCCCTGAAACGGCACTCGATTTTGGTTGCGGACGGAGTTCTCTTTTAGCGAAGTTACTGGCAGAAAGAGGAATAGACTGTGACTACTACGATCCGCTGTATTATCCTGAAAACCTTGATGATAGTAAAAAATATGAACTTGTTGTTTCCACAGAAGTCTTTGAACATTTGCATGACCCGAAGGCCGTGTTTGAGGAACTGGTCAAAAGAATGGAAAGCAAAGGGTATCTGGCCATTCAGACGCAGTTTCATCCCAATGACATTGAAGCGTTTAAAAAGTGGTACTATCATCAGGACCCGACGCATATCGTTTTCTTCAGGTCACAGACATTCAGAGTCCTGTCTGAGAAGTATGGATGTGAATTTGTGGAAGACAACGGGAAAAATATGGTAGTGATACGCAAACGGTAAGGGAATGGAGCCCATTCAGCTTCCGCAGGGGTGCTGTGCCTCTCTACCGTACCAAAACATTAAAAGAGGCTGTATTCTTCCTTGATCGTGTTGAGGATACTTTTGTCTGCATTGTAGATGAACGCATAATTGAAGAGGGTGCTTTTAAGGATCTCCCTGACCTCTTCTTTGCTTTCAAACCAGTGCGGCCTGTCAATACCCGGCACTTTGGTCTTGGGCGGGGTGAGCACAATGCCTTTGACCCAGGTGTTGCTTCGTTTGATATATTCTCTCGCTTCAACAATATCTTCAATATTGTCTGTAAAAATGGCTACTTTGTCACTTTTCCCCGGCTGCGTACTTTTAAGCTGTCCGTCGATGAATACCGGCATGAAGTGCTTGGTGTACTTGATACGGTCGACAGAGTAGGGCAAGTCTTCAGCTTCGCAGAAAGCGATCACTCTCAGGAGGTAGTCAAGATGGAAGGGAATAAGCTCTTTTTCCTGGTAGACATAGCCGCCGACTTTAAACGTGGTTCTGAAAAGGGTATCAAACACAGGGTAGCCGTCGACATCTTTTGCAAGCCTTTTGATATCTGGCTTGATAAGCTTCATAAGCGCTTTGTCTGTACCGACAAAAAGAGCATCGTCGGAATTCAGTATCTGTTCAAATGCTTTGCGCCAATCATGTGCAATAAACGCGATGTTTCCTTTGTGCAAAAGGATCATTTTCAAAAAGGACAGTTCATGTTCATTCAGCAGAAAGAATTTCGCCTCTTTTTTAATGATGACATAACGGATGAGCTTAAACGCTGCCAGCTGAATGTCAGAAACTTTGATCCAGGCGATCTCGTCATCTTTTCTTTCGATACTATCATCATCGTAGATAATGGCATAAGCGCCGTTCTCTACCGCTTTGTCGATCTCTTCCTGGCTGGAAGAGAAGAAAAGATCGCCATGTTCCACTTTGGAATAATAGACAGTAGCAGCTTCAACCGCCTGCACCTGCGGTGTATTGGTAAGGGTTCCCTCTGTGAGGTTTAGGATATCTTCTATTTTCATCAGCTTATCGGTGTTCCCGGGGTTTTCGGTTTTTCAGGGCGTATCATACACAGGCCGTTCTCATCTTTGGCCGCAAGCAGCATACCTTCACTCTTGAGCCCCATAAGTTTTGCCGGCTTGAGATTGGCAACAACACAAACCTGTGTACCGAGCATGTCTTCTGCGGAATACCATTCTTTGATACCTGCAACAACCTGTCTTGGCTCATCTTCTCCGATATCGACCTGAAGCAGCAGCAGTTTTTTGCTTTTGGGTACCTCTTCGGCCGAAACAACAGTACCGATCTTGAGTGAAGTCTGAAAGAACTGGTCAATACCGATAAGGGCAATGCCTTCATCCTTGGGTTCTTTTTTCTTTTTCTCTTCCGTTTTGACTGCTTTGGTATCTGCCGGTTCCGCCTGCTCAAGCAGCAGTTCTTCAACCCGTGGGAAGAGCGGCGGGATTTTTTCTATGGTAAATGTTTCCAGCAGTTTCTGCTCCTTGATGAGGCGGTTCCAGCTGTTATTGTCAATCGTGAAACGGAGTGCTGCCGCGATCTTCGGACAGATTTCAGGCATGACAGGGTAGAGCATGACGGCCACTTTGGCAAGAATAGCGGCAATGAGCCCGTTAAGTGCCATGGCTTCTTCCTCTCTGCCTTCTTTCATAAGGGTCCACGGCTGATATCTGTCAATGGCCCTGTTGGCGACACTCAGCGGTCTCCAGAGCTCTTCAAGATAACGGTGTATCTGCATATCAAAAAGCAGCGGTTCGAGTTTTTCCAGCGAAGCAGCCACTTCATCAAGTTCCGCCTGATAGTATTTGGCGGTATTGGCCGAATCCACTTTGCCTTCAAAATATTTGCCACTCATACCTATGAGTCTGTTAAGCAGGTTCCCCAGGTCGTTCCCCAGATCGGAATTGATACGGTCGATGAGCGCTTTCTGGCTGAAATCGCCGTCACCGCCGAAAGGTACTTCTCTAAGCATAAAGTAACGGAAATTGTCCAGTCCGTAAGCATCTGCCACTTCTTTGGGGTTGACCACATTGCCTTTGGATTTGCTCATTTTCTCTCCGTCGCGCGTCCACCAGCCGTGCGCAGCGATATGTTTGGGCATTTCAAGTCCCAGACTCATCAGGAAGGCCGGCCAGTAAATCGCATGGAAACGCAGAATGTCTTTTCCTATGAGGTGTACACGTGCCGGCCAGAAGTCCATGTTGGCCTCATCGGTACCGTAACCCAGAGCAGTGACATAGTTCATCAGCGCATCGAGCCAGACATACATCACATGCTTGGGGTCGTTGAGTTCTGCGGGCAGTTTGACACCCCAGTCAAAACTGGTTCTGGTAATGGAAAGGTCATCCAAGCCTCCTTCTACAAAGCGGATCACTTCATTACGCTTGCTCTTTGGCAGGATGCAGTTGGGATTGTCATTGTACCATGCCAGCAATTTGTCTTCGTAGGCAGAGAGTTTGAAGAAGTAGCTTTCTTCTTCTACAATGGTCGTCGGTTTGCCGCACTCGGGACAGAATTCACCGTCAACAAGCTGGGATTCCGGAAAAAATGCCTCACAGGAGATACAATAGTGGCCCTTGTAGACATCTTTGTAAATATCACCGTTCTCGTACATAACGGAAAATGCTTTTTGAACCCCTTTCATATGGTCAGCGTCGGTCGTTCGGATAAACTTGTCATAGGAAATACCGAAATCATCCCAGAGGTTCTTGAAGGTAGCGGAAATTTCGTCTGCGTATTCCTGCGAGGTTTTGCCTCTTGCTTTGGCTGATTCTTCAATCTTTTGTCCGTGTTCGTCGGTTCCGGTCAGGAAGAAAGTGTCAAGACCGCTCATGCGCGAGTAGCGTGCAAGCGTGTCTGCAATAATCGTTGTATAGGCATGGCCGATGTGGGCGATGTCGTTGACATAGTAGATAGGGGTGGTAATATAGGCTTTGTGGCAAGATGATGATGACATAGGTGGTATTTCCTTAAACAAATGAGTTTATACGTTTAGTTTGAAAGATATATTATCGAAATTGTGCTGTGACACGGGTGACAGGATCTTTTATTTATAAAATTATATTATAATATAGTCTAAAAAAAACCAAAGTATGCAAATGGATGAAGCGAATCGGGCACTGATCGAGACCATTGTCAAAAAAGAGACCTTCAGCAAGGAAGAAAAAGCGTTCATTCTGGAAAGGCTCAATGCGGAAAGACTAGAGAAGCAGAAGTTTCAAAAGGACTCAAGCCGGCAGACAAAAGACTATACCGATGAGGAAAAACATCGGATACTGCAGGAACTCAATGAAAAACGCATAAGAGAGCAGCATCAAACAGAGATGAAACGTATCCGTTTTCTCGATAAGAAGATCTATACTTTCGGCAGCAAGAAATTCTACAAACTCAAAGAGATGGAACGGGAATACTATCTTGAAGTGGAAACCTGCAAAAATTTCAGCAGCCGTCCGGCTATTGTATCGCTTTGCTACAGAACCTTCGGCGAAATGAAAAAAAGAGAGGTATTGTTAAAAATTGAACCTCATTCCGAGAAAATATTCATTTCAAAAGATCCCATCAGAGTCTATTTTAAGCCTTTCGCACTGGAAGAGATACATAAAGAGGTACCATAAATGTATTATCTCTATATGCTTGAATGCGCAGACGGTACACTCTACACCGGTATCGCGACCGATCTTGAACGGCGTCTTGAAGAGCACAATTCTTCGCCCCGGGGTGCAAAATACACACGGGCAAGACGGCCGGTCAAACTGGTATACACAGAAACGTACAAGGACAGAAGCAGTGCTTCCAAAAGGGAATACGAGATCAAAAAAAAGATGAACAGGGAAGAGAAACTGCGACTGTTCCAAAAATCTTAAGTACAACCTTTGTATACTATATATTTTAAATTCACGCTCAAAGGCCATGCATGGACAAACCGTTCATTCAACTCCCTGAACTGACACTCAAAGCACTTTTTGAGAACAGTACATCAAACTATGCCGACCGTCCTGCCGTCCGGTTCGTAGAAGGGAATGTCATTACCTATAGTGCCCTGAGCCAGAAAGTCATCCAGATACAGACAATGCTGCATACGTACGGCATACGTCCCGGGGACAGGGTAGCCCTTTACAGCGAAAATATGCCGAACTGGTCTGCGATCTATTTTGCGGTAACGACCATGGGCGCAGTGATCGTGCCCATTCTACCGGATTTTCATACCTCCGAAGCCATGCACATCGCTATTCATGCAGAGTGCAAAGCGGCTTTCATTTCCCAAAAACTTTTTGAAACCGTCATTGACGAAAAGCAGCCTCCTTCTATGAATCTGCTCGTGATTGCAGACAAGCTGAATGTCCTGACTAAACTTTCAACCCCTTCAACCATGGACAAAATGCTTAAAAAGAGCGGAGAACACTTCAACAAAGCTATGAAAAAACTGGGAAAAGAGAAAAAAGAGGAAGAGGAATTTGTACTGCACGAAGACGATCTTGCCGCCATTATCTATACCTCAGGGACGACAGGAAGCTCAAAAGGGGTAATGCTGACCCATAAGAATATCACGTATGACGCTACAGCAGCCCAGTATATGGTTGATATTTATCCGGAAGACAAATTTCTTTCTGTTCTGCCGCTGGCGCATACCTATGAATGTACGGTGGGGATGATCATCCCCATCCTGAACGGTGCTTCCATACATTATTTGCAAAAACCGCCGACACCGACCATACTGGTCAAGGCAATGGCCATAGTAAAACCGGACTTTATGCTGACGGTTCCGTTGATCATGGAGAAGATATACAAAAATAAAATTCAGCCCGGATTTGAAAAGAATTTTGGGCTAAGAACACTTTACTCCGTACCGTTCATACGAAAAATACTCAACAGAATTGCCGGAAAAAAACTCATAGAAAGCTTTGGAGGGAATATCCGTTTCTTCGGTATCGGGGGTGCCGGGCTTTCACCCCTGGTGGAGCGCTTTCTCAGAGAAGCACAGTTTCCCTACTGTATCGGGTACGGCTTGACCGAAACATCTCCGCTTCTGGCAGGCACCCGCCCGGAAAAAACCAAATACAGAGCAATCGGTCCCGTACTTGAAGGAGTCGAACTCGAACTTCGTGACAAAAATGCAGAAGGCATAGGCACACTGTGGGCGAGAGGTCCCATTGTTATGAAAGGCTACTACAAAGACCCAGAGAAAACAGCAGCAGCGATAGATGAGAACGGGTGGTTCAATACGGAAGATATTGGATATATTGACTCTGACGGCTACTTCTTCATGAGCGGACGCGCCAAGAACATTATTGTCGGTCCAAGCGGAGAGAATATTTATCCCGAACAGGTCGAAGCGGTGATCAATGCCAATACGTTCGTAGCCGATTCACTCGTTTTTGACGACAGCGGTCTGCTGACCGCACGTATCAACCTCGATTACGATAAACTGGATGAGGAATTCGGTGTCAGCAAGAAGTCGGAAACCGAATTGCATAAACAGGTTTCAGAAGTGCTTGAAACGATACGCAAAGAAGTGAATGAAAAAGTATCAGCCTTTTCCCGTATCAAAAAGGTGATAGAACAAAAAGAACCTTTTGTCAAAACCCCGACCAAAAAGATCAAGCGCTATCTTTATGTTTAAGATACAAAATCAGAACTCGAATCCTCCGCCTTTGCCTTTGCTCATACTGTCATAGACTGCCTTGACATAGGCATCGCGTAATTCGCAGTCCAAAAATTTCTCACATTGCATGCAACTGTCAACCTGATGCTCTTTCTGGCAGTTCTCAAGTGCGGTTTTCTGCTGTTTGAGTATGATCTGCCATTCATCCAGTACCGTATCGGACATCAGCCATTGACCCCGTAAGCCTTTTTGAGCGCTTCGATTTCATAGTTCGAGCCGAAGAAGCACGGACTGGTATCGTGCGGATGTGCCGGTACGAGTTCCATCAGCCTTTTGCCTTTGTTGTCGATCGCCTGACCGCCTGCCTGTTCATAGATAAAGGCAAAAGGAATGACTTCAAAAAGCTGGCGGAGTTTTCCGTGCGGCTTGTCGGATGTTCCGGGGTAGGAGAAGATTCCGCCGCCTTTGAGCAAAATCTGGTGCAGATCAGGTACCATACCGCCGGAGTAGCGCAGTCTGTAGCCTTCGGCAAACAGGTCATCGACAAAACTTTTGTGGTAGTCACACCAGTTCTGCTGTGTCCCTCCCGGTGCATTGAGTTTGCCTTTTTCGTTGAGGAGCACTTCTTTGCAGACAAGATTGAAATACCCTTCATGTGCCCGGTAATGCATGGGTCTTTCTCCTTTGACGGCACGCATGATCTCAATACGGGGGCCATAGACCACATAGGCGGAAGCCACCAGGTTCTCTCCTTTTGGTTCACCTTCGTAAATACCGAAAATGGAGCCTACAGAAAGGTTTACATCTGCAAGACTGGACCCGTCAAGCGGATCATAGCATATAGTGTAACGTCCCTCATCGTGCAAAGACAGTACACCCGGTTTTTCTTCAGAGATCAAATCTTTTACAAGCGGTACCGATTTGAATGCCTCTTCGATAATATAGTCACTCTTGACATCAAGCTTGAGCTGATCTTCACCCGAAGAATTTTCACTGTCGCAGTAGCCAAGATCTTCTGTTTTAATGGCATGGTCGATTTTGAACGCGACCTTTTCAATGGTTTCAAATATAGTATGCATAGGTTCTCCTTTTAAATGCTGATAGCGTGTGTTTTGATCCAGTCAATAATCTGATCGAGATCATTCAGGTCGAGTATATCGATCGTATCGGGAATTGCATACACTGACGGGTCAATCGTATCATCAATGGCGATGGCTTCGGAACAGTCAAAATAGCTTTCGTCTATCTTGGTGCGGAAAATAGCGATACGCGGAAGCGGCAGTGTCTTGAGCCCTTCAACCAGAAGAATGTCAAAATCGTTGATCATCGCAACAATCTCTGCAAGGCTTTTTTCTCTTTGCGAAAAATACGTAGTACGGGTAGGGGAGGTCACAACGACTTCTGCCCCTGTCTGGTAGAATTTATGGCTGTCCTTTCCTTCAACATCGAAGACAGCTTTGTCTTTGGGATCGTTTTTGATGATGGCCACTTTCTGTGTTTTGATCAGTTGGGATGAGACTTTCTGTACCAGGGTGGTCTTCCCGCTGCCGGACGGGCCTGTAAATGCGACTGCAACTCTGTTTTTCACGCATGAACCTTTTGTCCCGGACTGTGCACCGGGTTTATAATGAATTGGAAGAATTATACTTAAATCTTTATTGAAAGTATGTTAAACTCTCTGCAATTCATGAAGGGCGGAGGGCATATGCGAATAGATCTTGCAGCGGTATCCTGTCTTGCCGTTTTGCTTTTTTCCGGCTGTGCCTCCAAGAACGAAAAAGCCCTTATGCACGTCTACAATACAGAAAAAATTTACAATAAGAAACTGCTCCATACAGAAAAAGCCCAGCTCTACGACGGTAATGAAACCAAAGTACTGCTGACCGCCACCTATCTTTTCAATCAGACCGATATCAAAAAAGAGGATGACAAACGGGATGAAGTTTTTATTGTAGGGCTCTATATGGAAGACGAAACAGCACAGAACCTGCTTTCTGAAGACTTCAACCTGACACTGAACGGTACGATGCCCAAACGTGTAAAAATACTGAAATACTCTGACAGGCGTTTGAAAGATATACCGCTCGTTACAGAATGGGGAGAGTACTTTGAAGTAGTCTTTCCCCATACGCCAAAGAGCAGGCTCGATTTGGTTTTTGACAGCCGCATCTATGGGAAAAGTGTGCTTCATTTTGCCAAGAAGGCAAAATATGTTTTTACCAAAGAAGTGTTTTAAACCCGAACCATTCGGATTTAATGTCTAAACCTGTCTGTCCGTGCAGGATCGGTCAATGACTTGATAAACGGAAGCAGTCGTGTTGACTTGCCCAGTTTGTTCATATAGATGACATAATTGGTCAGTACGCGTTTTCCGTATTCCCTCGCCTGTACATTGCCCATTTTCTCCATGCTCAGGTACGGTTCGAACGGCCCGTTACGAAAATAATGCGGATTTCTGAGAAGTTTTTTGGTAAATCCGATACCCGCATTGTAGGCATATGCGACAAACAGCGGATGGTAGAGCCACTTGTTCAGATAATCGAGATGGAGATTGGCGAAATCTATGGCAACTTTGGGTTTGAACATATCGTCGTAATCGATGCGTATACCCTTTTGTTTTGCCACATGGTCGACAAGAAAAGGCATGAACTGCATCATTCCCAGGGCAAAAGAGCGTGAAACGGAGGCAGGTACGAAACGGCTTTCCTGTCTGGCAATCGCATAGATAAGCGCCTGGCGTTCTACCGGATAGGTATCCATGGCATTGCGGTAGGGCATAGGGAAATAGGACTTCCTGTAGTTACAGGCTTTGGCCTTGATATAGGTATTCATACCTATGGTAGCCTGTGATTCACAGTCTTCGGCCAATTCACTCAGATCGGCATTGGGTTTCTTGACTTTTATCTTCATCTTTGCCCAGTCGATCGGATTGGTCTCATCTATGCCTCTGATCCTTTTTTTGCTGACACGCGGAGTAATGATGCTCCTGGGATACTGGCTGTGCGTCATATCAGCTGCAAGCAGGGTATACATATTGATATGGGTACTGTTCCGTTTGATCTTGTAGAGATATTTTTTTTCTTTGGTCAGCAGATAAAGCCAGAAAAGCGACTTGTCCTTCTCCCAGCGTTTCAGGTAGACATCATGTGCTTTATGAAAATAGGTGATCGCTTTTTGAAGTTTTTTTCGCTGAACCTGCTTGATTCCCTCATTAAACAGTCTGTTGCCTTCTGCCTGGTGTTTCCAGTCTTCTTTCTGCTGCTGCGTAACATACGGATTGTGCGTAATGTTCGGAGGGTTGACTCCAGTCTTTTTTTTGTAAGCCTGACGCAGTTTTTTATTGGTGTTGTTCACTTCTTTGACAATGCTTCTTGCCTGTGAAGCGGTCGTGCTTCTCTGCATGAGGAAACGCCAGATGTAATAGTCTTTTTCCACACTTCTGGGCATATGGTGTACCTGGGAATAGGAGAAAGTTTTTGCTTCGAGAGCAGTGGTTCCAAGTGCCAGCACAAGAACAACGGCACCAAGAAATGTTTTGAACATCATCCTATCCTAAAAATGCGCGCATCATGAAGGTATCGATGAATTGAAGTCCGAGGATGATGACAATAGGGGAAAGGTCGATACCCCCAACGATCAGGAACGGCATTTTTCTGCGAAGCACATCGTAAACCGGTTCTGTGAGTCTGTAAAGAATCTGTACGATCGGGTTTCTCGGGTCGGGCCGTACAAAACTCAGCAACGCTGCGATGATCACGATCCAGATATAGAGATTGATCACAGTATGGATCAGTTGGACAATAGAATAGATTAGGGCATTCATGAAATTACCTCCAGTAGATAAGATTTGATATAGGGATAGATGTCGCTCAGTTCAGGACCGTACCCGGCTCCCGTGAGCAGTATTTTAAGGGGTTTGGAGAATGCTTCGCCTTTCAGGCCGCTCGCTTGCATCATGTACGATTCGAACTCATCGAAAGTAGCGATCATCGGGGCATCGGCTATGATCTTTTGCAGCACACGCATCTGCTCTCCCCACTCCCCGTCAAAATCCTTGGCTGAGAAGATCGCTTTGATCTTTGTTTCAAGCTCATTGAGCGTAGCATCTTCTTCCAGATAGAGTTTGGCCAGTTTTCCTACCTCTGCATCTGCAAACCCGAAGACCATGGAAAGTCTTTTGTCATCCATCCGTTCAAGGTGTTTACGATTGATAAAACGCAGTCTGTCAATGTCGAACTTTGCCGGTGAACTTGAAATCTTTTCCAGATCGAACCATGCCAGGGCTTCCGGCACAGTAAAGATCTCTTCGGGTGTTTTGTTGCCAAGCAGTATGAGGTAGTTGGCAATCGCATCGGGAATGAACCCCTGTTCAAAAAGCCATTTTACGGAAGAACCATCCTCTTTTATACTCATTTTCCTGCCTTCTGCGTTCAAAAGGGCAGGCAGGTGTGCATAAACAGTTTCTTCTCCATATCCGAGCTGCTCCTGAATATGTTTCTGTTTTGGTGTATCGCAAAGGTGCTCTTCCCCCCGAATAATCAAAGTGATGTTCGAAAGCATGTCGTCACAGGCACAGGCAAAATTGCAGGTCGGCGTACCATCGGCACGCAGGATGACAAATGAGTCCACTTCATTGGGTGTTGTGACGATCTCACCTTTGACGAGATCATGATTGACAATGTCATGTTCAGGTTTTTTGATACGGATAACAAAGGGGACATTCCCTTCTTTGAGCTTTTCAAGCTCCTCTTTGTCCGTATTACAACACCTGCCGCTGTAACGGTAGGCAGTTTTGTTCGTTTTGGCTGCCTCTTTCTCCGCTTCAATCTGCCCGGGTGTACAGGTACAGACAAAAGCTTTTCCTTCTTCAAGGAGCCGGACAGCAAGGGTCTGATGAATGTTGAGATGTTCACTCTGGTGAAAAACAGCATCATGTTTCAATGCAAATTTTTCAAGGATCTGAAGGATCTCGGTATCTTTTCCTTCGATATTGCGTTTTTTGTCGGTATCTTCTATACGTATGATGAACGGTTCACCTCTCTGCTGTGCTACCATGTAGTTGAAAATGGCCACGCGCAGGTCCCCTATGAGCATGTCACTTGTAGGCGAAGGTGCAAATCTTAGCATGTGTTGTGCTCCAGTAGTCGTTGAATTTAACGGGTATTATAGGCTTTTTTGCTTTAGAGTAAAGCCCAGATCCAGAAACCGCTTGTGTATGTATAAATGATATTTTCCAAAACAAACTTCATTGTTTTATTATGCTGCTAAGACAAAGAGTAGTACAATAAATAATAGACTATGTAAAAAATCCGAAAAAACATGAATCTAAAATACCCAAAAGAAGGAAAAAGAATAATGGAAACAAATGAGAATACGCAATTTGAAATAGAGGGAGAAACGGTCTCTCTTGATGATCTGATAGAAAATTACAGCCGCAGCAAAAAAGAAAAAGCTGTAGAGAACAAAGCGGTTAAAAAACGAAAGAACGAGCAGACACTTAAACCGTACCAGGCAGAGTTGATCAAACTGCAAAAGCACCTTGAAGTCACCAATCAGAAAATGATTATTCTTTTTGAAGGACGCGACGCAGCCGGTAAAGGCGGGACGATCCGAAGGGTTACACGCTACATGAATGAAAAACATTACCGCATTGTGGCTTTGGGAAAACCGACGGAAGAGCAAAAAAGCCAGTGGTTCTACCAAAAGTATATTTCACACTTTCCAAGAGGCGGAGAAATGGTTCTGTTTGACCGGAGCTGGTACAACAGAGCCATGGTAGAATCGGTTTTCGGATTCTGTACCCAAAAAGAACATGACGATTTCATGAAAGGGGTCAAAGGATTTGAAAAAGATTTGACCCGACAGGGGACTATTCTGGTCAAACTTTACTTTTCCGTCACGAAAGACGAACAGGCAAGAAGGTTCGAAAGAAGAAAAACAGACCCTCTTAGACAATGGAAACTCAGTGAGATCGATGTACAGGCTCAGGACCGATGGGATGATTTTACCGACACCAAATACGATATGCTCAAACAGACCCATTCGCACAATGCACCATGGACAGTGATACGTTCAAATGACAAGCAGAGTGCAAGACTCGAAGCCCTCAAAGTCATTCTGAACGCTGTAAACTATGAGGGAAGAGATGAAACAATGGATTTTGTACTTGACCCGGATGTTGTCATTTCAGGGGCAAGAGAGATCGAGATCATGGATGCACAAAGAAGCAGAAGCGGAAAATTCATAGGATGAGTAAAAACAATTTTTGCATCCATTGATTATTTTAATTTTTCAGCCACAAGCGCATTGACTACTTTTGGGTTTGCTTTGCCCCCGGTAGCTTTTAATACCTGCCCGACAAAGAAACCTAAAAGTTTAGTATTTCCGGCTTTGAATTTAGCAACATTATCTGGATTTTTTGCCATTACTTCATCGATAACAGGTGAAATTTTGGCAGGATCACTGATTTGTACAAGTCCTTTGTCCGCTACTATTTTTTTTGGATGTGTTCCCGACTTGGCCATCTCTTCAAATACTTGTTTGGCCATTTTACTCGATATTGTTTCGTCATCAACCATCTTCACAAGTGCAGCGATCTGTTCAGCATCAAATTTCAGCACATCCGTTTGACTTTCTTTTAACTCTCTGGCGACGTCATTAGCCACCATATTCGCAATCGTTACCGGACTGTTGTTGACAGAAAGTGCATCATGGTAAAAGGAAGAGAGTTTCTCGTCACGAGCCAGAGTATTGGCGACTTCACTGTTTAGCCCAAGTTCACCGGTATACTTGTCGAACAGTGTTTGCTGGGCTTCACTCATAGGTACCACTTCACCATCTATTTGCTCTTTTTTCGCTTGACGTTTGGGTTCACTCTTCGGTGCTTTTTTCTTTTTCCCCCAGGAATCTTTGAGACCTACAATTTTGTTAAATACTGGTGCCTCATCAGTGTAATCAACAGGATCAGCATAAAAATAGCCCTGTCTTTCAAATTGGAATCTTTCATCAGGTTTGTCCGTGATAACAGCAGGCTCAATAAGCGCATTTTTGATAATTTTCAAAGAGTCAGGGTTAATGTCTTCTACACCTTCGGGAATTTCTGCAGAGAA
The DNA here is from genome assembly GCF_015493435.1 of Sulfurovum sp. Classification (GTDB taxonomy): domain Bacteria; phylum Campylobacterota; class Campylobacteria; order Campylobacterales; family Sulfurovaceae; genus Sulfurovum. The sequence continues at coordinate 64,200 of NZ_WGDD01000051.1, forward strand.
GAGTCTGTCATAAAGCCGTACTTCAACGGTTTTAGCTTCTTTCGCACTCACCCACTGAATGGCACTTTTAACCTTGATACCGCTTCTGTCTGAGCCGCTTCTGGAATCGGGGTAATACTCTGCTTTTATTTCTGTAATGTTGCCATTGTCATCTTTGACCACTTCCTTGCAAGAAATGATAAATCCGTGTTTCAACCTCACCGGTTGTTCCGGGGTAAGGCGGAAATAGCCTTTGGGAGGGTTTTCCGTAAAATCATCACGTTCAATATAAACTTCACGGGAAAAAGGCACTTTTCTTGAGCCCTCTTTAGGAACATCATCCGGATAGTATGAGGCATCGATCTCTTCGGAGCCTTCATAATTTTCGATGCTTACTTTGAGCGGGTCGAGCACACACATCACACGCGGCACTTTTGTATTCAAATCATCCCTGATACAAAATTCAAGCTGTGCGACATCAACCACAGAGTTTGCCTTCGCGATACCGATTTGATCGCAGAAAGTCAAAATAGATTCCGGTGTGTAGCCTCTTCTTCTGTATCCGGCGATCGTAGGGAGGCGGGGATCATCCCATCCGCTGACATAATTCCCTTCAACCAGTTCCAAAAGCTTTCTTTTGCTCATTACGGTATAGTTAATATTCAGTCGTGCAAATTCATACTGATACGGGCGGGGCGGTTTAAGCTCAAGCGTATCGAGTACCCAGTCATAAATATCACGGTTATTTTCAAACTCCAGGGTGCAAAGAGAGTGAGTAATGCCTTCTATATAATCAGATAAACAGTGCGCAAAATCATACATTGGGTAAATAGACCATGTATCTCCTGCTCTAAAATGATGCGCATGTCTTATGCGATATAAAAGCGGATCTCTCATTTTCATATTGGCAGCACTCATATCGATCTTGGCACGAAGAACGTGTTCTCCGTCTTTAAACTCACCATTTTTCATTCTTTCAAACAGGTTTAAATTTTCTTCCACTGAACGCTCTGCATACTTGCTGCGCTTACCCGGTTCTGTAACCGTTCCGCGATATTCCCTCATCTCCTCTTCATTAATGCTGTCTACATATGCCTTGCCCATTTTAATAAGCTGGATAGCATAATCATATAGTTTAGGAAAATAATCAGAAGTAAAGTGTACCTTGCCATGCCATTCAAATCCAAGCCATTTGATAGCATCTTTAAGCGCCTCGACATATTTTGTGTCTTCTGTAGTTGGGTTGGTATCATCCATTCTAAGGTTACAGAAACCGTTGTAGTCACTTGCAATTCCAAAATTGATAAAGATAGATTTGGCATGCCCAATATGCGGGAAGCCGTTGGGCTCTGGAGGAAATCTTGTAACAATTTCTTTATATTTGCCTGATTTTAAGTCTGCTTCAACGATTGTACGTAAAAAATCTTTACTTTCACTCATTATAATTAACCCTTTTGACCTTGAAACTTTATGCGAAGTGTATTTTATCGAATTTAATGCCTATAGCATCTTAGCTTTTTAACTTTTTACATGTAGCGGAGCAGAGACCAACAAATGGCAGAGGAGATCAGGTTCATTGATTTGTTTTGTTATACTTTGCTGATGGTTTTCAAAAAATCTTTTGCCAAATAGTGTAGTTTGGATTGTAGTAGCTCCTGTCTATTCATGGTGGTACATTTTTGGTCGTCGTTCAACAGAAGTGTTTTTAAACAGTGAAGTAAATACTGCACAACAGGTACATAGCACGAAGAGGACTGTCACAATGTAGGTTTCAGTTTCTCCGTCACATACTGATGTATTAGCGATGAAAGTATCGTCTGATAGGGTATGTTGAGTTCTGCGCTTTTTCGTTTGAGCATGAGCATATCAAATTCCGGAATACGGATATTTACATTTTTACTTTTATTTAAAAAATTCTTTGCTGCATTTTTTGCTTCCAAAAGCTCATCTTCAAAATTTTCTACTCTTTCAAAGTATGTAGCATTTTCTACTGCATCCAGCAACTCTAATTCATATTCATCCATTTGCATCACCAACCCCTTTATAAATTTTATTCATTTTCCTACTTGGCACGATTGTCTTTAATCATATCTCATCACCATTTTTAACCAATGGCACCATATGTACATACCCTTGTATCCGGACGATATACATCCGTTGATGAGGATATCTCTCTCTATTGGGGTGAGTGGGGTGAGCGATAATATCAAGTACTTTATCTTCGTAAATCAGTGCAGTCACATCTTCAAAGCAAACATTGCGTTCACTTTTTAGTAACTTGTTTTTTTCTGCATCCCATTTAAAATTCATACATTGGTTATATTACAATTGATATGATATGTCAATAAGTAAATTTTGAACTTTTGAACTTGTTCCCATCGATCCTGCGTGGGAATGCATATGAAAGATCAGATGGAGTAAAAAATACAAACTTTCAAAGATAAACAACCATTGATCTACATCCATCTAGTAGAGATGAACAGGGGAAGGGCAGTTAGCCCTTTGGATATGTGAGAGGGGAAGGAGAGTGAGGTTTTACCCTCTGTTGCTTCCCTGTCCGCCGTTGCGTCCGCTTCTGCCGTTGCGTCCGTGTTTGTTGCGGTCTCCGCCGCCTGATCTTCTTCGGTTGTTGTTGCCTCTGTAGTTCCCGCGTCCTCGGCCGCCACCGCTGTTGCCTCTGTTCTGCATCGCTCTTTCGATGAGCAGCTCGACCTCTTCAAGACCCAGACCGATATGGTCTTTTCCTTTGACTGAAATCTCCGACTGTACCATGGAAGCAAGCAGATGCGCAATAGTCACAATATCGAGGTCATGCTGGAGTGTTTTGACCAGTTCGATCGCTTTGTCGGTAATCTGTATCTGGGCGATTTTGGCAATGAGTTCATCGTTACGGTTGTTCTGTACTTCCATACGGGTAGGAATGACCTGTGTGATGAGTTTCGCGCCGACATCTTTTTCGATGCGCTTGATAGTACGCAGCTCGTTGGGACTTACCAAAGTAATGGCTTCACCTGTTTTACCGCCACGGCCGGTACGCCCGATACGGTGTACATAACTTTCAGAGTCAAAAGGAATGTGGTAGTTGAACACATGGGTAACATCGTTGACATCCAGACCACGCGCGGCAACATCGGTTGCCACGAAAATATCGATGCCGCCCTGTTTGAATGCCCTGATGGTCACTTCCCTCTGTTTCTGTTCCATGTCGCCGTGAAGGCCGCTGACTTTGAAACCTTGAGCTGTGAGGTGTGCTACCAGTCTGTCGACCTCTTTTTTCATACGGCAGAAGATAATACACTTGTCCGGGTTCTTGTAGTCAATGAGCCTGACAAGTGCATCGTCCCTTTCTCTCTCCTGCACCACGTAGTAGTACTGTGTGATCTTGGAGTTGGTACTCTCGGACTTGGTAATGGAAACTGTTTTGGGATCGTTCAGGATCTGCTCTGCGAGTTTTCTGATACCTTTTGGCATAGTTGCCGAGAACATCAGTGTCTGACGCTCTTTCGGCAGGAAGGTAAAAATATTTTTGATCTCGTCAAGGAAACCCATATCGAGCATCTCATCCGCTTCGTCAAGTACGACGAAGTGCGGGTTCAGCTTGATTTTTCCGCTCATCAGAAGGTCCTGAAGACGTCCAGGAGTGGCGACTACGATGGAAGCCTGCTTGATACGCTCAATCTGTTTGCCGTAAGCTGTACCGCCGTAAACAGTCGCTGTTTTAAGCCCTGAGAGTTTTCCGAAACGGAAGAGTTCGTCACTCACCTGCATGGCAAGTTCACGTGTAGGAACGATGACAAGCCCTTCAACGCTTCCGTCGCCTTTCATCATGCTCATAATAGGCAGACCGAACGCGGCGGTTTTGCCTGTACCCGTCTGCGCCTGTGCGATCATATCGTGTCCTTCGAGAACAAGAGGAATGGCATCTTTCTGTACGGGGCTCGGTTCGGTAAATCCTGCTTCGGTTACGGCAGCGAGAATGGTATCTTTAAGGTTAAAATCTGTAAATTTCATGTGTATGTCTTTGTATTAAAATGGTCGGTGTTGTAGTTGTCTTGCTTCGATTAGAAAAGTTCTAATGGTATTAAGAGGCGTAAAAACCTGTTTTATGCAACCGATACCAAACTTTGTGTCACACGTTGTTGTTCGTGGAAAATAGAGGAGACGCCAATGGTCTCAAATAAGTGAGTTCAGTACACTCTTGCAGAAAAGTTCGGCATTATAGCCTAATAAAAAGAAAAAAGATAGAGCTTCGGGGAAATTTGATACATTTGCCCGCTTTTTCAGTATAATAATCAAACAGAACCTTGCATAAAAGGAAAAAAATGGTTGTTTCAAATGCAGAGATCGCTTCCATCTTTACACAGCTGGCAGATCTTCTTGAGATCAGGGGGGAAGACCCGTTCAGGACCAGGGCATACAGGAATGCCGCGCGTACCATTGGAAACCTGGGAAAAGATTTGTCCAAAATGGTCGAGGAGGGAGAAGATATTTCCAAGCTTCCAACCATCGGAGAACGCATAGCGGCAAAGATAAAAGAGATCGTAGAGACCGGAAGACTGGCAAAACTGGAGTACCTCAAACATGATTTCCCGCCTCACCTGCTGGATATTCTAACTGTGGAAGGCATTGGCCCCAAGCGGGCAAAAATACTTTACCAGGAGCTGCATATCGACTCTCTTGATGCCTTGAAACAGGCGGCAGAGTCACACAGGATCAGCAAACTCAAAGGCTTCAGCGAAGGGCTCGAACAGAAAATACTCCATGCAACACTGCTCGCAAAAAAAGAGGGAAAACGTTTTCTTTATGCTGTCATCGAACCGCATGCATTGGCACTTGAACACTATCTCAAAGCCTACAAAGGGGCTGAACAGGTCACTGTCGCAGGGAGTTTCCGGAGAAGGAAAGAGACAGTCGGAGACCTCGATGTTCTCACAACTTCGAAAGACCCGGCAAAGCTCATAAACTACTTTGTCGCCTATCCGGCGGTCAAAGAGATCGTTTCTCACGGCAATACCCGCTCCACTGTCATCCTCAAGAACGATCTTCAGGTTGATCTGCGCTGTGTGAAAGAGGAAAGCTACGGTGCGGCACTGCATTATTTTACCGGTTCCAAGTCGCACAATATCGCCATAAGGGTCATGGCAAAAGAGCAGGGCATGAAAGTCAATGAATACGGTCTTTTTAAAGATGAAAAGAAGATTGCCGGTGCCACGGAAACGGAGATGTATGAAGGGGTGGGACTGCGCTACATCGAGCCCGAACTGCGTGAAAGCAGGGGAGAACATACCGCAGCAAGGCAGAACCGCCTGCCAAAGCTGATAGAAGAAGATCAGATCAGGGGCGATCTGCATATGCATACCCATTACAGTGACGGGCACAACAACATTAAAGAAATGGCATTGGCGGCAAAAAAACGGGAGTATGGATACATCGCCATTACCGACCATTCCAAACATATGAGCATCGTACACGGTATGGATGAGAAACGCGCCATGGAGCAGATGGAGGAGATCGACCGGCTCAATGAAGAACTCAAAGGCATCACCATACTGAAAAGCGTTGAACTTGACATTCTTGAAGACGGGAGTCTGGCGCTTCCCGACAGTGTGCTCAAAGAGATGGATTTTGTGGTCGCAGCCGTACATGACCATTTCAGTCTGACACAGAAGATGCAGACCAAACGCATACTCAGGGCACTGGAAAACCCCTATGTCAAGATACTTGCACATCCGACAGGCAGGCTTATCGGTGAGAGGGAACCCTACAAGATAAATATGAAACAGCTCTATAAAGGAATTATGGATAACGGCTGTTTCCTGGAGATCAATGCACAGCCAAAACGGCTTGACCTGAACGACATCTATGCCAAACGCGCCAAAGAGGCAGGAGTACGTTTTACCATTTCGACCGATGCACACAATGCAGCCTCACTCGACTATATGCGGTACGGGGTGTATCAGGCCAGAAGAGGCTGGCTGGAAGAAAAGGATGTGATCAACACCCTTTCTCTCTCAGCATTGAAAAAAGTGCTGAAGCGTTAAGCAAACTGAAATATGTGTTTATTTTTAAAATAATACATTTTAAGTTGACTATTATCCAAAATTAATGTATTATTCTCATATAAACATTAAAAAGGATCGGTTTGAAGCTTTCTGAAATTGCAACTGTCAGAACAGGTCTTGTGCTTTCCCGTAAAAAAGCGGCACTACACGACAAAACCAAATTTATTTACCGGCAGGTTACACTTAAATCATTTACTGACTCAGTAACGCTGCAAGATGAGTATTTTGACGACTTTATCTCTGCTGAGCCTATTGATGATAAATATATTTCAAAAATCGGAGACATTGTTGTAAGGCTCCGTAAGCCAAATGTGGCAGTGTACATTGATGAAAAGAGTGCCGGTCTGGTCATTCCCTCTCTCATGTGTATTGTCAGGGTTAAAGACAGCAGTGCGAACAGTGCTTATCTGGCACATTACCTGAACTCTACTCCGGCAAAAAAAGTGTTGGAGCGGGAGATCAAGGGAACCACCATTCCGATGATCAAGACAAAAGATCTGGAAAACATCGATGTCGTTCTGCCCTCTCTTGAAGTTCAGAACACGACAGTAGAACTCATGAGACTTTCTGCAAAAGAAATTGAACTGATAGAAAAACTCAAGCAGGAAAAAAAACAACTTTCACAAACAATTTTAGATACCATAATACAACAAAACAAGGAAGAGAACTAATGCAAAAAACAACACAAGAGACCATTAACAATATTGTCTGGAGAGCGTGCGATACTTTTAGGGGTACGATGGATAGTAATGAGTACAAAGATTATGTACTTACAATGCTCTTTGTGAAGTATTTGTCTGATTTCTATAAAGAGAAGCTTGAAGAGTTGCATGAGAAATATAAAGGCAATGAGGAGCGTATAGCTAAGAGTCTGAAACGTGAGAAGTTTGTACTTGATGAAATGTGTACATTTGACTACTTGCTCAAACATAAAGAAGCTGCAAATGTCGGTGAGATTATCAACAAAGCCCTAGAGCGTATAGAAGAGGACAACAAAGAGAAGCTTGAGGGCATCTTCCGTAATGTGGACTTTAACTCTGAAAGTAAACTGGGCAATACCAAAGAGCGCAACAGCATACTTAAAAATATATTAGAAGACTTTGCCAATGAGAAGCTAGACTTACGCCCTTCTATGTTAGAGGGTAATGATGTCATAGGAGATGCTTATGAGTATCTCATCGCTCATTTTGCGAGTGATGCAGGGAAGAAAGGGGGAGAATTTTTCACCCCTAGCTCTGTTTCTACACTACTCTCTAAGTTAGTAGAAGCCCAAGAGGGTGACCGCATTTATGACCCGACTTGTGGTTCGGGGTCTTTGCTCATTAAAGCGAGTAAAGAGGTGGGTAATGAAAACTTTGCTATCTACGGACAAGAGAAAAACGGTCAGACCCATGCTCTGTGTAAGATGAATATGTTCCTGCATGAGATAAACGATGCCAACATCGCTTGGGGTGATACCTTGCGTAATCCACTTCACAAAGAAAATGACCACCTCATGAAGTTTGATGTAGTTGTTGCCAATCCTCCTTTTTCACTGGATAAATGGGGTGCAGAAGATTTGGCAGATGACAAGTATGGGCGTTTTGGGTATGGGTTGCCTCCTAAGAGTAAGGGAGACTACGCTTTTGTAGAGCATATGTTGGCGAGTCTCAATGCCGAGGGGCGTATGGGTGTGGTTTTGCCTCATGGAGTACTCTTTAGGGGTGCGAGCGAAGGTAAGATACGGAAGCAAATCATCGATGACAATTTGCTTGATGCTGTGATAGGACTCCCTGCCAATCTTTTCTTTGGTACGGGCATTCCTGCTACGATACTGCTTTTCAAAAAGGGCAGAACGACTACGGATGTACTGTTCATTGATGCAAGCCGTGAATTTAACAAGGATAAGAATCAAAATAGTATCGATGATGAACACATCGCCAAGATCCTAGACACCTACAAAAATAGAAAAGAAGTAGAGAAATACAGTCATATTGCTACCCTCGAAGAGATACAAGAGAATGACTACAACCTGAATATTCCTCGTTATGTTGACACTTTTGAAGAGGAAGAGCCTGTAGATATAGAGGCGACCAAGCAAAACATAGTCAAGATAGAAAAGGAACTATCAGAGGTGAAAAAGCAGATGCAAAGTTACCTTGAGGAGCTTGGGTTATGAGTGATATTGTAATTTATCAAGATGAAGA
>NZ_WGDD01000052.1 GCF_015493435.1 Sulfurovum sp.
CAAGTTTATGCAACGGCGGTTGATGGGCATTGATCTTTTCAAGTTGTTCTTCGTAGGTAAACAGTCCTGGCATCTGGCTCTCCTTGTTTCTTGCTATTGATATATCTATTTTACCGTATTGTTGGTTTGGGTTGGGTTTTTAGAGGCGTCCTAATGTAAGTCAAAATATCACTTTAACTCTATATTGTCAGCTTCTATTAGACGCGTTAAGAGATTTTGGACGATAAATTTTTAAAAGCCTTCCAAGTCAAACTGTAAAGTGCCTGGAAGAGAATATGATCAAGGAAGTAAAAAAGAGATGAAAAACGAAGTGGGACGACCATAGAAAGTATCACAGCCAGACAGTTGTTGGCTGTGAATGGAGGAAGGATATATGATGGGGGGATCATGCGATCCTTTTTAAAACCACAACTCCGCACTGATTGAACGGGTCACCTTCAATAGTATTATGTGACAGAATTTTATTGGTATGTAATGATCTTAGGCATATCTTTTACTCTGCTTTTGCCGACCGGCTCAAGTCCCAATACCTGTCTGGGTGTCATGACGGGATGATCTGCCTTGAGAAATACTTTAAACCCCCCAACGACTTTTGCTGCTCTTGCCTCTGTATAGAGGCCGTTGTAGATCTTGATTTTCAGAGCCGGAGATCCGTGTCCGTCCAGATGCATTGCCAAATGTATTTTCTTTGTGTATCTGATAGCTTTTTTATCCCTGACCATATTTTCCGTAAACATATGCACAAGCAGGATCTTGTCTTCTTCGATATGGTTGTCTCTCAGGTATGCGGACATAAGATCCTGAACGGCATTGATCTGCGGTCCGGTGATCGATCCTATTTTCTTGCCTGGACGTACGCTGAGGTTGTCTACCGAGAACTCCGGGTCGACCGCGATGTGCACATTTTTATACTTCAGGTACTTTAGCAGGGGCTTTACCGCTTGAGCAGGACTATTTTTGCCAAGCTGGACATCGATGAAGAGAACCATGTTGTTTTCCTGTGCCGCATGAATATATTCCATCAGCTTCTTCTCGCTCAGCGTAATGACATATTTGCCATCTTTACCCGGTGAAGTGGTTGCCATTTCATAAATGAGATCAAATCCCGGAGTGACATGCTGCCCATTACCCAGGGCTTTTTCATACTGCCTGGCTCTTGCTTTTACCTTTTGTATGACGGTAGAAATAGGGTACTCCCCGAGGATTCCCATGGTTTTTACATGAGGACGGCCATAATAGGCAACGATCATATTGTAGTGGGAAGGCAGTGTTCTGAGTGCATCTTTCTCTGTCTCTGCTGCTGGCGAAGCGTATAAAAACGTTCCCATAAGCAGGGGTAGAAGTATTTTTCTGAAGTTCAGTGTCTGTTTCATTGGTGGTGGATTCCTTGTTTGATTTTAGGGATTATATCAGGATAATCATTTTCTGTCTATTTTAAAAACAAATACATTCCAATAAGGTAAAAGTACAGTCGATGGCTTTGCTTCTACAAAATCGAGAACGGTGGAGACCGCCGGGCCGATCCCGCTGCACGGAATGGTAGATATTTCCATCTCATCAAGATGTAAAAAGAGCCTGGACTCTGTCTTTTTTTGCACGGATAGGGTACAATACGACAAATATTACTGATAGAGGATCCACATGCAATCAACAGAAAAACTGAAAAATCTTCTGGAACTGGAGATCATTCCTGATCTCGAAGCGGCTATCGATGATCTTTTTGAAGCTATTGACAAAGGCAAATCTGCTTCCAAAGAACAGAAAGACGATCTTGAAGAAATGCGTGAAATGCGTACGGAGTGTTTTGCGATCGTTGAGGAGATCAAAAGAGATGAGATCGATGAGGAAGAAGCCAAAGAGCTTCTTGCCGAACTTGTCGATATGAAAACCGATGACGACGCATAGGGTGTAACATTCCACCCTCTGCGTGATATACTACAACGAGGCTCTCACAATTTCCACTGCTTTGACCATATTTTCCAGACTCGGTTTGACTTCGTCCCATTTTCTTGTTTTGAGTCCGCAGTCAGGGTTGATCCAGAGCTGCTCTTTGGGGAGTACTTCAAGCAGACGCTTAATTTGATCTACAATCTCTTCGACACTGGGGATGCGTGGGGAGTGAATGTCGTAAACCCCCGGTCCGACTTCCTGCCTGTAGCCTACTTCAGCAAAGATCTTGAGCAGTTCATTTCCGCTTCGGGCCGTTTCGATAGAAATGACATCGGCATCCATTGCTTCAATCGTCCTGATGATGTCATTGAACTCTGAATAACACATATGGGTATGGATCTGTGTTTCTTTGTCTGCCGAACTGACAGCGATCTTGAAATCTCTGACCGCCCAGCTTTCATAGGCAGGAATGTTCGATGTTCTCAGTGGATATCCCTCTTTAAATGCTGCTTCGTCGACCTGAATGATCTTGATCCCTGCCTTTTGAAGGTCGTCTACTTCGTCATGGATAGCAAGTGCGATCTGCTTGCTTACTTCTCCCCTGGAAAGGTCGTCACGTACAAAGGACCAATTCAGGATGGTCACAGGGCCTGTCAGCATCCCTTTCATGATCTTGTCCGTTCTGCTCTGTGCATAGCTGATCCACTCGACGGTCATCGGTTTCGGACGGCTGATGTCTCCGTAAATGAACGGCGGTTTGACACAGCGGCTTCCGTAACTCTGTACCCAGCCGTTTTGGCTGAACCCGTACCCTTTGAGCTGTTCACCGAAGTACTCGACCATATCGTTACGCTCCGGTTCTCCGTGCACAAGCACTTCAATACCGCACTTTTCCTGGAATGCCACACAGTCATCGATATAGTGCTGCATTTCTTTGGTGTACTGTGTTTCGTCGATCATACCGTTTTTAAATTCACGTCTTGCTTTTCTGACTTCCTGTGTTTGGGGAAATGAACCGATCGTTGTCGTGGCAAGCGGTTTGTATTTCAATACATCATGTTGAATGGCGATACGCTCTTCATAGGTACCGTCACGTTCAAATTTGCTGATGGAAGCGATACGCTGCTGTACGGAGGCATCGTGAATGAGAGAAGAGGTACGACGGCTCTGGTTGGCAGCCTGGTTTGCCTGAAGTGCCTGCTGTTCCGTTTCACTCAAAGGTTCACCGAAGAAAGTTTTGGTGATGAGGTTGAGTTCTTCCAGTTTTTCAACCGCATAGCTGAGCCAGTTTTTGATCTCTGCATCCATTTTCTCTTCATATTTGAGTGTGAACGGGGTATGCAGCAGTGAAGAAGAGGTAGAGACGATGATGTTCTCTTTTGCAACGTCTGCCGCGATCTTCTCCAGCATAGCTACCGTTGCGGCAATGTCGTTCTTCCAAATGTTTCGTCCGTCGAGCACACCGGCAATAAGCTTTTTCCCGCTTTTTGCTATGGCTTCTAGACTTCCAACATTCTTTTCTCCATAAAGAAAATCAAGTCCGATCCCCCATACTGGTGTATGTACCAGTACCCTGGTCGCTTCGGAAGAATGTTCAAAGTATGTACTTACAATGATGTTGACATTGTCTGCCGCAGTACAGAGTGCATCGTAACATGGTTTGATGAGACTGAGTACTTTGGGTTCGATGTCTTTGACAAAAACAGGTTCATCTATCTGAACGGTAACGCTCTCATCCAGTAAAGAGATCTCCTTAATAAGCTGTTCATACAGCGGCAGTATTTTGCCGAAAAATTCATAGGTGTCTCCTCTGTCCACACGTTTGGAAAGCCCGAGGAAAGTAATGGGGCCGATGAGATTTATCTTGGTGGTAATGCCCTGTGCTTTTGCTTCTTTGTATTCATTAATGATCTTGGAAGCGTTGAGGGCATAACTGTCCTCCTTGTTCAGTTCAGGTACGATGTAGTGGTAGTTGGTGTTGAACCATTTTGTCATTTCCATAGCGACAGCTTCTTTGTTCCCTCTTGCCATAGAGAAATAGAGTGCTTCATTCTCAAGCCCTTTAAAACGTGCCGGAACAGCCCCGAGCATGACGGCAGTATCGAGCATATTGTCATACAGTGAAAAATCATTGGAAGCAATAAAGTCAATGCCCGCTTCTTTCTGGTAGTTCCAGTGTCTGGCTTTGAGTTCCGATGCGGTTTTTTCAACTTCACTGAAGTCTGTTTCTTTTGCCCAGAACTTTTCCAGAACTTTTTTTAGTTCTCTCTGTTCTCCGATCCTCGGAAATCCTATTACGTAATTTTTTGACATGTGTGTATCCTTGTTTTCATAGATAATAAATAAAAATCAGGTATTTGCAGGGGCTGTGTCCTCACAGCAGCAAAAATACCGGTTCAATAGATGTTTATGACAGTTTGTATGTTTACAATGAAAAAAGGATTTGGGGAGGGTGTACGCCTGTGCGTCTGAATGCAAAGTATGTATTGTAGTACGGACAGCGCGGTATGAAGTGGTTCAACAGAAGTATCAATCGGGCTTTATGTCGGTAAAAACAGTTGCACAGACAGGCTTTTTGCAATAAAACAGGAGTAGTTCGTATGGCTTCGATAAGTCGGTTGACAAGTGGTAACATAACTACTCCTTTTTTTGATAATGAGTCGCTATTATACCAAATTTTTTTTAATTAAGTGTATATTTATCCTATTTTGTTTATATTGGCATTTCAAACTCTCGGGGTGCCTCACAAGTTGAGGCTGAGAAGGCCGCAAAAGCCTACCCGCTGAACTTGACCCGGATCATACCGGCGTAAGGAAGAGCTTTTGTAACGAACTACTATGGACGGATATTCCCCTAACGGGTACTCGGCCACTGCGTATTACACTCTTCCCTACAAAATTTATTGTTTATTAAATTTCAAAGGGAAACATCATGACCAAACCATTTAAAGAGACCATTGCCGCGTCGAACGACATTTTGACAAGAGAACCGCTGCCCGCTTCGCAGAAGATCTATGTAGAAGGATCCATACACAAAGAAATCCGCGTACCGATGAGAGAGATCTCGCTGAGCAACGATACGACACTGTGTGTCTATGATACATCGGGGCCCTATACGGACCCTTCTGTAGAGATCGATGTGGAAAAGGGCATCCCGGCCATTCGTAAAGCATGGATAGAATCACGCGGGGATGTAGAAGCGTATGAAGGGCGCATCGTCAAGCCTGAGGACAACGGTTACAATACGGATGAACAGCTGGCATTTGTTGCGGCAGGCTGTAAGGGGCTTTACCGTACACCCATCCGTGCGAAAAAAGGCAACAATGTCTCACAGTTGCATTATGCGCGTCAGGGCATCATCACCCCGGAGATGGAGTTCATCGCCATTCGTGAGAACCAGAACCTGGAAATGAGCAAACGCTACCTGAATGACGAGGAAAGGGAAAAACGCCTCAAAGGTGAGAACTTCGGAGCGAACCTGCCTGAAGAGATCACACCGGAGTTCGTCAGGAAAGAGATCGCTGAGGGAAGGGCTGTCATCCCCTGCAACATCAACCACCCCGAAGTTGAGCCGATGATTATCGGGCGTAACTTCCTGGTCAAGGTCAATGCCAACATCGGTAACTCGGCCACGACATCGAGCATCGCAGAAGAGGTGGAGAAAATGGTATGGTCCACGAGATGGGGCGGTGATACGGTGATGGATCTTTCCACCGGGAAGAATATCCACACCACGCGTGACTGGATCCTGCGTAACTCGCCGGTGCCTATCGGAACGGTGCCGATCTACCAGGCCCTGGAAAAAGTGAACGGCATTGCCGAAGACTTGACCTGGGAAGTCTTCAGGGACACGCTTATCGAACAGGCGGAGCAGGGGGTAGACTACTTTACCATTCACGCCGGACTGCTTCTGCACCATGTGCCGATGACGGCAAAACGTGTCACAGGGATCGTAAGCCGCGGCGGTTCCATTATGGCAAAATGGATGATACACCACCATCAGGAGAATTTCCTCTATACCCATTTTGAAGAGATCTGCGAGATCATGAAGGCATATGATGTGACCTTCTCTCTGGGGGACGGGCTCAGACCGGGTTCTGTAGCCGATGCGAACGATGAAGCGCAGTTCGCCGAACTTAAAACACTGGGGGAACTGACGAAGATCGCATGGAAACATGATGTTCAGACCATCATCGAGGGACCGGGGCACGTTCCGATGCACCTGATCAAAGAGAATATGGAGAAACAGCTGGAGTGGTGTGACGAAGCACCGTTCTACACGCTTGGGCCGTTAACGACAGACATCGCTCCGGGTTACGACCACATCACTTCGGGCATAGGTGCGGCGATGATAGGCTGGTACGGCTGTGCGATGCTTTGCTACGTGACACCCAAAGAACACCTGGGACTGCCCAACCGTGAAGATGTCAAGGAGGGACTCATCACTTACAAACTGGCTGCCCATGCTGCGGATATCGCCAAAGGACACCCCGGTGCCAGAGCGAGGGACGATGCCATGTCGCTGGCCCGTTTCGAGTTCAGATGGATTGACCAGTTCAACATCGGTCTCGATCCGGAGAGAGCCAGGGAGTACCATGATGAGACCATGCCGATGGAAGCGGCCAAAGTGGCGCATTTCTGTTCCATGTGCGGACCGAAATTCTGCTCCATGAAGATCTCCGCTGAGGTAAGAGAATACGCCGATGCTCTGGAGACGGACATAGAGACAGCAAAGCAGAAAGGCATGGATGAGATGAGCCAGAAGTTCCAGGAGATGGGTGGTGAGATCTACGTAGAAAGTGAAAAATTAGAAGTGAATTCCTAAGAATACCGATGCGTTGCATCGCATCCTAATAATCACACGGAGTGTGTCTGTCTCTGTGAACGACCTTGAAAGCATAGCGATTCGAGAACAGAGACGCTTTTTTTGCTTCGTTTTTTTCTAAAAAAAATGAAGGGGAAAGCACACCTCGGTTTCAACGGAGAGGAAGTAAAAGAAAAAGGATCGAATCATGAATATAGCCATCGCAGGTGCCGGTCTCGCAGGCAGAGTGGTCGCACTCAACTTGCTGAGGTCCAGTGACCACACCATTACGTTCTTTGAAAAAGACTCCAAAGAGGGTGTAACGGCTGCAGGTTTCACCGCCGCCGGGATGCTCGCTCCCTATGCGGAACTGGAGACGGCGGAGTCCATCATCTTCGAACTGGGGCACCGTTCCATAGAACTGTGGCCGGACCTGATGAAAGAGATAGGACTTTTCGACGGTTACCAACAAAAAGGTACCGTCATCACCGCTCACCCCCAGGACAGGGGAGAGCTGGAACATTTTATCGGTATGCTGCAGCGTAAAGTGGATGCCGCACAACAGATAAAATCTTTGGATAAGGAAGGGATCACCGCACTTGAACCTGACCTCTATACGCACCAGAAAGGTTTCTATATACCGAGTGAAGGTGTGGTGGATGCACAGCGTTTCATGGCTTTCTCTGTCAACTATTTCGACAGACAGAAGAATGTGGATTTCAGGGAATTCACCCTGGTCGGGAAGATAGAGCCCGGCAAAGTCCATACCGAAGAGGGGATGGAGGAGTTCGACTGGGTCTTCGATACCCGGGGCCTGGGGGCCAAAGAGCATTTTGATGACTTGCGCGGGGTACGGGGAGAAGTACTGTGGGTAGAAGCGAACGATATCGATATCACCCGTCCTACCCGGCTGATGCACCCGCGTTACAAACTTTACATTGTACCTCGTGGCAACGGATGCGAAGGGATCGACCTGGAGTATTGTGCCGACTGCAAGCTCTCACAAACGACAGGCTACAAGCGTTACCTCATAGGGGCAACAGAGATAGAGAGTGAAGACATGTCGCCTATTTCGGTGCGCTCCTCGATGGAACTGCTTTCGGCGCTCTATACGGTGCATCCGAATTTCGGGGAAGCCCGGGTGGTTAATTCGGAAACGAACTGCCGGCCGGCCTTCAGGGACAACCTGCCGCGCATAGAGAACAGTGAGAAACTGACACGGATCAACGGGCTGTATCGGCACGGGTATCTGCTCTCTCCCGCGATCGTGGAGAAAGCATTGCGTGAAGGTATTTACAATCGGTATGGGAGAAAGGGGAAATGATGATAAAAATTTCGGTAAACGGTGAGATAAAAGAGGTCTCTGAAAATTTGAATGTGAAAGAGCTCATTCAGGCTTTGGAATATAAAACAAAAGGGTTTGCCGTGGCCGTAAACACCACGTTCGTAGCAATTGACAGTTATGAGAAGACCATCATCAGGTATGGTGATACGATTGATATTCTGTCACCGGTCCAGGGCGGATGAGAATAATTTGAATGTTAAATAATGAATGTTTAACGAATGCGTAGGGTGCGTAAACACGCACCAAAAAAATGAGGAATTGAAAATGACCAAACATATGGAAAAAGAACGAAATACCTGGGAGATCGGCGGCAAAACCCTGAACTCGAGAATGTTTATCGGTTCGGCACTGTACCCGTCACCGGCCATTATGGAAGCGTCCATCAAAGCATCGAAGGCTGAGGTGGTAACGGTCTCCCTGCGCCGTCAGGGCGTCAACCGGGATGCGGGTGAAGGGTTCTGGAAGATCATTCGCGATCTGGGTGTGGAGGTACTGCCGAACACTGCCGGGTGCCACTCTGCCAAAGAGGCGATCACCATCGCGCAGATGGCAAGAGAAGTATTCGGTACCCACTGGATCAAACTCGAGGTCATAGGCGACCAGTACAATCTCCAGCCCGATCCCTATGAAACGGTCGAAGCGGCAAAAGTCCTTGTCAAGAAAGGTTTCGAAGTCTTCCCCTACACAACGGATGACCTTGTCGTAGCCAAAAAACTCGTCGATGCCGGCTGTAAGATCCTGATGCCGTGGGGGTCGCCCATAGGTTCGGGAAAAGGCTTGATGAACCCTTATAATCTGAAAGCGATTCGGGAAGCCTTTCCGGACATGCCGCTCATCATCGATGCCGGGATAGGAAAACCTTCCCATGCCATAGAGGCGATGGAACTCGGCTATGACGGCATCCTGTTGAATTCGGCAGTGGCTTTGGCCCAGGATCCCGCAGCCATGGCAAAAGCTTTTGCCATGGCTGTAGAAGCAGGGCGCACAGGCTATGAAGCCGGAGCGATGCAGGAGCGCGAGTTCGCCTCACCTTCCACACCGACAGTAGGCACGCCTTTCTGGCACCATGAAAAGTAGGGTGCGTAAGCACGCACCGACTGAAATGAGGGTAAAAATATATAAAGCTCCTGAAATTATTACAGGCTACGCTGTCATATATTGAAATATAATAAGGATACAGATGAAATTCCCAAAATGTGATGAACTCCCACTCGGTATCTATCCTGTCGTAGACCGGACGGATAAACTCAGACCGCTGTATGAATGCGGTATAAGTACTGCACAGCTGCGTGTAAAAGATATGGAAGGCAAAGCACTTGAAAACGAGATTACCAAAGCCATTGAAGTCTCAGAGGAATTCGGTGCCAGACTCTTTGTCAACGATTTTTGGCAGCTTGCTGTCAAACACAGGGCGTACGGTATCCATTTAGGGCAGGAAGATATTCGGAAAGCAGATGTACAGGCCATTCATGATGCCGGTATACGTCTTGGCATCAGTAGCCATACCCCCAAAGAGATCGATATTGCTTTGGGATTTGAGCCTTCCTATCTGGCGATCGGTCCGATCTTTGAAACCACATCAAAAAAGATGGTTTATACTCCGGTAGGGATTGAAGACTTGGAACGATGGGCAGAACATGTCGGGTATCCTGTTGTTGCCATCGGAGGCATCAGCCTGGAGACGATAGATGCCGTACTGAAAACCCGTGCAGCCAACGGAGTGGCGATGATACAGGGGGTACTGACCGGGGACAGAACAGCTGTAGACAAGGCAAAGACCCATGCACTGGTAGTGAAGTTCAACAAGGCATGGTAGTGTCTACACCGACCGTTCTGAGTATTGCCGGATTTGATCCTTACGGCGGGGCAGGTATTGTTGCAGACTGCAAGACAATTCATGCACTGGGAGGATATGCCCTGTCTTCCTCCACAGCAGTGACGGCACAGAATTCATGCGGGGTATCGGCTGTACAGACTGTTTCCGCCGATATGCTCAAATTGCAGCTGGAAACGCTTCTTGATGATGTCAAAGTAGATGCAGTCAAAATAGGCATGCTGGGAAACGGTGAGCTTATAAGTGTCGTTGCAGAGTGCATAGAAAAATACAGCCTGAAAAACATCGTGCTTGACACGGTACTGGTCAGTTCAAGCGGAAAGTCGCTGCTTGAAAAGAGTGCGGTCAGACGGATGGAAACGGAGCTTTTCCCAAAAGTTGACCTGATCACTCCGAATGTACCCGAGATCAATACATTTTTAAAGACAGCCTATTGCGGAGCAGCACAGGAGGTACAGAAAATCGCCATAGGCTTTTTTGAAAAAGATGTCAAAGCCGTGCTCCTAAAAGGCGGACACAGTACAGCACATGCATCTGCAACGGACTATCTTGTCACAAAAGACATGAATATAGAACAATACAGCAGCAAAAGAGTTGCAACCACACATACACACGGTACGGGATGCATACTCTCTTCGGCTGTTGCCACGGGACTTGCAAAAGGATTGTCCCTGCATGAAAGTGTTGCAGAGGCCAAAGCATTTTTGTATGACAAACTGCAGCACAGCGGTATACTTCGTTTGAAGTATGTCAATGAAATACACCATCGCAAAGAACCCCTCTTCTAAATCAGAGTATTTTTATCCTATTTAAGGATACTGCAATCATATTTTTTGTATAACATAATTACAAAATCACTCTCGGGGAGCAGACACCTTTACGTGTAAGCTGAGACAGCACAAGCCTGACCCGTTGAACTTGAACCGGATAATACCGGCGTAAGGAAGAGTTGCATGTCTACAGCAAGATGTCTATCACGCTTTATGCATCTCTCTTCCTCAGTGATCATTTATGAGGGGAACAATTATGATAAAATCCAGATTTTTAACACTGTCGCTTGGGGCGACTTCAGTACTTTTTGGCACTTCAGTCTATGCCGACGAAGTCAGTCTTGATCCGATTGTAGTCGGTGCGGACTTTAGAGAACAGAATCTTTCACAGGTTTCGAACAGCGTGACGGTTATCGGGGAGGAACAATTATACGACAAATCGACCGAACCGTTCATCGAAGTACTGACAAGTGCACCCAACGTCAATTTTACAGCAGGTGCATCCAGGGCGAAACATATACAGATCAGAGGTATAGGAGAACGCAGCCAGTTCGAAACGCCGGTCAATCCTTCCGTGGGCATTATTTACGATGGTATTGATTTTTCCCAGAATCCGCTGGGTATCACTCTGTTTGATGTCAAGCAGATCGAAGTACTTCGCGGACCGCAGGGAACAACCTTCGGTGCAAACGGGATGGCCGGGGTGATTGTGGTTGAAAGCAATGAACCCACAGAAGAGTATACCGGCCATTTTGAAGCAACAGTCGGAAATTACAATACCAAAGCAGTCGGTGCGGCAGTCGGCGGCAGTATCATCGATGACAGGCTGCTTGGACGAATCTCTGTCTACAAGAACAGCAGCGACGGCTATATGAAGAACAGCTATCTCGGCAGAGACGATACCAACAACATTGATGAGCTTACTGTGAACGGACAGCTGAAATGGCATGTGAGTGACGAGCATACGATTGACCTGACCGTGATGCATGTAGACATAGACAACGGCTACGATGCCTTTACTCTGGACAATTCATGGGTATCCCACTCCGATATGCCGGGGAAAGATACCCTGCTGAGCAATGCTTTTGCCCTGAAATCGACTTATCAGGTCAACAGCGGTATGCATCTCATCACTTCTTTGAGTCACAGCAATTCAGATTCCCAATACAGTTATGATGAGGATTGGTCATATGTCGGTGAGTTTGACGATTCATTGTGGCCGTACAGCTGGTTTGACCAGTATCTCAGAAACAGAAAGCAGACCGACTTTGATATGCGTATGATTTCAGATGAATCGGGAAAACTCTTTAACGGTACGACTGCATGGACTTTCGGTATTTATTATAAAGATTACAGTGAAGATTTGACAAGAAACCATTTTATGGATGACCACTGGGAAACTTTTACACATAATTACGATACGACAAATAAGGCGATCTACGGCCAGATAGACAGTGAACTGACCGATAAACTTGTCTTTACCCTGGGATTGAGAACCGAAAACTGGGAAGTAGACTATCGTGATTCCAATGCCTTTACGGAAAATACGGATGAAAATCTTTACGGAGGCAAGATCGGTCTGAGCTACAGGGCAGATGAGACGGCACGTTACTATGTCACACTTTCCAGAGGCTACAAGCCCGGCGGTGTCAATGCGGACAATACCATACCGGCCAAAGACAGGACGTATCAGACTGAGACACTGTGGAATCTCGATGTTGGGGTCAATTCGAACTATTTTGACAACAAACTTGTGAACAGACTGAACTTTTTCTACGGTAAACGCAGGGACCAGCAGGTTAAAACCTATATTGAACAAAGCCGAAGCTTTTCGGACTATTTTGACAATGCGGCCAAAGGAACCTACTACGGACTGGAGTCAGAGCTTGACTACTATCCTGCAGAGACACTGCATTTGTATACCAAACTGGGACTGCTTCATGCAGAATTTGATGCGTACACTCCGGAAATGACAGGCAGGGCGCCGGCACAGTCGCCGAACTATCAGTATAATGTCGGATTTGATTATGATTTTATAGAAAACTGGCGCTTCAAAGCCAATGTTGAAGGAATGGGAAGCTATTATTTCTCCAACACACATAACCAAAAATCCGATGCGTACACACTGCTTAACAGCAGTATAGAATACACAAACGGCAATTTTGGTGTAACACTCTGGGGCAGAAACCTGGCAGATACCGAATATGATGTAAGAGGTTTCTATTTTGGAAATGATCCTTCAAAAGATTATGCAGATACCTTGTACACGCAAAAAGGAACACCGAGGACCTTTGGTTTGACTGCAAGTTACGATTTTTAAGGTATGAAGATGCAAACAGACTACAGGGTAAAAGGACAATACTGACATGGAATTGGGCTGGCAGAGTATTCTCGAAGCATTCGCAATGATGTCCGGATGGGAGATCACAGCGACAGTACTGGGTATTTGCTACGTACTGCTTGCTGCCAGGGAGTCCCAGTGGGCCTGGCCTTTTGCTTTTTTCAGTACACTGATCTATACGGTTATTTTCTGGGACGGTGCATTGCTCTCCTCTTCTATCCTCAATTTCTACTATATGGTTATGGCCGTCTACGGTTTTATACTCTGGAAGAAAGATGAATACGGTGAGACCCTTGCCATCAGCCGATGGCCGCTGTCAAGACATCTCATATTTATGATCCTTGGGCTTTTGGGGGCTGTGATCCTCGGCTATCTTTCTGAAACATATGCCGGAGCCAGGTTTGCCTATCATGATGCCTTTGTCATGGTCTTTTCAGGCATAGCAACCTGGATGATGGCAAAAAAAGTACTGGAGAACTGGCTGTACTGGATGGTCATAGATTCGACCGCCATAGTACTCTATTACAGGTCGGGTTATTATGCAACCATCGTGCTGTTCATCCTGTATGTGATCTTGGCATTCTACGGTTATGCCAGCTGGCTCAAGGTATATCGTGAACATCGATCTGCATAGTTATCCTCCTTTTTCCGGTAAAGAGATTGTCGGACCCAAACTCCTTCCCCAGCAGGGATATTCCAATGAGAATTATATTTTTTACGCAGAGGAGAAGCCCTATCTTCTGCGAAAATTCAAGCTTGAAGACCGTAACCGTGAATTGGAATACCGGGTACAGCTCTTGGCCTATGAAAAAGGTATTGCAGCCCAGCCGCTGATACTGGACCTTTCAAAAAATCTGATGGTATGTGAATTTTTGGAAGGGGAACACAAAACATCATTGAAGAAAGAAGATCTCGCGAGGCTTGCCACTGTGCTCAAAAAGGTGCACTGTCTCCAAACAGACGCTGAAGTTATACCGCTTGAAACGATGTTCGGCAGCATCAGTGATGGGTTGAAAGAAGTTTTTAGAGTCATTGAAACATTTCCCGAAGAACCGGTATTGTGCCACAATGACCCCAATCCGAAAAACCTCATATTCTCAGCATCCGGACTGAAACTGATAGACTGGGAATTCGCGGGCATCAATGACCGCTATTTTGATCTGGCGGCAGTCAGCGTGGAGTTCAATCTGGATCTTTTGGATGAAGCCTATTTTCTGGCATCGTATTTCAGAATGGAAGGATGGGAGAAAGAAAAACTGGAAGCGTATAAGACCGTTTACAAAGCGTTGTGTGAACAATGGTTTCAAGATAATACTTGATGTTGCGTAGGGTGCTGTGTCCCCACAGCACCCTACGGAAAAATTGTCATTTGTAGGATGTTGCATCCTGACAACATTAAAATGTTCAAATTTTACTATCTGAAGTTAGATGATAACGAATTAAGAATATATAAAAGTAATAAATTAAATAATATTGTTATGAAAAAAGTTAGTTTAAAACTTAGTTTACTTGATTTATGTTGTAATTTATCTTGAGCAATCAGTGCACCAGTCCATCCGCCAATTAGAGATAATAGATGCAATGTTTTTTCTGAGACTCTCCAGCTTCCATCTTGTGCATAATCTTTGTCTTTTGCATATATATAAAATGTAAATGTACTTATGAACAGGTAGTAGGGGAGAATATATGCTTCTATTTTTTGATTTAATGTAAAGTAAAGAAGTGTACCGTAAAATATTATAATTATTGATAGTGAAAATAACTTTATGCGACTTGTTTTTTGTGATTCAAACTTTAATCTTGCTTGATTAAATGCAATTACATTCGTAGCACAAGTTCTACCACTTTTATCTTTGGAAAGTGTAAATGAAATTCTTTCATTTAATAAAGGATGTCCTTTAAATTCACTAATATGTACAAATATTTCTTTTTTCTCTCCTAATGGAGTAATAAAACCATAACCCTTCTCTTCATTCCATTTTGTCAAAATTCCTTTTTTACGTATAAAAGAACTGTTATTGTCAATTTGAACATTAATGGCACAAGGTTTGCCTTTGGTTTGCGAAAGTGTGTATACAACAGGTTTATTCAATGATGGACGTTTTGTACGATCTTTAAATTCACTAATATGTACAAATATTTCCTTTTTCTCTCCTAAAGGAGTAATGAAGCCAAATCCTTTATCATCATTCCATTTTGTAATAATACCTTTCTTATGCATTTATAATTTATTCCACCGTAACAGACTTCGCCAGGTTCCTCGGCATATCCACATCATTCCCGAGACGTACCGATATTTCCAGTGCAAGCAGCTGTGTCACGACCATCATTTCAAAGAATTCCAGCATCGGATGTGTGTCATACTTTGTCTGAATGAAGTCGTCGGCCAGTTCAAAGGGTTCAGGCGAAATGGCGCAAATAGTTGCATCTCTGGCAGAGAGCTCTTCTACGTTTGATTTGATCTTGTCGTAATGCATGGTCTTTGGCATCAGTGCAACAGTGAAGAGGTCGGCATCGGCGAGGGCGATAGGCCCGTGTTTCATCTCTCCGGCAGGATAGCCCTCGGCATGCAGATAGCTGATCTCTTTGAGTTTGAGCGCACCTTCAAGTGCAAGCGGGAAGAAAATATCGCGCCCAATGAAGAAAAAACCGTGTCCATGCAGGTAGCGTTTGCTGAGTCTGGTCAGTTTGGCATGCAACGAGTCCGTGACGACCAGTGCTTTGGGGGTATGAAGGATCGCATCGATCTCTTTACGCATTACTTCTGCAGAAATGGTTGTTTTCTCCTGTCCCATATAAAGTGCGAGTATCCAGAGTACCATTGTCTGGGTGGCAAACGCTTTGGTGCTTGCAACCCCTTTTTCTATGCCTGCCCGTGTCAGGATGGCAGCGTCACTCTCCCGGACGATGGAAGAGTTGTCTACATTGCATATGCTCAGACTTTTCAGCCCGGCACGTTTTGCCATTTTCAGTGCTTCGAGTGTATCGGCTGTTTCGCCGCTTTGTGAAATGGTAATAAAAAGCGTATCTTTGCTCAATAACGGCTCTTTATATCTGAACTCCGAAGCGATCTCTACATCACAGCGGACTTTTGAAATGCGTTCGAAAAGGTAGGCCGAGGTCAGGGCGGAGTGGTAAGAAGTACCGCAGGCACAGATCTTGATGGCATTGATCCCTTCAAAAAAGTCACCGTCCAGTTCATCCAGGACAATTTTGTCAGCCAGTACACGGCCCATGATGGTCTCGGACATGACATAGCTCTGCTCATAGATCTCTTTCTCCATAAAGAAACGGTATCCGTCTTTCTGTGCAGAGAGTTTGTCAGCGGTAAGGGGCTGCTTTGTGAATGTTTTTGGTCCTTCTACATTGAAGAGATGGACCTCGCCCCCTTTGACATATCCGTATTCACCGTCTTCAAGATAGTAGACTTCATGCGCTTTCCCGATAATAGGGGTATCGGAAGAAGCGAAATAAACTTCGTCTCCGTCAAAACCGATGAGCATCGGCGAACCGTTTTTTGCAAAAAAGATAGTGTCGGGTGCTGCCTCGGTGATGAGCAGGATTGCATAAGCCCCCTCAAGTCTTTCGATGGTCTTCTGAAAGGAGGCAAAGGGATCGTTCATTTTATTGTGATAGCGTTCAAAGAGATGTACGATGGTTTCCGTGTCTGTCTGGCTGAGAAATTGTACCCCCTCAGCCTGCAGCTCTTCTTTGAGTTCCTGATAGTTCTCAATGATCCCGTTATGGACAACATAGGAATATTCTCCGAGGTGGGGGTGGGCATTGAGTTCTGTTGGTTTGCCGTGTGTTGCCCAGCGTGTATGGCCGATGGAGATACCAAAGCCTTCGGAAACATAATCTCTGGTCTTTTCCCTCAAGTTCGCAAGTTTTCCGATCGCTTTGAAATTGTTGAGCTTTTTACCTTCTATCACAGCAATACCGGCGGAATCATATCCTCTGTATTCCAGTTCCTGCAAACCTTCAAGCAGTATCTCTTTTTTCTCTTTCGGCCCGATATATCCTACAATTCCGCACATCGCTATTCTTCCCTGCTTAATTTATTGATAATAGTATCCGTATTATGGCAGAAATTTCCATTCTTTTCGATGAGGAAGAGATCTCTGACACGTTTTTTCAACGTATGTATTTTAGCAGAAACAATGTCGATACCCATGATATCGAAGAGGTTGATGGTATAGGCAAGAAGGCCTTTCTGATTATTGGTATGCAGTTTCATCATAGCGTAGGTTTTGGAATGTTCGCAGTCGATCTCGATTTCATTCTTTTTGATGATGGGTGTGGGCATTGTACTTTTCTGCTTTGGGTCAAATGACTTGTGCAGAATGTTTTCGATCAGCATAAGATCCTCTTCATTTGCTTTGACTGAAAAATCGATCTTAAAATATTTTAGGTCATCGAAAAGTTTGCAGATATCCATATTGACAACATCAAATGCAGAAAGTTTGGCCAGAAAATAACCAAGATTGAAAGATTCTTTCCGAATGACTTCAATGACCAGATTGTTTTCATTGCTGATCAAAAAGGCATAATTCTTTAATTCAAAAGCTTTTCTGGCGATGGCAATAATACGTTTCGGTCTATAGCGCAAAAAGAGCAGATCGGAGGGGATCTGAAGGATCTTCCGCTGCTGGGTCCGGCTGAGGGAAAGGAAATCTGCATTGCGCTTGAGACTTTGTTCTTTCTTGATCCGTTTGGCGGCTTCATCTATCATCATAGTGTGGTCCAGTGCTTCAAGTGAGCGTTGGTAGAGTATTCTGATAAGACGTGCATTGAAGGACGTATAAATGTCTTTGCCGACACCGTTCATATCGGCATAAGTCAGTATATAGATCATATCAAGCAGCTTTTTTGTCTTGAAATGGGACGCAAAAGCGATAATGACCTTTTCATTGTAAAGGTCTTCTCTCTGTGCCACATTGCTCATCAGTGTATGATAGTGAATGAGTCTTTCGCCCATTTGAATGAGTGTCGGCTCAAATTGAAGCTTTTTGGCAAAAACTTTGAAAAGTGAAGCACCGACGAGATGGTGGTCACGTTTACGCCCCTTGCCGGCATCATGGAGAAAAACAACAAGTTTGAGCATGGCTTTCTCTTCTTTGCCGAGCCGGATATACAATGATTCGATGAATGGATCCTCTATCTGTTCAAGCGAGTAGACACAGCGCAGGGAGTGAATGTCGACCGCGTACTGATGGTATCCGTCAAACTGGGGAAGATCTACGATTTTCTTAACCGGAGGAATGACATATTTGAGCAATCCGCAGAAAGAGAGTGTACTGAGAATAGAATAGGCATGAGGCCGGTAAAAAAAAGCATGAATGGTTTGGTAAAGTGCATCGTCAGGCCGTTCCGGCCGATCTGCGACAAGAAGCTGCTTGAAAAACACAGGATGTGCATAGAAGGGTTCATCTGCAGAGGTACACAGTTGCTGCAGCAGCCCGTTGAAATCTGCTTCTTTGGGATAAATGCATTTTTTGTCAGTATGGGGGGTGATATAGTCTCTTGTCAGTCTCTCCAGCCAGATCGTACTGTAGAGACGGATCACTTTGAGGCTTTCTGTCACCTTTTTGGCAAACTTCATATGCCCTTCTTTGCTTGCTTCATAGCCGAGAAGCGTTGCGATGGCCGGAATGAGATCAAGACGGAGTTTGTCCTCCTTTTTATGGGTGGCAAGATGGAGTGCGGAACGTACCCTGAAGAGAAATTCCAGTGCAATACGGAAAGGGCGGTATTCTTTCTCTTCAACGATTTCTGCAGGCAATTCTCTGATGCTGTCAACATTGTAAAAGATCTTTCCGATCCAAAAAACCAGATTGGCATCGCGGAAACCGCCTACGCCTTCTTTGAGATTAGGTTCCATTGTCAGCGGAAATCTTCGGTGTTTGTACGCCTGTTCTTCAAGTTTGAGTCTGATGAATGTTTCTGGTTCATCATGGCGTATCTTGGCAATGGCGTTCTCTGTCTCCGTCCAGACGAAATGTGAACCGTCAATAAAACGAGATTCGATCAGTGCGGTCTTAATGGTAATATCCGTTTTTGAAACGGCGTAGAGATCCTCGACTGTATGAACACGATGTCCCAGTTTCAACCCGGTATCCCAAAGAATGTAGAGTATCTTTTCGATCATCTCTTTGACATTGTATCCGGGGATATCTTTATAAACGATCATCAGGTCAATGTCCGAGTAAACACACAGCTGTTCCCTTCCGTAGGAACCGAGTGCAACGAGTGCAAGCGGTATAGCATTTTTTAACGGGGCATAATTGCCGAACATATCTCTCTGGGCCACCTGATAGACGAGTTTGAGTACGGTATCTATCTTTTTGGTATGTTTGACAAGAAAATCTTTGCCACCGGAAGTCGTAAAGGTTTCTTCAAGGGTATCAAAGTAGCATTTGATATCTTTTTTCAGAACTTTGGCGATCTCAAAATGGGGAGCATTGCTGTAAAGTAACTCTTCGATCTGTGCTTTGACTTTGTTCACTTAGTAACTCCTAATCTATAAGTGTTATAATACCCAAAAATAATTATGGATATATACAGATGGATTTGATAGAAAAGGTACGTGCCAAAGAACGGTTGAGTCAGAAAGAAGGGGAAGCGCTGTATGATCTTGATCTCTATACGCTTGGAGAACTTGCCGATGAAATACGCCGGGAAAAATACGGGAACAAGAGTTATTTTAACATCAACCGCCATATCAACCCTACGAATGTTTGTGCCGACATTTGTAAATTCTGTGCCTATTCTGCCAGCCGAAAAAATCCTAACCAGTACACTATGAATCATGATGAGATTCTGAAAATTGTTAAAAATTCCGTTGCAAACGGTGCCAAAGAAATGCATATCGTCTCAGCACACAATCCCCACGACGGTGTTGAATGGTATATGGGAGCCTTCAGAAAGATAAAAAAATCGTTTCCTGATATTCATATCAAAGCGATGACGGCTGCAGAGATCGATTTTCTCAAGCGGGAATACGGACTTACGTATGATGAGGTACTTGATCGGATGATCGAAAACGGTGTAGATTCCATGCCCGGCGGCGGTGCGGAGATATTTGATGAGAAAGTACGTGAATATCTCTGTAAAGGCAAAGTAACATCAGACCAATGGCTCGAAATTCATGAAAAATGGCATAAGCGTGGCAAAGAGAGCAATGCTACAATGCTTTTTGGTCATGTAGAGACAAGAGCACACCGTATCGACCACATGATTCGCCTGCGTGACCTTCAGGACAAAACAGGAGGGTTCAATGCCTTCATCCCGCTTGTTTATCAAAAAGAGAATAACTTTCTCAAGGTTGAAAAATTCCCGACAGGGCAGGAAGTGCTTAAAACCTATGCGATCGCACGTATTTTGCTGGATAATATTCCGCATATTAAAGCCTATTGGGCAACCTCTACGATCAATCTTGCACTCATCGCCCAGGAGTTCGGCGCGGACGATCTGGACGGAACCATAGAAAAAGAGTCCATCCAGTCTGCGGCAGGAGCGGCATCTGCACACGGTATGAATCTTGACGATTTTGTAGCTATGATCAGGAATTCCGGTTTTCAGCCTGTAGAACGCGACAGCCTCTATAACGAGCTGAAAGTCTATTGATGCTAAAATAATCACTATCAAGCACGAGGAAAAAAGTATGGTACTAATGATAGACAACTACGACAGTTTCACTTACAATGTCGTACAGTACTGCCGTGAACTGGGGGCAGATCTCAAGGTGATCCGAAATGATGAACTTAGCATTGAAGAGATCAAAGCACTCGATCCCGCAAAGATTATTCTGTCTCCCGGACCCTCCACACCCGATGATGCCGGTGTTACCCTCGATGTGATCAGGGAATTCTCCGATACGGTACCTATCTTCGGTATCTGCCTGGGACACCAGAGCATTGCACAGGCTTTTGGTGCAGATGTGGTCAGGGCAAAACATATGATGCATGGTAAGACTTCACAAATCTCTGTAGATGCACAAACACCTATCTTTAAAGATTTGCCTGACGAATTCAGAGCCACACGCTATCATTCGCTTACTGTAGAGAAAGAGACACTGCCGGAATGTATCATCGCAACTTCTCACAGCAAAGATGATGATGAGATCATGTCCCTGCAGATCAAAGGCAAGCCGATTTACGGAGTACAGTTCCACCCTGAGTCGATCATGAGCGAATATGGTCATGAAATGCTGGATAACTTCTTAAAACTCTAAGTACTTTACCTGCTATGAAAAAACAGCATTTTCTTGTAGCCCTGACTCTTTACATCGGTGCTGTCCTTTATTTGGCGATCACTACGCCTATCAGTCCGCATGAAGCAAAACTTCTTTATGCTTCTCACAATATTGCTGCTATCCTGCTACAGTGGAGCGAAGAGCATGTTCCCGGATTTTTTGGATTGCGTATTTTCTTTATTTTCTTTGGCTTTTTAAGTATCTGGCTTTTTTACGAACTCAGCAGGAGACATTTCAAAAAACGTGAAGATGCCTATCTTGCAACATTCATCTTTATGCTTCTGCCGGGTATTATTACAGCCAGTACCATGGCAAATATCGGCATTATTGTACTGCCTCTGGTGTTACTTTTTGTGCTGCTCTATGAAAAAGGGGAGACTGTATGGCTGCCTTTTATCCTGTTGGCACTTTTTTTCATCCATGAAGCATCCATCATCTTTTTTGTGGCCCTGCTTTTCTATGGTATGATATATAAAGACAAAAAACTGATTATCGTCGCATCTGCTTTCCTGCTGGTATTTATCTACCTGGCAAAGGGTATTAATATCGGAGGAAGACCGACGGGCCATTTTGCCGAGATATTCGGTCTTTATGCAACACTTTTTTCTCCGCTGGTATTCCTTTATTTTTTTTACACGATGTACCGTATACTGTTGCGGGGAAAGAAAAACCTTATTTGGTACATTTCATTTACGGCATTCGCTTTTTCTCTCCTGCTCTCAATCCGACAGCGCATTTACCTCACAGATTTTGCTCCTTACGTTCTGCCGGCAGTGGTTTTGATGCTTGATCAGTTTAACCATTCCATACGTGTGAGGCTTCCCGAATTTCAAAGATGGTACAGGCGCGGTTTTTATGTTGTTATGGCATTCTTGCTTTTAAGCGCAATGATCATCGTTTTTCATCAAACGCTGTATAACATGATGCCCAATCCGGAACAGCATTTTGCGAAACGCATTTACAAACCCTATTATCTTGTAAAAAATCTAAAGTCAAAAGGGATAAACTGTTTCGATACAGACAGCAAACGCGAAAGATACCAGTTACGATATTATGGTATTCATTCCTGCGAAACGAAGCAATAAACTGTTTCTAAAATACACAATATTTTTTTTCTACTTATAGTTTAAATTACATAAACAAAAGTTAAAACAATCTCATGTTAAACTATCAAGAACTAAATTAAAGGAGAACTCGATGGCTCAAAAAGCGATTAGAGAGTACGATGGTAAAGCAATTTTTGCAAGACATTGGAACGAATATTTTGATGGTTTCCATTATGGATTCAAGTCAGTATTGGTTACCAGTGGAGACGAACTGAGAGAGAAAGCAAAAGAACACGGTTTTGAATGGTTGAACCAGGAGCCGTTAGTTGCAAAACCCGATATGCTGTTCGGTAAAAGGGGTAAGAATGACCTTGTACTCTTTAGAGTAGAAAAGCCCGGCGATGTTACTCTGGAAGATGCAGCAAAGTGGATCGATGAGAAACAGTCTCACGATGTAACACTTCTCTCCGGAGAAAAGGGCCATCTGACACACTTTATTGTAGAGCCGTTCACACCGCATACACAGGATCAGGAGTATTATATCTCTGCAACAACTGTCGGTGAAGATGATGTACTTTTCATGTCAGCCGAGGGTGGTATGGAAGTTGAAGAAGGCTGGGACGAAAAGGTCAATGAAGTACATATTCCGATCAATATGCCTGATGCCGATATGGAAAAAATGGTCAAATCACATATTCCCCAGGATATTCCTGATGAGAATAAGGCAGCATTTGCATCATTCGCTATCCAGTTCTTCAAATTCTACAGAGATATGAACTTTGCCTATCTTGAGATCAATCCGATCGTTATGCTTGACGGTGGTGAGATGGCGATTCTTGACCTGGTTGCAAGACTTGACGATACGGCAGGCTTTATGATGAAAGATGCCTGGGGTGACATTGAATTCCCAACTGCATTCGGTATGGAAGATATGTCTGAGGAAGAGAAAGCCATTGCTGAAGCAGACAGTAAATCAGGTGCTTCTCTCAAGCTTACTATTCTCAATCCGATGGGCCGTATCTGGACTATGGTTGCCGGAGGCGGTGCTTCAGTGGTGTATGCAGATACCATTGCTGACTTTGCGGGGGTTGAAGATTTGGCGAACTATGGTGAGTACTCAGGCGGACCGACAACAGGTGAGACCAAATTCTATGCGGAAACCATCTTTGATTTGATGACAAGGTACGATGACCCAAGAGGAAAAGTACTTATTATCGGTGGCGCGATTGCGAACTTTACGGATGTTGCAAAAACATTTACGGGTATCATCCAGGCATTTGAAGAGTATGCAGATAAGCTAAAGGCACACAATACAAAGATTTATGTAAGACGTGGTGGCCCAAATTATGAGAAAGGCTTGAAAGATATCAAAGAAGCAGCAGACAGACTGGGACTCGATATTGAAGTCTACGGACCGGAAACACATGTTACTGACATTGTTAGAATGGCATTAGAGAAGTAAGGGGAAAAGAGAATGGAAAATAGATTATTTACAAAAGATACACAGGCGATCTTCTGGAACAACAACAAAACAGCGATCCAGAGAATGTTGGATTATGACTATACTATAGGAAGAGAAAAGCCTTCTGTAGCAGCCATTGTTGCTCCGACAAGCGGTAACAAATTTGAAAAGTTCTTTTACGGACCTGATGAAATCATGGTTCCTTTGTATACCTCGACTGCAGAGGCGGTCAAAGAACAGCCTCAGGCAGATGTACTTCTAAATTTTGCATCATTCAGAACAGCATACGATGTTACTATGGAAGCGATAGAAATCGATGGACAGTTCAAGACCATTATGATCACGGCTGAAGGTATCCCGGAAAGACTGGCAAGAAAAATGAACCAGGCAGCCAGAGATGCCGGTGTCACAGTAATCGGACCTGCAACAGTAGGTGCCATTGCTCCGGGTGCATTCAAAATTGCAAATATTGGCGGTACAATTACGAATATCATCAATTCCAAACTGCACAGAGCAGGTTCATGTGGTCTTGTGACACGTTCAGGTGGTCTTTTCAATGAGTTGTCCAATATTATTGCGATCAATGCTGACGGTATCGCAGAAGGTGTTGCGATCGGCGGAGACAGGTTTGTCGGTTCCGTTTTTATTGACAACCTTCTCAGAATGGAAAGAAACCCTGATGTAAAATATATGATACTTTTGGGTGAAGTAGGTGGTACAGAAGAATATAAAGTCATCGAAGCTGTCAAAGACGGCAGAATCAAGAAACCGATCATCGCGTGGTGTATCGGTACGATCGCCAAGCACTTCTCCTCAGGTGTTCAGTTCGGCCATGCAGGTGCTTCTGCGAATGCGGATGCTGAAACTGCGGCAGCAAAGAATAAAGCAATGGCTGAAGCAGGGATTTACGTACCGGATTCATTTAATGATCTCCCGGCAAAGATCGCTGAAGTCTATAACAAGCTTAGAGCAGAGGGTGTGATCGGTGAGATCGAAGAACCAGAGCTCAGAATCATTCCAAAGGTAAGAAGACCTAAGCACTTTATCTGTACAATCTCCGACGACAGAGGAGAAGAGGCAACCTACGCCGGTTTCCCTATCTCTTCTGTAGCAACACCGGATACAGGTAAAGGTATCGGTGATGTTATTTCATTGTTATGGTTTAAAAAGCAGTATCCGAAATGGGCAACAGAATTTATTGAAACTGTTATTAAAACAGTTGCAGATCATGGTCCTGCCGTTTCCGGTGCGCACAATGCGAAAGTAACTGCAAGAGCCGGTAAATCAGTGGTTGAATCACTGGTAACAGGTCTCTTGACAATAGGTCCGAGATTTGGCGGTGCAATAGACGGTGCGGCAAAGTATTTCAAGTATGCAGATGACAATGACCTCACTCCGGCAGAGTTCCTCAGCTACATGAAAAAACAGGGTGTTCCTATCCCCGGTATCGGACACAGAATCAAATCTCTTAAGAACCCGGATCTCAGAGTGACCGGTCTTATGAATTATGCAGCAGAACATTTCCCTGCTACACCGCTTCTTGACTATGCAAAAACGGTTGAAGCACTCACTACATCCAAGAAAGAGAACCTTATTCTCAATGTGGATGGTACTATCGGTATTCTCATGGTAGATATGTGGAGAGCATTGGGCTATTCTGAAGAAGATATCAATGAGTTCATCGAATCAGGTACACTCAACGCCTTCTTCATCGTCGGTAGATCCATTGGTTTCATCGGTCATGTACTTGATGAGAAAAGATTGGCTATGCCAATGTACCGTCACCCTATGGATGACATTCTCTATGATGTACAAAAGGCTGAACCTATAGCGTAATGATACAGAGAAGACACGGATTTCCGTGTCTTTCCAATTTATTTTTCTACTTTTAAACTTCACTTTCCCTAATTTATTCATTTGTAGGTTTGGCCATGCCAAATGCTAAAACAAAATAATGATATTGCAAATATCTGCTATCATCACTGACACACATTGTTAAGATTCCATATTTAATATGACCAAAGCTGCAGGATATTACAGCATAAATTAAGAT
>NZ_WGDD01000053.1 GCF_015493435.1 Sulfurovum sp.
CCCCTCTTGCAAGACGGATGGCCGACATGACCGCTTCGGTCCCTGAACTGACGAAACGTACCTTGTCAATACTGTCGAACATCGACACGATCTCCTCCGCCAGCGCCGTTTCGACCGTGGTCGGCGCGCCGAAGCTCAAGCCTTTTCTGACCGCTTCCATGACCGAAGCTTCAATGTCCGCATCGCAGTGTCCAAATATCAGTGGCCCCCAGCTCTGTACATAGTCGATATATCTGTTCCCATCGATATCGTAAAGGTAAGCCCCCTCGCCTCTTTCGATGAACGGCGGTGTACCCTCCACGCCGCTGAATGCCCGTACCGGAGAATCCACGCCTCCGGGGATGACCCTGTAAGCCTCTTCAAATGCCGCAATACTTTTATCATATGCCATAGTATTAATCCTCATTATGTATAATTGCGTGGATTATACACTATAGGCACTTAGGTCTACACCAAACACAACAAGGCTGAAACAAGAATGAAGATCAGGGGGAGAACCATACGCACACTTGAGGGACTGCTGCTTTCCCTTTTGCTTCACCTGCTTATTTTTCTATGGTTTTTTCTCGCGTTTGAAGACTTGAAATTCCCGACCCCTCCTTCACCAAAATCCAAAAAGATTTCTCTGAACCTTAAACAGGTCATCACGGCACCGCCTGCACGACCGGCACCCAAACCGGTAATGCCTTCCCGACCAAAAATGCAGCCGGTCCGGCCAAAACTGTCCCAGCCAAAACCACAGCCTGTC
Source organism: Sulfurovum sp. (assembly GCF_015493435.1). Taxonomy (GTDB): domain Bacteria; phylum Campylobacterota; class Campylobacteria; order Campylobacterales; family Sulfurovaceae; genus Sulfurovum. The sequence continues at coordinate 749 of NZ_WGDD01000053.1, forward strand.
ATACAGCCAAAACCCAAGCCGGCAGAAAAAGTACCGGTCAAAAAAACACCGATAAAAACCCCTGCTCCTGTTGCCAAAAAGAAACTGCTCGATGAAAAAACCCGTCTGGTCGTAGAAAAAAAAGAGCGTGAAGAGAACAATGTAACAAAGATCGTCAAAAAAAAGGAAAAGCCCAGGAAGATTGTCAAACAGAAAGCAGAGAAACCCAGGAAAAAAGTGGCCAGACAAAGCAAACCGCACAGACCGAGAAAACCTTCCCGCCACAGAAACGGATTGGCATCGGCCCTTATGGGTTCTGGGCGTTCCGTTTCACTGGCACCAAGCAGACCGGCTTCTGCCAGTTACAGTTCCCAAATGATCCAACAGCTTTACGGTTCGGAGTTTGACAGGTTCACCCCTACACAGAAAAAATTCATTAAAAAAAATCTTAGTCTTATTCACCGTATTACACAGCGTACACTCATACAGAACGGATATCCGGATGTTGCTGTCAGAACCAGACAGGAAGGAACGAACGTAGTGACTTTCTACTTGCATCCCAATGGCAGCATCAGCGGACTGAGGCTTCAAAGCCGCATTGGGTACACGGCACTTGACAACAATACACTGCAGGTTATCCGCATTGCGTATAAGGATTATCCAAGACCCAAAACAACAACAAAGATCACTTTTTATGTCCAGTACAGCATTTATTAGCAAGATACTTTTTTAATATTTTGTTATAATGGGGAAAAAAAGAAGGATATAAGATTATGTTCGGATCATTGTTTGACTCAAAGAACCACAAGCTCGTCCGTAAATGGGAAGAAGAACATAAAGAGATAGTGGCCCTGGCCTTAAAAGTCATAGACGCCTATGATGCAAACGATGAAAAAACAGCAAAACAGGCACTTAAAGACTTAAAGAGCCTCGCCGTAGATCATGTTATGGACGAAGACTTAAAACTCTTTAATCTCATGAAAGAAGAATCAGGAAAGATCGATCAAAAAACACAGGTAATGGTAGAAGATTTCATTGCTGGTTTCAAACATACGAAAGTGGCACTCATAAATTTTCTGGCCAAATATGCAAGCCCGGATGTTCCTCTTAATGCAGAATTCTACATAACATTTAAAGAACTTGCAGACATTCTTTCCCAACGTATCTCTTTTGAGGAAGCAAACCTTTACTCAAAGCTCAATGGTGATCAGTCGTAAATCAATAAAAAAACGTGTATCAGGCATGGTGCCGCCAGTATGGCCCATCCGAAAGAAAAAAAGATGAACTTTGCTATGGCAAAAAGGAACAGTATCGGATGCCGTTGATCCAATTCATGATGCTTCTATGCCTGCTTGGTAGCACGCATGCGAATACAGAGATAAACACTGCTCTTCGTAAAGGTATCCGCTATCCCCTCCATTTCACTCCGGAGGAACAAGCATATCTTTCACAGAAAAAAAAGATCACTGTCTGCGACTATGCAGAATGGATGCCATATATAGGACATGAGGGAAATCATACTTTCGGTATTGTCCATGACTATTATAAAGCCTTTGAAAGAAGGATCGGCGTGCCGATACGATTTATCCATTTGTCCGATTTGCCGGCCTGTGTCACCATGGTTACACAGGGACAGGCAGACGCTGTAGTAAGTATGGGAAGCCCCAATACCTTCTCCGGCATAGCACTCTCAAATGAATTTGGAGAAGACTTTGTGGCCCTGACCACTCGGTTAAAAACACCTTTTGTCAACAACATGAAAATGCTTGAGGGGAAAAAAGTCGGGATCATCGGGCATTATAAAAATATGATAGCCTATTTGCACCAGACATATCCCACACTGCAGCTTCAAACAACAAAATCCACAAAAGACGGCCTTGACAAGGTTGCCAACAGGACATTGTATGCTTTTATAGACATTTACCGGATCGCTGCCTATAATATCAGAAGAGAGCATATCGGGGAGCTTAAGATCAATACGAAGGTCGAACCGCTTGTGATGAGAGCCCATGTGGGACTTCGCAAAAACGATATTTTACTCAAGCATATTTTCAATAAAGCGATCGCAGATCTCTCAACTGAGGAAAAGACCAGAATGATCAACCACTGGATGAGCGCAAAAGAGGTCGTCAAAGCAGACTATCGTTTACTTGCAGAAATCATCGCAGTGGCACTTTTGTTTCTGCTTGGCCTGCTTTACTATCACCTCAAGGTACGCTACCGTCAAAAAACGTTGCTTGAGAAGCAGGCGAAACTTGCCGGGATGGGCAGCATGATCAACAATATCGCACATCAGTGGCGACAGCCGCTCTCCCGGATCAACTCCAATGTTACCGTAATGAAAAGCCTGCTGGATTCGGATGACGCACAAAAAGAGTTACTCGAACAAAAACTGGACAGCATCGAGGAGAACACACAGTATATGTCCGACACTATTGAAGATTTTATGCACTTTTTCCATCCCGACAAACAAAGAACACATTTTTCGCTGCAAGCCTGTATAGAAAAAGCGCTGCATCTCACCGGAATATACAGTAAAAATATCGAAGTCACCCTCAACCCAAATAAAGAGATATATGTTAATACTTACAGAAAAGAGTTGACACAGATCATACTGATCATCCTGAACAATGCCATAGACAACTTCAAAATAAAGTCAATAGCTGACCCAAAGATAGAGATACATATGAGAAGGCTTCATGGGAAAATAATACTTTCCATTCAGGATAACGGCGGAGGAATCGAAGCAAAAGAACTTGAGCGTATCTTTGAACCCTACTATACGACAAAGTTCAAACATGAAGGTACGGGACTTGGACTTTACATGGCAAAACTGCTGACAGAGAACAGTATGGGTGGCCAGCTGCGTGTAAAGAACTACAACAACGGCGCCTATTTTGAAATCGTACTTTTTGAGGAGAAGAAAGATGCTTAAACCAACCATACTCTATGCCGAAGACGACCAGGTCACCAGAGAGAATTATGCTTTGGCTCTGAAACGGTATTTTCACAGGGTATTCACGGCCAAAGATGGAGAAATGGCATTGGCCCTCTACCAGAAAGAGAAGCCGGATGTACTGCTTTTGGATATAAATATGCCTTGCATTGATGGACTTGAAATAGCCAAAACCATACGGGAAAAGGACACAAAGACCCCCATAGTGATACTGACTGCCCACTCCGACAAAGAGAAACTTCTCAAAGCGATCCCGCTGGGCCTGACCCAATACCTTGTCAAGCCTGTGAAAGATGATCTTTTCAGAAAAACCATATATGAATTGATCGCACAGGTAAAAGCAAAAGAGATGGTCAGGTTAAGTGACGGTTTCATATGGGATCAAACATACAATGAACTTACTTACCGGCAAATCCCTATCAATCTTTCAGAAAAAGAAATGCTTCTTATCAGCCTCCTGGCTGCTTCCCCCGGACATTACCTGTCACATGAAATACTTATTTCGGAAATATGGTACGGTGAAGAGATCGACACATCCCATACCAACAAACTGGCACAGCTGGTATACAGGCTCAATACAAAGCTCACTACGCAGACCAAACAAAAAATACCTCTCATAGAAAACAGTTATGCTCTCGGATACAGACTTCTTTCCTAACGATCATTCTTCTGCAATTTATGCAAAGTCCTGAATTTCTATTTCGGAATTTGGAAATACTTTCCATATAATCTCCATATTTTTACCTGATATACTATGGTTACTAATTTTACGGAGGTATCAAATGAAAAAGATCATCATCACAGCAATCCTGGGAACAACACTATTTGCAAATATGGCAACATCGGCGGCGAAACATGCAGTGAAGTCCGAGAGCAAAAACCTTAAGCATAAAGCGAAGAAAACTCCAGACCTGAACATTGACAAAAAAGTCAAAAAAGAAAAGCGAAAACTTGAAGTAAAAGCGATCAAAGCAGTACTTTAGTAAGCAGCCAAAAAGGGGAGAAAATGAAAAAACAGTTATGGAAAATAGCAACGGCGCTTTTATCGGTTACCGCGATTGGGGCGGCGCAAGCTCCCCTCCCGCCACAAACACTCTACTACGGCGGAGACATCATCACCATGGAGGGCGACAAGCCCAACTATGTCGAAGCGGTCATGGTACGTGACGGGAAGATTATATATGCCGGTAAAAAGGCTGACGCGGTCAACAACTATGCCGGAAAGACTGCAGAGGTTGACCTTAAGGGTAAAACAATGATGCCGGGGTTCATCGAACCGCATCTGCATCCTTCCATCGCGGCGATCATGCTGCCTAACGACACCATCGCACCCCATGCATGGAAGAAGCCGAACGGCGTAACGGAAGCGGCAAAAACACCGGAAGAGTTCCAAAAGCTTCTCAAAGCATCCATTGATAAAGCAGAAGAAGGAAAAATACACTTCATCTGGGGGTATCATCCACTCTGGCACGGCCCGTTGAGCCGCCAGATGCTCAACAAACTCGCGCCCAACAAACCTGTCGGCGTGATCCATCGTTCTTTCCATGAAATCTACCTGAACGATGCCGCCATCAAGCTCTTCAAGATCAAAAAAGAGGACTTCAAGGGCAACCCGCAGGTCGACTGGGAAAAGGGGCACTTCTACGAAGGCGGTTGGCTGGCGCTGGTACCGAAGATCGGTGTGCACCTGCTCAATCCAGAGAGCTATAAAAAGGGACTCTCCATGATGACGGAGCTGATGCTGCAAAACGGCATTACGACCATCTGTGAACCGGGATTCCCCAGTGCCGATTTCAATATGGAATATGGCATGCTTAAAAATGAAATGGACAAGAATCCGCCGTACGATACCTACCTGATTCCCAACGGAACCCAGCTTTACGCTATGGCGGGAAACAGTAACGAAAAGGCAGAAAAGATGATGCAGACGCTGCCCGGAAAGTACAATACGCAGAACATCACCTTTTTGCCAAAACAGGTCAAACTCTTTGCAGACGGTGCCATCTATTCGCTGGCGATGCAGATGAAACAGCCCTATACCGACCCGCGCTTCAAGGGACAGTGGATGACACCGCTCGATCTTTTCAAACAGCAGTTGAGCTTCTACTGGGACAAGGGTTACAAGATCCACGTGCATGCCAACGGTGACAAAGGGATTCAGCAGGTGATAGACTTCAACCGTGAAGACCAGAAGAGACATCCGCGCAAAGACCACCGCTTCACGCTGCACCATATGGGCTACTTCGATGCGGATATCGCACAACAGGTCAAAGACCTTGGCATGGAAGCTTCGGTCAATCCTTATTACCTATGGGCGCTTTCGGACAAGTATGCCAAAGTGGGGCTTGGCAAAGAGCGTGCGGAGAACCTGGTACGCATTAAAGAGCTGACCAAGCGCGGTGTGCCCGTCTCTTTCCACTCCGACTTTGCCATGGCGCCGGCAGAGCCGCTGACACTGGCATGGACCGCCATCAACCGTATGACAGGGGAAGGAAGCAAATTCTCCCAGGACCAGCGTATAGATGTCTTTACCGGAATGAAGGCCATTACCATCAACGCAGCGCGTACGCTTAACCAGGAAAAGAAGCTTGGCTCCATCAAAAAGGGGAAAGTGGCGAACTTCAC
>NZ_WGDD01000054.1 GCF_015493435.1 Sulfurovum sp.
CGACCGGGGATTCAGCCATTATCGAGTTTTTGGACGGTAAAACCGTGATTCACCATTCAAAAGAGTATGATGTCATGACCAATTCGCCTGTCTTTGAAAAACAGCTGGCGCTCTATGAATACTGGAGTGAAATAGGAGGAAATACTTTTTTGCCGGGGACACGACGTTCAGCCGACCGTTTTGTTCGCGCAAAGTACTACAATAAAATGCTGCCAAAGCCAAAAAATTATCGGGAAGCTGTGGCGTCAATGATGTCGGTACTGAGAAACACCTCCTCGCCATTCGGCGATCCTGACCCCCACAAGCCAAATATCTCCATGACACAATGGCGTACAGTGAACGACCAGAGCAATCTGATTGCATTTTATGAATCGACAGTTGCCCCAAATGTCGTGTGGGTCAAGATGAAAGTGTTTGATTTCTCAAAAGGTTCCGGGGTTAAAAGGCTGAACCTGGAGGACTATACACTGAGCGGCAATGTGACAAAAGCATTCAAAAAAAGCGAACCGATCCGGTACGCTAAACCGCAATAGCGGCAGGGTGGTTTCTTGGCAGGATGAAACCGTCCGTATATACGGTGTCATATATACATCAACGCTTTTTATCCATTCAGAACCGACAACAATCCTTCAGCCACACATAACTCATTGTCAATTTATGTTAAAATACCCCAATTCACAAAAAGGTGCATACGATGTCCCAACCTTTACTGGAAGCCACGGGTATCTCCCATAGTTTTGACTATCTGCTGTTTTCAGACATCCATTTCAGCATTGCAGCAAAGCAGTGTATCGCTATTGTCGGGCGGAGCGGCAGCGGTAAATCAACCCTCCTGCATATTTTTTCTACCTTTTTGCAGCCTGATCATGGAAAGGTAACTCTGTTTGGACATGACCTCTATACATTGGGTGATAATGAGATCGAATCGCTCAGGCGCTATGATGTAGGGATTATTTTTCAGTTTCACTACCTTTTCAAAGGAATGAGCGCACTGGAAAATATCGATGTGGCGACAACACTTTCGGGTGAGGATATTGATTATGACATTCTTAAAAAGCTGAAGATCGACCATCTTATGGCACACAAAACTTCCGAGCTTTCAGGAGGTGAACAGCAGAGAGTTTCCATTGCCCGGGTACTGAGTAAAAAACCCCGTATCATTTTTGCCGATGAACCTACCGGAAACCTGGACAATGAAACAGCCGAACTGGTTATGGATGTGCTGGCAGCGTATACAAGAGAACATGATGCCGCCCTGGTCCTTGTAACCCATGACGAAAGCATATCGGCACGATGTGATATGCTTTACCGGCTTGAAAATAAAGTACTGGAGAGACAGAGATGAAAATAGATATTATGCATGCGCTGTATACAGTTTCCATGATACTGCTGGCATTTGTTTCTGCCATAGTCATCACCAAAACCCTTTCCAGATGGCTGAAACTGGATGAAAAAGAAAAAAAGGAAGAGGACAAGGGTGCGTAATACCCACAAAAAATGTCCTTGGGGGTACGCAGCACAAAAGGTAGACAAAAAGTTTATTGTGCCTGCGAGATCAATACCCCTTCAAGCAGCTTGTCGATATCTCCGTCCAAAATAGCATCTACATTGGTGAATGCCTGATTAGATCTTGTATCTTTGACCTGCTGGTAGGGCTGCATCACATATGAACGTATCTGATGCCCCCAGCCGATATCGGATTTTTCGATGCCGTCTATCTCTGCCTGCTTTTTTGCCATTTCATATTCGTAGAGGCGTGACTTGAGCATCTTCATGGCGGCAGATTTGTTCTTGTGCTGGCTTCGGTCATTTTGGCACTGTACGACAATACCTGTAGGCTCATGAGTAATACGGATGGCTGATTCGGTTTTGTTGACGTGCTGGCCGCCTGCACCCGAAGCTCTGTATGTATCGATACGCAGGTCTTTGTCCTCTATCTCGATATCGATATCGTCGTCGATCTCCGGGGAGACCATGACAGAGGTAAATGAAGTGTGTCGCTTGGCATTGGAGTCAAAAGGACTGATACGTACCAAACGGTGAATGCCGTTCTCCACTTTGAGATAGCCGTAGGCATTTTCACCCTTGATGATGAAAGAGACATCTTTGATGCCTGCTTCTTCGCCCGGCTGGTAGTCCAGCACTTCAACCTTAAAACCGTGACGCTCCGCCCAGCGCAGGTACATACGGTAAAGCATGCTTGCCCAGTCCTGACTCTCTGTACCGCCTGCTCCGGGGTGTATGCTGACGATGGCATTGTTGCTGTCATGTTCACTGCTTAGCATCATTTGGACTTCAAGGGCATTGATCCTTTCGTTCAGCGAGTCAGCATCTTCAAAAAGCATTTCAAGCGTCTCTTCGTCTTTCTCTGCTTTGGCCATTTCAAAATACTCGATCGCATCGTTCACTGCATCGTTGGCATTGTTGTACGTTTCCAATATCCGTTCGGTACGGGTTTTTTCCTGCGAGATTTTCCCTGCATTCTCCGTATCGTTCCAGAAGTCGGGATCCTGCTGCATCTGCTCGATCTCACTGAGACGGTTCCGGAGTTCGTCCGGTTTGACGATATTGGTGATATTCTCCATTTTTTTGGAGAGGTTTTTGAGCAGTTCGCCGTATTCGTATATATCCACGAAAAAGTTCCTTTTCTCTTGTAGGGTGCTGTGCACCACAGGCACTTCCTTCGGTTGCCCTCACAGCACCAAAGCAATAATGGTACAATGAAAAATAGGCTTTTCGTGTTGTCAGGGGACAACACCCTACAGTAATATTTTGTTATCATTTTAACAAAATATTACAAAATAGAGGGTTAGAGATGATAATTGTGCGTACAATCAAAGAGATGCAAGAGGCAAAAAAAGGACTATCCGGCAGTATTGGGTTTGTTCCAACTATGGGAGCCCTGCATCAGGGACACCTCTCACTCATTCAGCAGGCCAAAAAGGAAAATGATCATCTTATTGTTTCGATCTTTGTCAATCCGACACAGTTTCTTGAAGGCGAAGATCTTGATGCCTATCCGAGAAGAGAAGAGGCCGACATAAAGATATGTGAAGTGGCCGGGGTGGATATTGTCTTTATGCCGGCAATTGGACAAATGTATGAGAAAGACGAACTTTGTATCGGTGCACCGGCAATACGCGGGTATATTCTGGAAGGAGAAAAACGTCCCGGGCACTTTGACGGGATGCTTCAGGTCGTGATGAAACTGCTGAATCTTTCCGGAGCGACACGTGCCTACTTTGGAAAAAAAGATGCACAGCAGCTTGTGCTCATAGCGCAAATGGTTAAAAACTACTTTATGGATGTACAGATCATTCCCTGCGAGATCGTCCGCGATGAAAAGGGGCTGGCGCTTAGCTCGCGCAATGTCTATCTCTCCGCAGAAGAAAAAGAACGTGCGCTCTGTCTTTCTCATGCACTTAAGCGTGCAAGCAAAATGGTGATGGCGGGAGAATTGACTGTTTCCGTCATTCGGAAAGAGATGCGCACTGTGCTGGATGAAGCAGACAAAGTAGAGTATGTTGCGATCGTTGACAGGGCCTTTAACGCTTTGGAAGAAATAGAGATCGGCAATACGATCATTCTGGTTGCTGCCTGGGTGGGCAAGCCCAGGCTGATCGACAATATCTGGATTTAGCCCGGCTTATTCCCATCCGCCTTTTGGTGTTTGGCTATTGTCCGGTGCGGGAGTAGACTGGGGTGTTTCTCCCGGAACCTGAAGTTTGAGAACAGAAGGTTGCTGTTCCGGCTGGTATCTGCCGCTTCCCATCGTTTTGAGAGAGTGGATGGTGTCATCTATATTTTTATCATTTTTGTGTTTGGCATCATTCACAAGCCGGTACTCTTCTTCAAAATTCAAAGTGTCCCCATAGCCCATCGCATTGTTGCTTTTGTATTGGGCGATGGAAGATTTTGTTCCTCTCCCCACGGCACCATCTATCTTTCCGTGGTAATAGCCTTCGATCTTAAGCGCGGTCTGAATTCTTTTGCCTTTGGTTTTCTTATCGTTTCCTCCGGCAATCAGATATCTGTCAAATGTGAACAATGTTCCAAGATAAATCAGTGCATCTTTCTCTTCATTGCTCATTGCAGCACTTTGGCTGATCTCATAGGCTTTGTTCATCTCCTTGATCGCGGAACGTGTTTCATAGGAATTGACTTCTCCATCGATCGTACCATGGTAGAAACCCAGGCCTGCAAGGGCTTTTTGTATGCGTTTCTCATCGGTCATTCTCGGGGCAGCATGGTGTTGCTTTTTTCTTTTTGTTGATTTATGGGTACGATGATGCGTTGTTCTGCGGGTTTCATGCCGGTTGCTGTTGTATACTTCGTTGGTGATCACCGAACCGACAGCACCTCCCACCAGCCCGCCTACGACAGCATCTCCGAAATTTGCATAGGAAACAGTACTTGTCAGAAGCAAAGCTGATACAAGAACCGATACACTTTTTATTTTGATCATATTCTTTTCCTCCCTGGGAATGAGATAAATTCTGAGTTATCGACAGTTATTTGAAAACTCTTCTATATCAATTCTAAGATATAAACCTTAAGATTTTGATAAAAATCCCAAAACAGGAAATAGAATGTTTAAAATGTTCAAAGTATCCATCCATAATGGTTTAAACAATAGGCAAATGTTTGTCCCCAAATTTTTCGATAGAAAATAGCATTGCAAGGACTGCAGATTTTATAGTTCGAGAGAGAGGGTCTGATAGATTGATTTTTACACCATTTTAGGGGTATAATAAAAAAAAGGAGGGCAAAATGGGTTATTTTCCATGGCGTAAAATTTCAATATATCTCTTATGGATGATGATCTTCAGTGCTTGGCTTCAGGCATCAGAGATCAAAGTTTCAGAATTTCACACTTCACGTAGTGTAGACAGCAACAAGAGCAAGGCAGTCGGTGTCGCTACTACCTTCGATACCGGGATCAGACGCATTTACGCCTCTGCAAAGGTGTACAATATTTTTCCCCCGACACAGTTTACTGTCAAGTGGTATTATTATAATGGACAGCACAAAGAAGTGCTTTACCGGTACAAGACAACCATAAGCGGTTCAAGGTTTATCTATTCGGCGATTGTCATACCCAAAGACACCTCACTGTCCGAAGGGAAATATTTTGTAGCTATTTCCGCACTGGGACATGTGATAGCCCGTACTTCGTTTACCATAGTGCCATCCAAAACAAAATCACAGGCCACAAAAGGTGAATGTATCAAGCCTACTTCGGCAGACAATGAGCTGTTGATTAAAGATATGCTTGCACAAGTTCCTTTGCCGAAAGATGTGCTGTCTGCTATGCGTCTCAGGCGCTTTCACGACAGGCAAAAACGTTTCAGCCTGCTGGCTCCAAGCGGATGGATCAGCAAAAAAGGTCTTGCTCAGGGTGAATTTCTGCATCTTGCCGATCCCCAAAAAGGAGCCGTAACGGTTTATATGCTATTGGAAATTCCAATAGACAAATCTTTTATTAAAAAACATTCACTCCAAGAGAATGTTTTGGTAGCGGCTGAGCTAATAAAAAAAGATTTGTTATCCAAAGGCGGCAAAATTGTGCTTGAGCCAAAAGTGTATGCAATGCCTGATTTAATGGCAGGTCGTATTATGTTTCATCATAGCAAAGGCAGAGTAGATATTTTTGAGTTGCACACACTTATATTTGATGGGAAATATATGTATGATGTCGTTCTTGTGACAAACAAAGAAGGCTTGGAAGTCAGCAAATTTCTTTCTTTACTTGCCTCTTATTCTTTTTGGACGGTTGAGTCGTGTCCGAAGTAATGAATGAAAGGAAGAGTTATAATGGGCGATAGAATAAAAATGCTCTTTGTAGTTTTTCTTTTTGTGCCTTTTTTTCTTTGGGCAGAAGAGGTGCAGTTGAATTTGCCGGAGAGATTTGATGCGAAGATAATGAAAGGGCATTATTATTCTACAAATGGAAATTATCCTATAAAGTATGATAAAGAATTTTATGAACACGATCCACAACCCGAGTCCTGTCGTATTATTCATTTTGTCAATGGAAAATTTTATTTGAATTGTAAATATGTCAATAGTTCCCAAAAGGCATTTCCACGAAAAAATGGTGCTTATGCCAAGGACTATGTAATTCTAAAGTTGGAAGGTACTTATACTAAAGATGGACTAATTAAAGGTTCATTTACTCATTACAGCAATGTATGGGAATATAATACGAAATATACTATTCCGAGCACATTTAGCGAATATAAAGATTCTGAAAAGGGAGAGATAGAGGGAGAGATAAAAGGAGATAAAATATTTGTCAAACAACACTATACCAAGAAAAAATATTATACAAATTATACAGAATATATAAGTGACACAGGTCTTTATAAAGTTACAGGGAAATGGAAGTTAATACATCCTGCAATTACGCCAATTAAAGCAACATATGATTTGAATATACTAGCTGAAATTAGTTCTCAAACAAGTACCCAAACAGAGCCCATCCCCAATGAACCCGAACCAATCCAACCACAAGCTAATACTAATATTTCACCACAAGACGATAAAGTAACCCTCAACACAGACACCCAAGAACAACCGGTCCAACCACAACAACCACAAAAAGAACAAGACCCCTGCACCCCACCCATAGACGATGCCTGGCAAGAGTACTGCGAAGCCAAAGCCTACAATGCAAAGATAAAAGAGCAAGAAGAAGCAGATGCCAAAGCAGCTGAGCAGGATGCCAAAGAAGAAGAGGCGTATCAAAAGAGACTCGCTGCCTGGAATGAAGAGCAGAGGCAGTCAAATATAAAATTTGTCAAAAGCCGAAAGGCAGAAATAAAAAAAGTAAAAGAGATTTGGGATAAAGAAGATAAAACCTTCAATGACAGCATTGCCAAAGAGCAGGCAAAACGAAAAGCCAAACAGGCAGAGATAAAAAAGGCTCACGATATCATAGACAGATTCGGTGATGATTATGAAACCCAAAGAGCTGCCCATAAAAAAGTAGAAGCACTCGCCAAAAGTGCAGATACGCAAAAAGCAAAGAAAATCAAAAATGCCATCAGAAAACAGTTTTACGACTCAAAGCAGATAAAACTGCAAGCAGATGCAGAGTTCCAGGCAAATAGAGCCAAAGAGTTGGACAAACGTGCAAAAAGATTGGAAACTGTTAGAGATACAGCCGTTACGGCAAATAAAGTATTAGCCACAGTATACGGCGGAGCTCTCATAGAAGGAATAGCACAAGTACATGAAAGCGCGACAAACGCCATAGATGCAGCCCAGAAAGATGGCTGGGAAGGTGCATTGGTAAGTGTTGTAAAAGATGGTGTAAACAGTAAAACCTTTAATATGGGCAGTAACAGTGTTGATATGATATTCCATAGCACTCAACTCCATACCAAAAAAGGAGCCATGGTTCCTGAAGGTATGAAAGTCTATGACAAAAACGGTTACCTGGTAAAGCGCATTAAAGCCAATAAAAGATATTTCGATAAGAAAGGAAAGGATATCAGTTTTTCTGTCAAACGAAAAGTACTGACCACCAAATCCTTTATAGCAAGATCTGAAGATGATTTTAAAAAAGGGGATGTCAATAAAAAGGTAAACACATTCATGGATGTATGGGGTACGACTACCGACATTGTCGGCACAGCTGTTGATTTAGTTGGAAAAGCGATCAGGAGATAGTTGGTGTATACTATGAAATCTATAATAATTGGTTTTATTTTGTTGAGTGCCGTTCTTTTAGCTGAAGAGGTACAGTTGAATTTGCCGGAGAGGTTTGATGTTAGTATTCCCGTAAAACCATTTCCAGGAATAGGTTCTATAAAAAAAATTCCTGATATCATTTTGCATGTTAATGGTGATCATTTTAGACTTTATCAACCAAGACATAAATATATACATGATGATGCTCCAACAGGTACAGTTGAGGGTAATATTATTTATACTCTAGATCGCTATATATCCTTAGAGGGAAGTGGAAGTTTTCATAATGGGGTATTTGAAGGATTTGCCATTCGAAAAAATCTTGGGTATATGAGTGCCACAGGAATTGCTACTTGTCCTCAAACATTAATAGATAAAGAGGTTGTCAAATTTAAAATTACTGGCAAAAGTAATTATAGTGGGCAAGCCAAGATAAAACTAATTTCAATAAAATATCTTGAATGCTTAACAAATAAAGAAGGTGGATGGAACAGAGACAAGAAGAAAGTTTGGTTTGGTCCACTTGTTCCATGCTATGGTATGGATCCAACTCCTAATTATACTTTACTCTTTTCATTTCAACTGCCTATAAACCAATCCCAATCCTCTCAAACCTTCATCCCAGACCCTCAAGCAGAACCAGAACCAATCCAAAAGCAGCCAGTCATCATCCCAAAAACAGATCTCACAGCCGAAGCAGGCGTTTCACCAGAAAACCAAATAGAAGAACCCACACTAACAAAACAACAAAACCCCTGCACCCCACCCATAGACGATGCTTGGAAAGAATACTGCGAAGCCAAAGCCTATAATGCAAAGATAAAACAGCAAGAGGAAGCAGACACCAAAGCAGCCGAGCAGGAAGCCAAAGAGGAAGAAGAGTATCAAAAAAGACTCGATGCCTGGAACGAAGAAGAGAGACAATCCAATATAGCCTTCATTAAAAGTCAGGAAGCAGAAAGAGAAAAAGCAGATAAGATCTGGCAAGAAGAAGACAAAGCTTTCAATGAGAGCATCGCAAAAGATCAGGCAGAGCGAAGAGCCAAACAGGCAGAGATAGAAAAGGCACATAAAATCATAGATAGATTCGGTGGTGATTATGCGACCCAGAGTGAGGCTCATAAAAAGATAGATTACCTTGCCCAAACCGCCGATGCAAAACAGGCAAAAAGAATTAAAAACGCCGTTAGAAAAAGATTTTATGACTCAAGACAGACGAGACTACAGGGAGAAGCAGAGTTTTATAACAATGTAGGCGATGAACTAGGCAAAAGTGCAAAAAGAGCAGAAACCATAAGAGATACAGCTGTTAATGCGGAAAAAGTGATAGCGATGGTCGCCGTTCCTGAAATTAAAGCTGTAGGTGAACTTGAAGGTATCGAAGGAGAAGCGATCAAGGAAACCGTTAAGCATGTTGAATTTGTTGCAGGTACGACAGAGAAGGCTATTAACGCTATCGGTGCTTACTCAAAAGATGGTTTAACCGGTGCGGTAGTCAGTGTGGTAAAAGATACTGCCAATGACAAAACATTCAATTTGGGAGGCGATAGTGTTGATCAGATATATCATAGTGCCCAACTCCATACAAAAAAAGGAGCTTTGGTTCCCGAAGGTATGAAAGTTTATGACAAAAACGGTTACCTGGTGAAGCGTATCAAAGCCAATGAAAGATATTTCGATAAGAAAGGAAAAAATATTACCTTTTCAGTAAAAAGAAAAGTACTATCTACCCAACCTTTCATAGCCCAGTCCGAAAAAGATTTTAAAAAAGGTGACGCGAATAAAAAGGTCAATACTGTGTTGAATATTTGGAGTACAACTACCGGCATCGTCGGTGGGGCTATTGATTTAGCTGGGAAAGTACTTAGGAAATAGTTGGAGTATGTGATGAAGGCTATAATAATTTGTTTTCTTTTATTGAGCGCTGCGCTTTTGGCCGAAGAGGTGCAGTTGAATTTGCCGAAGAAGTTTGATGTTAAGGTCTCTAAAGAATGGGTTACTAAAAATAATAAAAAAATAAACGGTAACAAAATAGAAGAGCACCGTCCAAAAATTTTCCATTTTGATGGAATAAATTTTACATATATAGATCAAAAACATACACAATATGGGCAAGGAGACTATATTTGGGGTATGGCTAGTGGTACTTTTAAAAATGGTATATTAAAGGGAAAATATAAGTGGAAATCTATTAGGTACTGCTATGAAAATAAAAATCTTATTTGTCTCAAGACCGCCTATACTAGAAAGCTGAATGGTAGAGCAAATAGTGAAGGATTACTGCATATAGTTATCTCTTCCATTAAAGATCACTCTGTTGACTATCATTACATTAGAAAAAGAGATAAAAATGGACATTTAACTAATGCTTGGGATGATGCTACCCTAAAAACAAATAAATATAATGCCAATAGCTATCAATATAAGCAACATTTCCTCCTCCAACTTCCAGTAGGAGAACTTCAATCCTCCCAAACCCCTATCCAAGATATTCCGGAAGAACCCAAGACAATCCAAGAGCAGTCAGCCGTCACTCCAAAAATAGATCTCACAACTGAAGCAGGTGTTTCGATAGGTAAACAAACAGAAGAGACACCACAACCAAAAACAAACCCCTGCACCCCACCCATAGACGACGCCTGGAAAGAGTACTGCGAAGCCAAAGCCTACAATGCAAAGATAAAAGAAGAGGAAGAAGCCGATGCCAAAGCAGCCGAGCAGGAAGCCAAAGAAGAAGAGGCGTATCAAAAGAGACTCGATGCCTGGAACGAAGAAGAGAGACAGTCTAATATCTCGTTCATTAAAAGCCAGGAAGCTGAAAGGCAAAAGGCAAGAGAGATTTGGGAAAAAGAAGATAAAGCTTCCAATGACAGCATTGCAAAAGATCAGGCAGAGCGAAGAGCCAAACAGGTAGAAATAGAAAAGGCACATAAGATCATAGATAGATTCGGTGATGACTACGAAACCCAAAGAGCCGCCCATAAAAAAGTAGAAGCACTTGCTAAAACTGCAGATACGCAAAAAGCAAAAAGAATCAAAAATGCCATAAGAAAGCAGTTTTATGACTCAAAGCAGATAAAACTCCAGGCAGATGCAGAGTATCAGACAAGCAAAGCAAAAGAACTCGGCAAGAAAGAGAAATATCTCAATACCGTTAAAGAGACATCCCTTACTGTCAACAAAGTCCTTGCACGAATAGACTCAGAAATTGACCCGTTGAAAATAGGCAATAAAATAGTCGACCTTCAGGAAAACAGCTACGACGCCATAGACAGTTACTCCAAAGGAGGTCTGAGCAAAGTGGCTGATGACTTTATAGAAAAGAAAGCCAATGAGCTTAGCAATGACTGGGCAGGTGTTGCTAAAGAGAAAGCAGAAGAGTACAAACAATACCACAGTAAAAAAGGACTAAAACTCAAACCCGACGAAATCTACTACGATAAAAACGGTAAACAGCTCAAAAAAGTCAATGCCTACCAAAAAGTGTATGACAAAAAAGGAAATGAAGTCAGCTTCTCCTTTGGTAAAAGAATATTTAAAAAGACATTCAGCAAGCTCAACGATGATTATAATAGTATCCAAGGAACAGCAGAGCATATCAAAAATATCAAAGAGGGCGTTATGAGCGGAGATATCAATAAGATTACTAATGAGGCGCTTGATATGACGGAGAAGGAGGATGAAGGAGATGAGAAAAAAGATGGGGCTAAAAAAATAGATTAGGAGGTATACTGGCAAGTGTAAAGATGATATAAAGAGGAGAAAATTTAGGTGATTTTTTGAAAAATCTTAATAAAGATAAATTTTAAAAAGAGGAAATATCATGTGGAAAAAAATATTGGGAACGGTTGTTGTACTGATAGTCTTGTTCATTGCCGTTATAATGTATGCCACCTCCGGAATGACAGATGTGGCCAATACATTTTTCACCCATGCCAAAACAAAACATTATAACGATGCCTACAATATGCTTTCGGAAGATTTTAAAAAATCTGTTTCAGAAGAACAATTGAAGAATTTTCTTGAGAAAAATGCTTTAACAGAGTATAAAAGTGCAAGCTGGAATAACCGCTCTTTTGAAGGAAATATGGGAAAACTGGAAGGGTCGATTGCAACACAAAGCGGCAGTGTGATCCCCTTGACGATAGAATTTGTCAAGAATACCGACGGCCAGTGGCAGATTTATTCTATCTATAAACGTGCCGGAGGCATAGGAACGGAACAAACAACGGATACCAGCAAGAAAGTCCAACAGGTTCAACCATCTGTTTCCGGGCAGAAAAAGACACTGCCTTCTGACAAGGAGATCAAAGCACTGGTTCAGGAAAGTGTCATGGTATTTGCTAACAGTGTCAATGATAAAAGTATGAAAAAGCTGTATGAATACAGTGCAGATGTATGGAAAAAACAGACCAGCATCAAGCAGCTCGATAAAATCTTTGATTCATTTTACAAAGCGGGGCTTGATCTGACCGTACTGAAAGATATCGTACCACAGCTGGATCAAAAGCCGGAAGTGGGAAAGTATGGAGAGATTACGGTTAAAGGCCATTATCCGACTTCTCCGGCAGTGGTCTATTTTGAAAACAGTTATTTTCCGGAGAATGGAAAATGGAAACTGGTGGGTATTGATATTCAAGTCCATCGATAGACTTAGAAAAGATCTTCTGCCGACATTTCCTGGATGATCTCTTTTTTGGCCGGCCGCTTGGTCGGAGATTTTGGTTTTGGTCTCTTTTTTATTTTTGGTTTTGCAGCGGTCTTCGGTTTTTTCTTTGCTTTGGGCTTTAGTTTGAAAAGATCGTTTATCGAAGGGTTTTTCCTTTCCTTGCCGTTTGAAACAGTATTGTTTTCTTCTTCTTTGGGTTTCTCTATTTTGATTGGTGCAAGAGAGTCGAGTATGCCGCCTTCGGGTTTAAGGTAGTCAAGTTCTACCAGAATGTCCACAATACGTCTGAACGTCGGTACCGCTGACTGGGAAGCAAAATATTTGTGGTATTTCTTCGCTTTGATCACCAGTACCCCGATGGTATATTTATGTCCTTTTTTGTCATTGGCAAAACCGTAAAAACTGCTGTGGTATTCTCTGACGTAATGACCGTGCCTGGCAATGTGGGCAGTACCTGTTTTCCCGCCGATCTCCAAGCCGGGATACTGCGCCTTGACACCTGTACCGCGCTTGACCACTTCAAGCAGGATATTGTGTATCTGTCTGGCTGCTTTTTTCCCTACGGCATGGAGGTCCCCTACGCTTGGATCAAGGGTATAATGACTGCCTTTTGCATCTTCAAGATAATCGACGATACGCGGCGTTACAGCGATACCGTCATTGTTGAAGGCAGAGTAGGCTTTGAAAAGCTGGGCAAAGGTAACGAGCATACCGTAGCCGTAGGAGGAATTGGCACGGTGCATATTGTTATTGAGGAGACGAAGCGGTTTGATCTTTCCGGGAACATCGCGTGAGAGATCAAGCCCCGAGGGTCGGGAGAGGCCGAATTTGATGAGCCCGTCCCTGAATTCCTGTCCCGTCAGTCTCCATGCGATCTGGGAAATTCCCACGTTGGAAGAGTGGACGATAATATCGGTGGCAGTAAGTGCATCGAATTTCTCGTCATCGCTGATCCAGCGCCGTTTGCCTATCTGGAGACGGCCGTTGTGGGTATTGAACCAGGTATCGGGGGTGACTACCCTGTGATCCAGTGCAACCGCAAGGGAAAGCGGTTTGATCACTGAGCCTGGTTCGTAGGCATATTCGGAAAATTTCGGGTCAAGTTTGGGTACATCTTTGTTTCTGATATGTTCGGGATCATAACGTTCGGTACTGGCCAGTGCAAGGACTTTCCCGGTGCGGCTCTCCATAACACCAACCAGAATTTCATCGGCATCGATACTCTTTTTCATTTTGTCGATCATTAGCTCAACGCGTCTCTGAAAGGCAAGTGGAATGTTCAGATGCAGGTCGAGACCATCAACACGTTCACTTTTTATACTGTTCTTGTCATGAATGACCGAAGCGACAACGTCTCTTTTGCCTTTGAAATAACCGTCTTTTTTGGAAGTGATATGTTTTTCATATTTTCGTTCCAGCCCCTTGATCCCTACCGGTCTTGTATATCGTCCGACATCTTTTTTTCTTACATATCCCAATACGGGACTGAGAACATCTGCAAGCGGAAATTCTCTGCTCTCCCCGTTCTCAATGATGTCCAGCCCGTAAAGGACTTCGATACCGGATTTTGTTTTGATGGTTTTGAAGGCACCGAGTCTTCTCAGCTTGTAGGCAAGTTCTTTCAGCTGCATGGCAGGCTTGAATGTGATATTTCTTGAAAGTACGATATTGCCTTTAATATCCCGGCCTTTTTTATCTTTGAATTTTTTGAGGACTTCAGCTTCAGGGATACCGCTGTAAATACTGAAAAGTCTGACGAAGGCTTCACGTTTTTTAGGGTCTATACTCGCACCGCGTATCACAGCCTGGTAGGTTTTCTGGGAGCGACTGAGTGTATAGTCGTCAGCAGAAATGATGTTGCCACGCAGCGAACGGTCATGTATGACACTGTTTTGACTGGGAATACGTCTTTCGGAAAGAATGGTCTTCAGTACGGAAGCAAGAAAGATAGCCATGGCAATAACAAGCAGTATAAAAAGAAAGCTGATTTTGTTCTTTCTTTGGTGAAGTGCCAGATTTTCTCTATTTTTGTTCATTAATTTCCCCGGATGATATGCAATTTTAACAAAGTTATCTATTAAATTCGTTAAAATACTAATTAATATGGAGCAGAGACTATGATAGACAAACCACTTTTAGCCGCCGTCATTGCACTTTTGACACTTTCTATGGTGATGAGTTATTCTCTCTCAACCTACACTGTGCTGCTTTTTCATTACAATGATTTTCATTTTTTTCTCAGACAGAGTATTTCGATCTTCATTGCGTTTATCGTGATGGTGATTTTGAGCAAGCTTGACCCGGACAAATGGTTCGCGCCTGTCGGACTGACACTTTTCTTTTCTTTTTTCCTCCTGATGATCGCCATGCAGTTCATGCCGGCTTCTCTCGTCAAAGCGGTAGGCGGAGCAAAACGCTGGATACACCTGGGACCCATTTCTCTGGCACCTGTTGAATTTTTCAAGGTAGGCTTTGTCTTTTTTCTGGCCTGGAGCTTTGCACGCAAATTCAAAGAAAAGAACCATATGGGATTTATGGAAGAATTGAAATCTTTTATGCCGTATATTATTGTTTTTCTTATTGCGGTGGTCATTATTGCCATATTTCAGAAAGATTTGGGACAGGTAGTGGTCCTGGGTGCAACGCTGATGATCATGTTCCTTTTTATCGGAAGTTCATGGAAATTCTTTCTCACCATGCTCACGGGTATTTTCATAGCCTTTATCGGACTGATCTTTTTTGCCCCGCACCGCATGGCAAGGATTAAAAGCTGGTGGAGTACGATACAGGACAGTATTCTTTCCGCATTGCCGTTCAAAGAGCTTCAGACACTGCGTGTGGAGACCACCGTCAAGGAACCCTACCAGATATCCAATTCCCTCAATGCGATACACAACGGTGGTTTCTGGGGGCAGGGACTGGGGAACGGTCAGTTCAAACTGGGGTACCTGAGTGAAGTGCATACCGATTTTATTTTGGCAGGGATCACGGAAGAACTGGGGTATCTGGGGCTTGCCCTGGTAACTTTGACCATCCTTTTTATCGTTTTTCGCATCTTCAAGATCGCATCGAAAGTGAAAAATCCCATGTATTACCTTTTTTGCATAGGGGTGGGACTGCTGATCTCTTTTGCCTTTATTCTCAATGCTTACGGTATTTCGGGCATTACACCGATCAAAGGGATCGCCGTGCCTTTTCTGAGTTATGGAGGTTCGCATATTATTGCTTCCTGTGTTGCCATAGGTATGGTACTGATGGTTTCGAAAAAAGTTCCCCGGGACAGTACGGGAAAAATGTTATAATTGACAGAGAATCTAACAGTAAGGATAAGTAAGATGAGCATCGTTATGACAGGCGGAGGCACAGGCGGACACCTTGCCATCATTAAAGCGGTAAAAGAGCAGATCATCCATGAAGAACTTGTCTATATCGGCTCAAACAACGGGCAGGACAGACAGTGGTTCGAGCACGATCCGGATTTTTCGGCGACGTATTTTCTTGAGACACGGGGGGTTGTCAACCAGGGAGCACTGGGAAAAGTGAAATCACTCTATATGCTTTCAAAAGCGACGCTTCAGGCAGTCAAACTGCTTCGAAAACATAAGGCAAAAGTGGTTTTTTCTGTGGGAGGGTTCTCTTCTGCTGCAACATCCTTCGCCGCCAAATATCTCAATATCCCTCTCGTCATTCACGAACAGAATGCCGCGCAGGGCTCTCTGAACCGTTTTCTAAGGCCTTATGCTGCGGTATTTATCTCATCCTATCTGGAGGAAAGCCCCATCAAGGCCTATCCTGTCAAAGAAATCTTTTTTGACAACGCACGTATACGCAAAAAGGTGCAAACAGTTATTTTCCTCGGCGGTTCACAGGGAGCAAAAGCCATCAACACACTGGCGCTGGAAATTGCACCCGTACTGAAAGAACGGGATATCAGGATCATTCATCAGGCTGGAGAGAAAAATATTGACGAAGTACGCAGCGCTTATGAAGCGTTGGGTATAGAGGCGGAAGTATTCGGTTTTACCACACATTTGGCAGACTATATGAAAGACGCCGACCTTGCCATTGCACGTGCAGGGGCTTCAACACTCTGGGAACTTGCTGCAACTGCCCTGCCGGCGCTTTTCATCCCTTATCCTTATGCAGCGGGAGACCATCAGTACTACAATGCTCTTTTCCTGGAAGAAAAAGAGTTGGCATGGATCATGCGGGAAGAAGAGGTCGATACGGAAAAAGTGCTTGCTCTGCTCGATGAAGACCTTGAAAGCAAGAGCAGGGGGCTGATGGAGATCGTGGAAAAAGACGGAAGCAAAAAGATCGCAGCATTGCTGACCGACTACGCAAAAATCTGATATAATATGCGAAGAGCGGATAGTGGACTATCTCTCACAGCTATAAAATCCGGAGGAAAAAAGATGAAAAGATCATTGCTAACATTTATGACACTCGCTGCCCTGAGTACAAGTCTCTATGCCTATAGCCAGGCAGACAGGATCAAAGATATGCGTACAATGGCACAGGCGCTTTCAGATGTACAGAAAGGTATTTTGTATAACAATAAAAAACTGGTACATGAGGGGGTGTCCCACCTTAAAACCGCTTCAGGAAATATCCAGATCGCACCGAAAAATGCGATGGATTACAGTTCTGTTTTTGCGAAAGACCAGGCAGCGAACATTGTCAAATATGCAGACAGACTTGATAAAAGCATGAAAGAAGGACAAAAACACGCGGCACTGACAGAATACACGAGTGTCCTTAACCAGTGTGTTTCCTGTCATAACAAGATCAGAAAGTGGAATCGGTAGATTTTTCCATTTTCCACACAAATACGACACAATTTATGGGGATAATACCCTGAATACAGCAGTGTAAGAAAGAGGAGTGGATCATGAAAAAAATAACAGCTTTTCTTGCTGTGGGTGCAGCGGTTTTTGCATTAAGCGGCTGCGGCAGCGGTTATGATAATGGCTATGACGATGGATACAATGACGGGTTTTATGACGGTACGCGGGTACCGGTCGATAATATGACGACATTGTTCATACGCGATATTAATGGATTTTCGGCAGGCGGCGTGCATTATACCTGTGTTGATCCGGAGGGCTATGTGACAGATGATTATGTGACGGCACCCAACGGAGAATTTACTTTTTATCCCGGTGAACGTTGTACTTTCGATCTGTACGGATTTGGGGGTACTCCGGATGATCCTCTGTTCATAGAGGATGATACCGGATTCGGGAAAGGGGATATTCCATACGCATGTGACGGGGGAGACGGCGGACTGACCTACCCTGACGGCGGTTTTGAATACTTCCCGAATGATATATGCACGTTTTATCTTTAAAAAAATCATAAGTGGAGGAAAAAAATGAAAAAATTGACAAGTCTGATAATGGGTGGAATAGCTGTGATAGCGTTGAACGGCTGCGGCGGCGGAGGAAGCAGCGGAAACAATCCTCCTCCTGTGACAGTAGAACAGGTTGATATATATGCTTTGCATGAAGGGTATAGGATCCTCGGACATGACAGTGATGACCGGGATGTCTCTTTTGACTACTGCAGTGACTATACTTACTTTTATTATCGTGGCAACAGCCGTTTTACTGGTACTTTTGACATAAGCGGTGATACTGTTACCATTAATATGTGGGATGACCAGGGCGGCAGCTATGTGATAGATACCGGAGACGGGTATCTTCGTGTGGGTGAAGATTATTATATTTATGATGTCGGTGACGATATCATTGTTGATGAAATTCTTGAAATTGACTGCTGAGTATTTTTTACATTCCCGCCCGCCCGTTTGCACGGATGCGGGGATATCTGTAACCGCCTTCCTAAAATATCTGAAAAACAGAGCGTAAAGATGTGTAAAAAAGAACCATAAAAGCATAATAATGCGCTGCAGCACGCTACCCCTTCACCTCCAAATAACAACATTTTAGATAAAATATCCCCACTTTATATGAGGATCATTTTTCATGGATATCAGAAAATCATTTTTAGACTTTTTCCAGAGCAAAGGGCATAGGCTCGTACCGAGTTCACCGTTGGTACCGGACGATCCGACCCTAATGTTCACCAATGCCGGCATGGTACAGTTCAAAAACATTTTTACGGGAGAGGCACCCATCCCAAACCCGCCGAGAGCGACTTCGTCACAAACCTGTCTGAGAGCAGGCGGCAAACATAACGACCTTGACAATGTGGGCTATACGGCACGCCACCATACCCTTTTTGAAATGCTGGGAAATTTTTCGTTTGCAGATTACTTTAAAGAAGAAGCCATTGCCTATGCATGGGAGTTCATTACTTCTGAAAAGTACCTGAACCTGCCTGAAGAAAAACTTTGGGTAACGGTGCATGACAGCGATGACGAAGCATATGATATTTGGAAGAAGTATATTTCTGAAGACCGCATTATGCGTTTTGGAGACAAAGACAACTTCTGGCAAATGGGAGATACCGGTCCGTGCGGCCCGTGTTCGGAGATATTCTATGACCAGGGTGAAGAGCACTTTCATTCCGAAGAAGATGTCATGGGCGGGGAGGGCGACCGGTTCCTTGAAATCTGGAACCTTGTTTTCATGCAGTATGAAAGAGACACAAAGGGTACACTCAAACCGCTGCCTAAACCGAGTATCGATACCGGTATGGGGCTTGAAAGGGTTGTGGCCATCAAAGAGGGTGTGCTCAACAATTACCACTCTTCACTCTTTATGCCGTTTCTGGACAAGATCGGTGAACTGGTAGGTACTCCGTATGATTTCAATGCCCCGGACTCTGCTTCCTACAGGGTTATAGCAGACCATCTGCGTTCTGTTTCTTTCCTGTTGGCTCAGGGGGTCAACTTTGACAAAGAGGGGCGCGGCTATGTGCTCAGACGTATTATGCGTCGTGCGATCCGCCACGGCTACCTGCTTGGTCTGCGTGAACCGTTCATGTATCAGCTCGTAGATACCCTGGTCGACTTGATGGGGAAACAGTATGACTATCTCGTCAGCCGCTCCGAAGCAATCAAAACAGCCATGAAAATGGAAGAAGAACGTTTTTTTGAAACGATTGAATCAGGGATAAAACTTTTTAACGAAGAGCTGAAAAATACTACGGATGTCTTTGACGGAGAAGTAGCGTTCAAGCTTTATGATACTTTCGGTTTTCCGCTCGACCTGACGGAAGATATGCTCAGAGAAAAGAACATCAGACTCGACATCAATGCATTCAATGCCAAGATGGAAGCACAGAAAGCCCAGTCAAAAGCCAACTGGAAAGGTACCGGAGATGCTGCAACTACGGGTGATTTTAAAGCACTCAAAGAGCAGTTTGGAGAAAATGAGTTCGTAGGATACGAGAGTACAACAGCAGATGCTAAAATACTGGCACTGCTGGATGAAGATTTTAAACAGGTAGAGAGCCTTGACGGCAAAGGCTGGGTGATGCTTGACAAAACACCTTTCTATGCAGAGTCAGGCGGTCAGGTGGGAGACAGAGGAGAACTTGCAGGCCGGAGTGCCTCCACCCCAACAATCAAGGTTCTGGATACGAAGAAGTTTTTGGATATGAACTTGTCCGAAGTGGAAGGAAAACTTTCAGTAGGAGATGAGGTGGAAGCCGTGGTCGATCAGAGCCGTGCAGAGATCGAAAAACACCACTCTGCAACACACCTGCTGCATGCCGCACTCCGCACCGTACTCGGAGACCATATTGCCCAGGCAGGTTCATTGAACGATGACAAACGGCTGCGTTTCGACTTTTCTCATCCCAAGGCGATGACAGCAGAAGAGATTGAAAAAGTCGAAGCATGGGTGAATGACAAGATCAGCCGTGCCATCCCGAGAAAAACGGAGATCATGAGCATAGAAGAGGCAAAAAAGTCGGGTGCTGTAGCGCTTTTCGGCGAGAAGTACGGTAATGAAGTACGTGTGGTCAGTATGGGAGATGCTTCGGTTGAGCTCTGCGGCGGTACGCATGTGGATAACACGGCACAGATAGGGCTTTTCATGATCATGAAAGAGAGCGGTGTGAGTGCGGGTGTGAGACGTATAGAAGCGATCTGCGGCAGAGCAGCCGTCGAAAAAGTCAAAGCACTCAGAGAAGAACTCCTGCAGATCAAAGAAGAAGTGAAAAACCAAAACCCTATTGCCGGAATCGCCAAACTCAAAGAGCAGATCAAAATACTTAAAGGGGAAGTGGCTTCAGCTATGAGCGCTTCGCAAAAAGAGTTGAGTGCAGTTGAGGTAAACGGTGTCAATGTCATCATTGAAGAGGTGGAGAATGGTGATATAAAGTCGATGATCGATGAGGTCAAGAACAAATATGAAAATGTCGCGGTAATGCTTTTTCAGAAAAAAGGTGACAAGGTACTGTTGGCGGCAGGTTCCAAGCATACACCGGTCAAGGCGGGTGAATGGATCAAAGCGGTTGCACCTATTGTAGGCGGCGGCGGAGGAGGACGTCCGGACTTTGCCCAGGCCGGGGGAAAAGACCCGTCCAAAATTGCTGTAGCTCTTGAAGAAGCGAAGACGTATTTGTCCGATCTGCTTGAAGGAGGCAATTAAGATGAAAAGTACGCTTGTCGGCATTTTTGGTACCTATGCCCATGAGATCATTTTTCTGCATGTACTGTCTGCCTTTGTGTGGGTAGGCGGAATGATGGCCATCCGTTTTGCCGTGCATCCGGCGCTTCAGCACATTGAAGATCCCCGTGTAAAACTGGGACGTATACTGGCGGTCACTGGAAAGTTCTTTCACTTTGTCATCCCGTTCATTTTGCTGATCATCCTTACGGCTGTCCTGATGGCGGTAGGATTGGGGTTTCGTATTGCAGCAGTCGATGAAAGCGGTCATATTATCAGCCAGTCTGCCTATGCCATCTATCAGGTGGTACATATAAAAGAGGTTATCTGGGTAGTCATGACAGCCAATTTTACCTGGATGTACTGGAAACGAAGAAAAGCGCAAAAACTTTTCGATACAGGTGACCTTGCCGGTGCCGGGAATGCCGTATCACCACTGCCCAAGTACCTGCTTCCCATCAATATCGCACTGGGGATCCTTGCTCTTTGGCTGGGGATTACACTGAGAGGATTGTAGGATGGTGTGCGGTTACAGTGCCTTTCCTGCCTTTGGGTGCTGCAAAAGTGCGAAATATTCTGCGGGGGAGGTATAGATGATCTGCTTATGTTCTGCCTCTGATTCAAGGGCATTGTTATTGCGGAAGTTCAGTGTCTCTTTTGTACAAAAACCGGCTGATTTCGATGAAGACAGGATCATAACTTCTGTAGCAAAGGATTTTGTCTATCAGGCAAGCAAAGGCAAACTGGAAGCAGCACAGAAGCTTTACGGGTTGGATATGCCGCTGCTTTGTGCCGACTCTGTGATTGCAGCTTCGGACGGTACAATCCTTCGCAAAGCCAAAAATGTGGAAGATGCCAGACGCATACTGAAACTGCAGAGCGGATCTACTATCTCCATTGTTTCGGGACTGCATTACAAGACACAGAAAATGCTTTTCGTTGATGTCTCAGCCACACATTACCGTTTTGCTCCCTTTGAAGAAAATGATCTTGAAGCCTATCTTGAGAGCGGACTCTGGCAGGGAAAAGCAGGCGGATGCATGGTAGAAGGATTTTGCAGGAAATATATTCTTTCTGTGAACGGGTATGAAAGCACAGCAATGGGACTGCAGGTAGAAACCCTGCTTCCGTGGCTGGAACAGGAACTCTGAGAAATGTACGAACATGAATTGCTGGCACTGAAAAAAGCGGGGCGATTCAGAGAACGAAAACTTTTTGACCCTACGCTGATCGACCTTGCATCAAATGATTATCTTGGCTTGGCAGACAAGAAAGCACAGTTGAAAAAACTTTTCAGACTTTTGGAGCATTATGATGTTTTTGCACCCAAAGCAAGTATGCTTGTCAACGGCTATCATCCTGTACATCAGCATTTTGAAGTATTGTTGGCATCACTGAACGGTTTCGAATCCGGACTGGTTGCGGGTTCCGGTTTTCTGGCCAATATGTCACTTATTGAGGCACTGGTACGCAAAAATGACATACTCTTCATCGATGAGGAATATCATGCTTCGGGCATGATGGCTACAGGTCTGATCAAAGACCGTGTAGTACGTTTTAAACATAATGATGCAGAAGATTTGCGTCAAAAAATGGCGAAGTATCGTGCAAAACGCAGGATTATTGCGGTTGAGGGTGTCTATTCTATGAGCGGAGAACTCTGCGATAGAACGATTTTCGATACCGCAGAAGCTTCAGGTGCTCTGATGATCGTTGACGAAGCCCACAGTTCGGGTGTGCTCGGTAAGACTCTTTTGGGTATTTTCGAACATTACCGCATCAGGCCGACTGACCGTCATATCAAGATGGGAACACTCGGGAAGGCATACGGCAGTTACGGTGCCTACATTCTTGCAAGCAGTGAGATTGTCTCTTTTTTGGAAAACCGTGCCAAGCCGGTCATCTATTCTACGGCTCCCTCTGTACTCGATACGGCCCTGGCACTTGTCAACCTGAAAAAGATTGCCCAAAAACCGGAAACGTATCGCCGCAAACTTGACAGCCGCCTTGCGATTGTTGAAGAGGTACTGGGTATCAAACGGGAAAGTCTTATCGTGCCTGTAGCGGTCGAAAACAATGAAACAGCACTGCACATACAGCAAAAGCTCATAGAAAAAGGCTATCTTGTCGGTGCGATACGCCAGCCGACGGTTGCACATCCGATATTGCGCATTATACCAAGGCTTGGTGTCTCCAAAAAAGCGCTCAGGAATGTGCTGCGGCTCATTA
Source organism: Sulfurovum sp. (assembly GCF_015493435.1). GTDB lineage: Bacteria > Campylobacterota > Campylobacteria > Campylobacterales > Sulfurovaceae > Sulfurovum. The sequence goes on from NZ_WGDD01000054.1 coordinate 23,176, forward strand.
GCGATACTTCGCTACAATAGTAGCGCACCTACCAAATAGGATCCATTCATTTATTATTATGTTAAAAAGGGTTTATGTGTTCAGCAGTCTGATCAAAGGTTCCATCATTCTAATCATTATCTTCATTGTTGCATTGACTGCGGCCTTTATATATGCGTATGAAGAGATTTCTCTGGATGCGGATAAACTCATCAACTATCGTCCGAAGATCTCTTCTGTTATTTTGGACAGAAACGGTAAAAAACTGGCTTATGTTTTTAAAAAACAGCACCGTCTCTATGCACGCTACGATGAACTCCCAAGCTATCTTGTCGAAGGGCTTATTGCCATGGAAGATACAAAGTTTTTTGAGCATAACGGGGTAAATCCGGATGCTATCATCAGGGCGATCATTAAAGATATCCAGGCAGGAAAATTCGTAGAGGGAGGCAGCACCCTTACTCAGCAGCTTATCAAGAATAAAGTTCTGACCAATGAAAAAAAACTTGCACGGAAGATCAAAGAGGCGATACTTGCACTGAAAATAGAGCATGAACTGACCAAAGAGCAGATTATTGAGCGTTATCTCAATGAAATCTCTTACGGGAACAATTATTTCGGCGTCAAAACAGCTGCCAACGGCTATTTTCATAAAGAGCTTTCAGCATTGACACTCAAAGAAACAGCACTGCTTGTAGGCCTGCCCAATGCACCGAGCTACTATAATCCTATTCGGCATTACAAGCGTGCCCTGAACCGTGCGAACAATGTGCTCTACCGTATGAAAAGCCTGGGATGGCTGACAGAGAGTGATTATCTCAAAGCGGTCAAGGAATCTCCCAAGGTCTACAAAACATCATTGACACAGAACATCGCTCCCTATGTAGTAGACGAAGTGATCAGGCGCTTTAAAAAACGTAATGAAGATATTTATACAGCAGGCTATAAAATTTATACTACGATCGATATGAAGCAGCAGAAAATTGCCAGAAAGGCAGTAGAGTATGCCTATAAAAAAGTCTTGAAAAAATATAAGGAAAATCCAAAAACATCTACGATCAATGCCGCCTTTGTGGCAGTAGAGAACAAAACAGGTGATATATTGGCCATGGTGGGCGGTGTGGACTATAAAAAATCGGCTTTCAACCGTGTGACACAGACACTCAGGCAGCCGGGTTCCGCCTTTAAACCTTTTATATACCAGACTGCACTGGATATGGGGTACAACCCTGCAACTCCGCTGACCGATCTTGCCCGGACATTCCAGTACTATAAGAACGGCAAACCCAAAGTATGGTCACCCAAAAACTATGAACGTGACTTCAAAGGTTTTATGCCGCTGAGAGAGGCATTGGTACATTCAAGAAACCTTGCGACCATCAATCTTGTTTCAGAGCTCGGGGTCAGTACCATACGCAAACGGCTTGCCTTTCTCGACGTACCGCATATTCCAAGAGATATGTCCATCGCTCTGGGAAACCTGGGGCTGAGTCCTTTAAAAATGGCACAAATCTATTCTGTTTTTGCCAACAAGGGACACATGATCGAACCGAGGCTTATCAGCAAAGTGATTTCAAAAGAGGGTGCAGTCATTTACGAGACCCGGCCCAAAGAGATCGCTGATTTCACCACACCGGAACAAGCCTACCTGATGACAGATATTTTGATGGATGTGGTCAAACGGGGTACGGGCAGAAACGCACAGGTGAAAGGCATAGAGCTTGCCGGAAAAACGGGTACGACCAATAAGGGGGTTGATGCCTGGTTCTGCGGATATTCACCTACCATAGAAGCGATCTCCTGGTTTGGACGGGACAACAACAAACCCATCGGAAAAGGTGCAACAGGCGGTGCTATTGCTGCTCCTGCATTTGCCTATTATTTTAAAAATCTGCTCAAAGCATATCCTGAAACCAAGCGTACGTTCGATATCCCCGAAGGGGTTTTCCGGGGTGAATACAAGGGGAGGAGTGAACTCTATACGAAAACGTCTCCTCTGCCGGAAGAGAAGAAAAAGCCTGAAGAAAACACACCGGACATGATGGATGTGTGGGATACGGATACACAGGTACAGAATGATGAAGATATGACAGATGTCAGCCCTGACGAAGAGAGTCCGTATGCGGAGACGATCAACATTGATGACGAGCCGATCGATGAGGGACCTGTGGAAAATGATGATCCTCTGCATCCCAAAAGAACGGAACCGGTTGTCCCGGCGTCCAAAGACAGTGGAACACTTTTTTAAAGGATAGCCCCATGCACAGTTTTGCTCCGGAGATCATGCTGATCACGATTTTGAGTCTTGTGGTACTTTCAGATATGATCGCGAGTCGTCTGAAAATACCTTCCGTATTTCTTCTTCTGTCAGGTTCCTACCTGATCTATGCCTATTTCAAGGCTGCTGTGCCTATAGATATGGCAGAACATTTCGATACGGTCATTCTTTTCTGTATCCCGCTTATCTTTATGGGAGATGCACTTCATCTGCATTTTTCCGATCTGAAAAAACACGGCTGGAGCATCTTTTATCTGGCAGTCATAGCAGTTGCCCTCTCCATTGCAGTGGGTGCAAGTCTTTACTATTTTGGTGTGTTTGCAGGTCTCAGCCTGGGAGCCTATGTCTCTTTATTTGCCATCAACATGGCGACGGATGCTGTCAGTGTACAGTCGGTACTCTCCCGTTTTGGCGGGATCAGTCATGATATTAAGGTATTGATAGAGGGTGAGTCCCTGGGAAATGATGCTACTGCGGTCATTGCTTTTTTCTTTATTGGTCTGCCGTGGATGATGAGCGGGCATATCGATCCGGTACATGCAACAACTGAGGCATTGCGCGTTTTTGCCGTCAGTATCGGTATGGGGCTAGCCCTGGGGTACGGCTTTTATATGCTGATGAAGCTTTTCTCTGACAAACGCGGAGAATTGTTCATGTTCATCATTGAAGGATATGCCGCCTATGTGCTGGGAGAAGAAATGCATGTAAGCGGTATTTTGACACTGATCACTGCGATCATTGCAAGCAAAGCCTGGATCGATATGGATATTGCGCTGTCATGCAGTACAGAAAAGAAACCTGTAGCCAAAAGTTTTTTACGTAAACTGAGGATGGAAAATATTTGTGCCACAACTAGCGAAAGACTCGACTATATTTATGAAATGGCAAAAGAGTTCGGCTATATTGCAGCTGTTATGATCTTTTTTGTGCTGGCCGAAATGGTAGATTTTGAAACCCTTTGGTCCTATAGAAACGAAATCCTTGTAATGTTCGGGGTTACAACACTGATCCGTGCGGTCTCCATGGCAAAATTCGCTTTTTTCGGAAAAACAATAAACTCCATAAAACCCGTAGGTGCAGAAGGCTGGTTTGTTTTGACCTTTTCAGGTATGAAGGGGGCCCTTTCCATTATTTTGGTGCATATGATACCTGCATCATATGAGTACAAGGTACTTTTTGAAGCGGTGACGACCGGCGTGGTGATACTCTCTATTTTTGTGTACGGGGCTATCCTGTGGGCGTATTTTACCTTTGTTAAAAAAGAGCCGGAGAAGAAGCTGTTTGTCCATTGAACGGACTGGCGAAAAAAATGAATATGTTTTTAGAAAAAAAGAGAGGATTCCCGAACCGAAGTCCGGGAAGAGGTATTAGCAGGAATAAGTAGAAATATACTCATATGCTGTCGGACGTCCTTCTACAGGAACGACATGTCTGTCAAACATATAGTCCACATAGGTTTGAACATATTCTTCATCCATAATCGGTGCAAGGAAGTCATGGTCTTTTTCAAGACCTTCAAGTGCGTCTCTGAATGAATTCGGAAGCTCAGGGATTTTTCTTTCTTTAAGCTCATCTCTTGTAAGTTCAAACAAGTCTTCGTTAAACGGACCGACAAGGTCATAACCGCCATTTTTGATACCGTCAAGACCGGCTGTCATGAGTACGGCAAATGCAAGATACGGACACGAAGTAGAGTCTGGGAATCGTGTTTCAATTCTTGTTGCTTTTTCACCTGCACCATAAGGAATACGGCAGGCAGCAGAGCGGTTCTGGCTTGAATAAGTCAAAATTCTCGGTGCTTCAAATCCTGGCAGCAGTCTCTTGAACGAGTTGGTACTTGGGTTAGTAAAGGCAGCAACCGCTTCTTTATGTGCAAAAATACCGCTGAGGTAGTCAAGGGCTGTTTTGGAAAGGTTTGCATAGGCACCTTCTTCATAGAAAAGGTTTGTACCGTCTTTCCAGAGTGATTGGTGAACGTGCATACCGTTACCGTTGTCATTATAGATTGGTTTTGGCATGAATGTCGCTGTTTTGCCGTTCAGGTGTGCAACCATCTTGACAACATATTTGTACTTCTGGACATTGTCCGCAGCCGTAATGATATCGGAGAATACAATACCGATCTCATGCTGACCCTGTGCAACTTCATGGTGGCCAAGCACAACTTCCAAACCTACTTCTTCAAGAAGCATCATCATTTCAGCTCTGAGGTCTACAGCAGAATCTGTAGGCATAACAGGGAAATAACCCCCTTTGATCCTTGGTCTGTGACCCATGTTTCCGTACTCGCCGTAGTCTTCCGCATCTGCCCAGTGACCTTCATCTGTTTCTACTTTGAAAGACTGGTGATTGTCATTGTCAACGATTTTGACATCATCGAAAATAAAGAACTCATTTTCCGGTCCAAAGTACGCGGCATCGGCAACACCTGCATCTTCAAGTGCCTGAAGTGCTTTTTTGGCAATGGATCTCGGACATCGTGCATAAAGTTCATTTTTGTAAATATCATAGACATCACAGATAACACATACAGTGCTGTCTGCTGTAAACGGATCAAGAAAGGCTGTTTCTACATCCGGCTTGAGAAGCATGTCAGATTCGTTAATCGGCTGCCAGTTTTCAATGGATGATCCGTCAAAAGGTATGCCGCCTTCAAGCATTTCGTCACCTACAGCACTTCTTCTGTAGGAAATATGGTGCCATGCACCTTTGATATCTGTAAATCTAAAGTCTACGAACTCTACTTCGTTTTCTTCACAATATTTGTTAAACTCTGCAATGTTGTTTACGAATTTACCCATTTAATGTCTCCTGTTAAGTTTTAGTATCCACTATTATAGCCACTATAAATTAAGAGTTTTCAGCACTTTTGCCTAAAAAATAACCAATTCTTTATCACGGTCTTTAAAGGTAACAGCCTGGGTATATCCTACTTCTTTGGCAAGCGTGCTTGCCGCCTCATATCCGAACCCGACCTGTTCGATACTGTGGGCATCCGAAGCAAAGGTAATGGGGATGTCAAGGGCATAGGCTTCTTCAAGCAGGGCCCTGGAAGGGTAGATCTCGGCAATGGGTTTGCGCAATCCCGCGGCATTGAGTTCCAGTACCATATTGGATGTTTTGATGGCTTTGAGTGCCTCGGCAGCCAAGATACGTACATCCTGTTTCGGCAGATATTTGAACACTTTAATCAAGTCAAGGTGTCCTGCAATATCAAATTGTCCGGAAGCCGCCATAGCCGCAGTCGCTTCAAAATAAGCCTTCCATATCTCATCTATATCTCTGTTTTCCCATCCGCTGATGAATTCCGGATTGTCAAAACTCCATTTGTCGATGAAGTGTACCGAACCGATGAGGTAGTCTACATCAGCATGGAGCACCCGTTCATCCATATGACCGGGCAGCCAGTCCACTTCATACCCCAGTAATATCTCTATCTCATTTTTATAGCGCTCCTTGGCATTCAGCACATCGGTCATATATGCATCCATATCGCATAAGGGCAGTCTGTATTTCTCATCAAAGTCCATGGGGGCATGTTCGGAAAAACCGTAAATATCGATGCCCAGACCAATGGCCCGTTGGATATATTCATCGATGGTGCCCTCAGCATGGTTGCAGCGCGTGGTGTGGTTATGAAGGTCTATTCGTGTCTTTTTCATAGCAGTGATTTTAGCATAAAAACTGTTCTTTACTACTAATAAGGTAAAATAAGTGCCATTATTTGCAGGACAAAAAGTTAGGATAAGCATGACAGAAAACAACAAAGTAGAACTTTTAGCCCCGGCGGGGAACCTTGAGAAGATGAAGATCGCACTCAATTACGGAGCAGATGCCGTCTATGGCGGTACGAGTACTTTCTCGCTGCGTATCCGTTCGGGCAAAGAGTTTGACATGGATTCTTTTGCCAAAGGGATCAGCTATGCCCATGAAAGAGGTAAAAAGGTTTATGCGACGGTCAACTCTTTTCCTTTCAATTCTCAGATCAAGCTCTACGAAAACCATATCGCCAAGATCGCCGAACTGAACCCGGACGCACTGATCGTCTCTTCTCCCGGTGTGGTAAAGATCGCCCACCGTATCGCGCCGGATATTCCCGTACACCTCTCGACACAGGCAAATGTGATGAATGCCATGGATGCGGAAGTGTATTACGACCTTGGGGTCAAACGTATTATTGTTGCCCGTGAGATCAGCCTTAAAGACTGTGAGGCGATCAAATCGGTCATTCCCGATCTGGAACTTGAAGTCTTTGTGCACGGTTCCATGTGTTTTGCTTACTCGGGGCGCTGCCTCATCTCTGCCCTGCAGACGGGGCGTGTTCCCAACAGAGGTTCGTGTGCCAATGATTGCCGTTTTCCCTATGAGATTTATGCCCACAATCCCGAAAGCGGTACGACCTTCAGGCTTGATGAGGAAGAAGGGATCGGAACTTACATTATGAATGCCAAAGATATGAATATGGCTTCACATGTCGATGAAATACTCGCTTCGGGTGTGATCGATTCGCTCAAGATCGAAGGGCGTACCAAGTCACCGTATTATGCAGGGGTGGTCACCAAGGCATACAGGCATGCGATCGATGACTATTATGCCAGAGATTTTGATGCTTCGCGCTACCAAAGAGAGTTGAATACCACTCAGAACCGCGGATTTACCGATGCCTATCTGATCTCGCGTCCTTTTGAAAAGAACGATGCCGAGTCACATGAATTTTCCATACAGTACGGTACGCACCAGGTAGCCGGACTGGTCGGGGAAGATGGTACGACCTGGCGCTGCAAGGACAAAACCTGTATCGGTGATGCTGTAGAGATCGTTCTGCCTGTAGGGGCAAATATCGAACTTGTGGACAACGAATACGGAAAGATCGATGAAGTGAACGGACAGTATTGGATGACCTTCAAAAAGATCGTCACTGCTGAGGGCAAAGAGCTGGAGTGCGTACACAGCGGCAATTTGAATGCATTATTGCTGCCGACACCTCTGCCGGGCTATACGATCCTCAGAAGAAAGATTGATGAGGCACTGGAGAAAAAAGGACTTACTGAAGCATCCACGCCCATGAAACTTGAACCAAAAGTATAAGAATCTGATGATTTGTGATTTGTTGCAAAGCAATGAATCATGAATCACCTGACCTCAAAATAAGGAAATGAAAATGAAATTCGTATCGATTGTGATCGGAAGTAAAAGCGACTACGGTGTCATGAAAGAATGTGCCGAGACACTGCAGAAGTTCGGAGTACCCTATGAGCTTATCATCTCTTCGGCACATAGAAGCCCTGAGAGAACCAAAAACTATATTAAAGAAGCGGAAGAGAAGGGGGCGCAGGTATTTATCGCTGCGGCAGGTATGGCAGCACATCTTGCCGGTGCTTTGGCAGCCAGTACGACCAAACCGGTACTTGGTGTTCCCATGGAAAGCGGTGCGCTTCAAGGTCAGGATGCTTTGCTCAGTACGGTAATGATGCCCGGAGGAATGCCGGTAGGAACTGTGGCCATAGGCAAAGCCGGTGCTGTCAATGCAGCGTATCTGGCCATTCAAATTATGGCACTTGGGGATGATGAACTGAAAATAAAACTTCAGGAAGACAGAATTTCCAAAGCCAAAAAAGTGGAACTTGATTCTTCCGAGATCGAAACAATTCTGTAGATAAACAAACACTGCGGGGTGTCTAACCGTGCAACGAAAATAAATCATAGAGAGAAATGAGAAATGAACAAAAATACAATAACTTTCAGTGAACTGTTATTAAAACTCCAACAATTCTGGGCAGAAAAGGGATGCAATATTGTGCAGCCGTACGATATTCCGGCAGGGGCAGGGACATTTCATCCGGCGACACTGCTGAGAAGCCTTGACTCCAAACCGTGGGCAGCGGCGTATGTGGCGCCGTCACGTCGTCCGACTGACGGCCGTTACGGAGAGAACCCCAACAGGCTCGGTGCCTATTACCAGTTTCAGGCATTGATCAAGCCGAGTCCGGATAACATTCAGGAGCTTTATCTCAAATCCCTGGAATATCTGGGGCTTAACCTCCAGGAGCATGATATCCGTTTTGTCGAAGACAACTGGGAATCCCCGACACTGGGTGCCTGGGGGCTTGGCTGGGAAGTCTGGCTCGACGGTATGGAAGTGACACAGTTCACCTACTTTCAGCAGGTAGGCGGTATTGCCTGTGATCCGGTTGCAGTGGAGATTACTTACGGTACAGAAAGACTCGCCATGTATCTTCAGGGGGTGGAGTCGGTATTTGACATTGTGTGGAACAGGAACGGCGATGAGGTAACAACATATGCGGATGTGCATAAAGAGAGTGAATACGAATTCTCCAAGTACCACTTTGAAGTGGCGACAGTTGAAAAACTTTTTCAGCATTTTGATGATGCCAGCGAAGAGTGCAAACTCTGTCTTGAAAACGGACTGCCGCTTCCTGCCTATGACCAGTGCATGCTTGCTTCGCATGCCTTCAACGTGCTCGATGCCAGAAAAGCGATCTCCCAGGCACAAAGGCAGAACTACATTCTGAAAGTGCGTGAACTTTCCATTGGGTGTGCACAGTTGTATAAAGAGCAGGAAGAGGAGCGCAATGCTCGCGTTGCGGGTAATTTGTAGCTAATCGCATTGTTCTACAATGCTTCATCGAAAGATGAAAAAATAAAGTTTGCATATTTTAAAGATACGGAATTTCCTTGTTATCTGATTTGAGGCGTTGTTTCTCTCTTCATTTTTTTTAGAAAAAAACGAAGCAAAAAAATCGTCATGGCTCTCGAATCGCTTCGCTTTCAAGGTCGTTCGCCATGACAGGCACACTGCGTGTGATTAAAGGAATAGAAATGAAATTAGAGGAAGTATATGATTTTCTGGATAAAATCTCTCCCTTTGAACTCCAGGAAAAATGGGACAACTCAGGACTGATCGTCGGTGAAATGAACCGTGAAATTTCACAAATCGTTGTTTCTCTCGACATAGACAGCGATATGATAGAAGAAGCCGGGGAAAATACCCTTTTTGTGGTACACCACCCTCTGATCTTTGGTAGTCTTTCCCAGCTTGATTTTTCCAAGTATCCTTCCAATCTTCTTGAAAAGATGATACTGAAAAAACAGTCTCTGGTTGCGTTGCATACCAACTTTGACCAGACACATTTGAACCGTTATGTATTTGAAAAAATACTGGGATTCAACATAGTGTCGCAGGAACCTTTTATCTGTCGGGCAGAAGGAAAGTGGCATTACCATGAACTTCTCTCTGCCGTGAAAGAAAAACTGGGACTTTCTACGCTCAGGGTGATCGGCAAAAAAGAGATCATTCATTCTGTAGCCATGACCACAGGTGCAGGTGCATCTTTAATGAATGAGGCAGAAGCAGACTGCTTTTTGACAGGAGATATAAAGTATCATGATGCCATGAAAGCGATGAGTGAAGATTTGATGATGGTCGATATCGGCCACTATGAAAGTGAGCGTTTTTTTGCCGAAATACTGTTGGATGAATTGAAAGTTTTACCTATTTTGGCTATAATGGCGAATTCTAAAAACCCGTTCCATATGGAAATACTCTGAAAGAGACGGGTTTACCCCTCAAAACTCCTAAAGGATAGAGATTGAACAAACATTTAAATGAACTGATAGAGCTTTCAAAGATCGATCAGGCTATTGACAGTTATAACCCGCAGCTTGAAGCGGCAGACAAAAAAGTAGCAAAAGTACAAAAAAAGATCGATGCAGCACAGGCTGAAGTCGATGACCTTGCCTCTGCTATTGCAAGCAATGAAGAGAAGATCATAGCGTTTGAAGAGCAGTTGACACTTTTAAATGAGCAGTTGGCTTCAAATGTTAAAAAATCCAAAGAGATTACGACTGAAAAAGAGATGAAAGCACTGTCTCTCGAAGAAGATATTGCCAAAGAGAAGATGACTTTTGCCAATGAAGAGATTGAAAGACTTCAGGGGATCAATGAAACGAAAAGAACTCTGCTTGACGAAGCCGCTGTAAAAGCCGCAGTGCTTCAAGATGAATTTGATGCCGTCATGGTAGAAGTTTCTGCGGAAAAAGTAGAGATCGGAAAGAGCAAAGAATCACTGTTTATCAAAAGAGAAGAGTTGAGCAGAGATATTGAACAAAAAGTACTTTCATTCTATGAAAAGATCCGTATCTGGGCAGGCAATACGGCAGTTGTTCCGGTTAAAAAACAGGCATGTTACGGATGTTTCATGAAACTTAATGACAAAACCTACTCCGAAGTGATCAGGGGAGACGAGATCGTCAACTGTCCTCACTGCGGCAGAATTCTCTATATCGAGACACAGACGGAAGAAGCGTAACAATCGAAGCGTTCAGCGTTTAGAAGAGGGCACAGCCCTCAATATGGGGGCATTGTGGATAGACTCTTTTTTCTTTTTTATTCCCTTGTTTCCATTCTCCTGTATCTCATTGCACTCCCATTCCTTTTTCTTTTTTCCTTTAAACAAAAATACAAACGATCCATTCCGGCACGGTTCTTTTTATGGAACAATCCTCCGCTAAAGGCAAACGGCATCTGGTTTCACTCCTGCAGTTTCGGAGAAGCCAAAGCGATCAAGCCTCTGGTGGACGCATTGCCGCAGGAGGCTTTGCGTATGAGTACCACAACGCAGACCGGATTTGAAGCCATCTCTGCTTATACGGAAGAATCAAGATACCTTCCCTTCGAACCGCTGCTTTTTGTCTGGATGAGGCCCCAAAAGGTTCTGGTGGTCATGGAAGCGGAGTTTTGGTATCTGCTTTTTGCACTGGCCAAAAGAGGCGGTGCCAAAACCCTGCTTGTCAATGCACGTATGAGTGATCGCTCTTTCCCAAAATACCGAAAAATGACATGGCTTTATAAACAGATATTCAGACATATCGATGAAGTGTATGCGCAGACATCCCAGGACAAAGAAAGACTGGAGTCATTGGGTGCAAAAAATGTGAGGGTTACAGGCAATATCAAACTTTCACAGCTTCCTATACCGACAAAACAGTTGAAAAAACCTGCGGGAATGCTTGTTTGCGGGGCAAGTACGCATGAGGGGGAAGAAGCATTGATCCTTCAGGCCTATCTGTCTCTGAAGAAAGAAGAAAAAAATGTAAAACTGCTGCTGGTTCCAAGACATCCGGAACGTTTTGACAAAGTAGGCCATTTGGCTAATGATTTTGCAATACAGCATTCCCTCTGTATGCAAAGATATTCTGAGAACCAGACACTCACAGGCGATATTGTGCTGGTTGATGTTTTGGGCGAGCTGGTCAACCTTTATGCCATTTCTGATCTCGTGATTCTTGGGGGTGCGTTTGAACCTATAGGAGGGCATAATGCAGCGGAAGCGGCCCAGTTCGGATGCAGGATCATCTCGGGAAAGTACTATTTTAACCAGCGAGATATTTTTTCGGCCATAGAAGGGATCGCTGTCGTCGAAGCTTCCAACCTTGCCCGAAGAGTACAGCAGTATGCCCAGCTGAAACCGACAAAGATCAAAGTGCGTACAGATCTATCTCCTATTGTTCAAAGTATCAAAAAAATGTTATAGAAGCAATTCCCAAAAGCGGTTTAAGGAGAAAGGCTGCCGGCAGGACAGCCTGCCAAAGCATTTATTGGTAGTGACGTCTTCCGTCATTCCCGACATAGTAAGTGTATCCGCGGGAATCTCTGTAGTATCTTCGGTCTTTTTTCTCTTCATTGTTCCCGATCGCTGCACCTGCAAGACCGCCGATCGCAGCACCCGCAAGTGTTGATCCGGTATTGTGACCAACTGCCTGTCCGAGTAATGCACCGCCGGCCGCGCCGATCAGTGCACCATCGGTTGTTTTGCTTGTTCCTGTTGAGGCACAGCCTGTCAGTGCAATCATCGATGCTCCGGCTGCAGCTAATATCACCGTGTGTAATTTTTTCATTGAAATTACCTCCGTTTTTTCTTTTAGTTACATTTTAATTGTAGCATAAAATGCAGCTGGATGTTCATTTTTTTTTTGGATGTTAAGTATTTTTTGCTATTGTTAGCAAAAATATCACAAGGACAACAGCATGTTTTATGAAATTCACGAGACAAAAGTCAGTCTGCGCATCAAAGCACAGCCTGCGGCAAGCAAGAATGAATTTTGTGAAATCTATGGAGACGAGGCTATTAAAATACGTATCAAAGCACCTGCGGTTGAAGGTGCGGCAAACAAAGAACTGGTGAAATTCCTTTCAAAAAGTTTTAAAGTCCCCAAAAGTGATATAATTTTCAAATCAGGACAGAACAGTAAAATTAAAATAGTTGAATTCCCACTCACTGACCTATTTGAAACATGGCTTGAAAAAATGTAGGCTGCTGTTTCCTGATAGCACCGGTACAAATTATGATGGATTCAAAATAAGGACAAAAATGGCAACAGATAAAGCATACAAGATACTGGCGCAGCAGCAGGGTATCTCGAACAACAAAGCAAAAGAGCTAATAGACAGAGGGCTTGTTTTTGTAGATGACCGCAAGGTCAAGATCGCGAGAGCAGAGATCAGTACGGAAACGAAGTTCCGGATCGAATATCCTGAGGATATAGAAATACTCTACGAAGATGAAGATATCATTGCTGTGAACAAACCTGCACAGGTGGACAGTTATGAAATCCAGGATGCCATAGCTGGGGCGGAACTGCTGCACAGACTGGACAGAGATACTTCAGGTGTGCTCCTGCTGGGGCGGAATGAAGCCTTTATCAAACGTGCTATCGGTGAGTTCAAAAATCGGCGTGTGGAAAAACATTATGTAGCATGGGTAGATGGTGTCGTATATGAAAAGATGGAAATAGATGAACCTATTTTTACCATTAAAAAAGGCAAGGCATTCTCTGTGATCGATCCGGTACGGGGAAAAAAAGCACATACAGTCGTGACTCCGGAAGAGATTCAGGGAAAAAAATCCAAAGTGCATATTGAAATCAGTACGGGAAGAACCCATCAAATCAGAGTACATCTGGCACATGCAGGACACCCTGTTATAGGGGATGAACAGTACGGAAGCCAAACACAGGCCAAACGCATTTTGCTGCATTCTGCAAAGATGAAAATACTTGATTATGAGTTCAATGCCAAAGAGCCCAAAGATATTGCGAGATATAAATAGCGGACAAGACATTTTGTATTATCATTTTTTACCAAAACCATATCTCAAAATGATAAAATAAACAAAAAAACAACAAATCTGTTTTACTTTCATTAAAAAACTTGACATTAGTAAATGTATACTGATATAATAGTTTGTGTAAATATTAAAAATAAAAAGGAATTACAATGAAAAAATTAACTCTTTCATTAGCAGCAATTTTTGCCATGGGTACATTCGCAGTAGCGGGTGGGGATATCGCACCGGTAGAGCCAGTAGTTGAAGCACCAGTAATTGAATCAACAGGTACATTCTATCTTGGTCTTGGTTACGGTTATTTGGATCAGACGATGGATAACATCAACAATGCCAATATTGATCTTGAAGCAGAAACAGACAATATACTGCTACAGGCAGGATACCAGTTCAATGAGTATATCGCTGTTGAAGGTAGATACTGGATCGGTGTGGGTGATGCAACATGGAGTGCAAGCCAAAACTATCTGGGTATAAAAGGAGATCTTTCAGGTGATTATTCAAGCTGGGGAATCTATGTAAAACCAATGTATCCGGTAACTGATGCATTTAATGTATATGCATTGCTTGGTTATGCATCAACAACATTGGATACAGATGCGAATAATGGTTACTATTGGGATACAGATGAGTTCTCTTGGGGGCTTGGTGCTGAATTCGGTGTGACTGATAATATCTTCATCTTTGCAGATTATGTCAACCTTGGTTCACCAGACAGTGTTACATGGGATCCAACAGGTACTGATGTAGATGTAGATGGTGACATCTATACAATCAACGTAGGTGTAACTTACAAGTTTTAATCTACTGTAACATTCCGCAGTTTGCGGAATGTTGCTCTCTTCACTTTTTTCATATTTTCTTCATACTTATTTTACAGAGATGACTTTTAACAGCCATAGGCATTTAAGCCCAAGTTAGATAAAATCGCATCAATCAAATATTAAAATTCTTAATTTTTATATCCTATTAAAGGGGTGATAAACAATGTTCGATACATTAACCGACAGTTTTAAAAATGCCATAGGCAAAATCCGTTTTCACGATGATGAGAAAGCACTTAAGAAAGCGACAACAGAGCTTAAAAAATCACTTCTCAAAGCAGATGTTCATCATAAGGTAGTGAAAGACCTTATCAGCAGTGTTGAGCTGGAAACGAAAAAGAACGGCGTGGGGAAAGACAGTTTCCTTAAAGCGCTTCAGGACAAACTGACTGATATTTTGACCATAGAAGGTGCACCAAAGGGTTTTACCTTTGCATCCAAGCCTCCGACTGTTGTGTTGATGATCGGTCTTCAGGGGTCTGGTAAAACAACTACTACCGGAAAACTGGCCTACTTTCTCAAAGAACAGAAAAAGAAAAAAGTGCTTGTTGTTGCAGCAGACCTTCAGAGACTTGCTGCGGTTGAGCAGCTCAGGCAGATCACTTCACAGATCGATGTTGATCTGGTAGCCGATGAGAATGCAAAACCTGAAGAGATCGTCAAAAGAGGATTAAAGAAAGCGGAAGATGAGCTTTATGATGTCGTCCTCATAGATACAGCCGGTCGTCTGGCGATCGATGATGAACTTATGGATGAATTGGCCGGAGTGAAAAAAGTTGCTGATCCTGATGAACTTTTTTATGTGGCTGATGCAATGACAGGGCAGGATGCAGTCAGAACGGCGCAGACATTTAAAGACAAGATCGGTATTACCGGTGTGATCCTTACAAAGTTCGATGGTGATTCCAAAGGGGGTGTAGCGCTTGGTCTGACACAGCAGGTAGGCGTACCGCTTCGTTTCATCGGTGCGGGTGAAAAAATGCCTGATCTTGAGCAGTTCATCCCTGATCGTATCGTCAGTCGCCTGATGGGTGCGGGAGATGTGGAATCACTTGCAGAAAAAGCAGCAGCGGCCATAGACCCCAAAGAAGCCAAACGTATGACGCAGAAGATCAAAAAGGGCCAGTTCAATTTTAATGACTTCCTCGATCAGATGGAGCAAATGAAAAAGCTTGGAAGCATGAAATCCATTATGGGCATGATTCCCGGAATGGGCAACATGGCAAAGCAGATTGGTGATATGGACCTTGAGAATTCCGAAGAGATCAAAATGATCAAAGCGATGGTCTCTTCCATGACACCCAAAGAAAGGGAGAACCCTGATTTGCTGAACAATACAAGAAAGCGAAGACTGGCAAAGGGTGCCGGACTGGAGCAAATGCATGTAAACCGCGTACTGAAGCAGTTCAAATCCGCTGCTAAGATGGCAAAGAAAATGTCGGGCAAGGGCGGTATGAAGCAAATGCAGGATATGATGAAGCAGATGCAGGGAGGCGGCGGTTTTCCCGGCATGACACGATAGATACGCCGCCTGTCTGTCCGATGGTAACAGAGGCAGGATGAAAAGATTTTGCTATGCACAGCAAGTACGATCGGAGCGGTAAACCTGTATCTTTTGGATTTTAATAAAAAATTTATATCTATTATGGTAAAATCGCGTTCCAAAAGAATTTACAAAGTTTTGATGAGTACTTTACGTCATTAAAAAGTAGTTGTCAGAACTTGTTACAGAAGTGTATGGCTTTTCCTCGGGACATACGCAAGCAAAAGAAAAATATTATTAAGGATAGAATATGACAATGATCAGAATGACAAGAATGGGTAGAAAAAAGAAGCCGTTTTACAGAATCGTAGTAACAGACAGCAGAAAAAGAAGAGATGGTGGTTGGATCGAAGCGATCGGTCACTACAATCCGGTATCTGAAAACAAAGAGCTGACACTTGACGAAGAAAGACTGAACTACTGGCTTTCTGTAGGTGCACAAATGAGCCCGACTGTCAAAAGACTTGCAGGTAAAAAATAGTTTTAATGGTCAGAGATTTTCTTCTTGCCTATACCAAGCTTCTCGTGAACAATCCGGAGGATATTTCTCTGGAGATCAAAGAAGTGGATGAAGGTTTCGATGAGATCACTATTTTTGCGAACAGTGAAGATATTGGTAAACTCATCGGCAAAGAGGGAAGAATGATCAATTCCATCAAAACAGTCATCTCCGGCTGTAAAGCAAAAGGCGGTAAAAACTACCGTGTCAATGTCAAAGCGGCAGGCTGAGACAGAACGCCATGAATGAAAAATTTTTTATCGCTCAGATTGGGCGGACCGTAGGACTGTGGGGTGACTTGAAATTCCATCTTCATACGGATTTTCCAGAACAGTTCAAAGTGGGAAACAGCTATCATAGCAGCCGTGGCGAACTGACTATTTCTGACATCAACTTCAAACGCGGTACCATTCGTTTCCAGGGCTATGAGAGTATCGATGCGGCCAAAAAACTGACCAATACAAAACTTTATGCTGATGAAACGCAGACCAAAAAGAACTGTACTCTTGAAAAAGGACAGCATTTCTGGTTCGACGTGATCGGCTGTACGGTAAAGCAGGATGATGAGGTACTGGGTGTGGTCGATGATATTCAGCGTTTGGCGGATGTTGATTATCTTTCAGTGAAGACGGATAAAGTGCTGGTAGACAGCGGACTTCCCAAAAATTTCCTGATCCCCTATATCGACCGTTATGTGATCAAAACGGATGAAGAAACAAAAACCGTCTATACGCAGGATGCCAAAGACATTTTAAAGGCAAGTTGATGCGTTTCTCCTTTGTCACACTTTTCCCCAATATCGTTGAGGGATATTTCTCCGACTCTATCCTGAAACGTGCTGTCGATGACGGGAAGATTTCCATTGACTTTTACAATCCCCGTGATTTTACTACAGACAAACACAGGCGTGTGGATGCACCGATGATCGGTGGCGGGGCGGGAATGCTCATGACACCGCAGCCGTTGATGGACACGCTTTCAAAGATAAAGAGTGACTCTCCCGAAGCGCATATTGTTTTCCTTTCTCCGGTAGCAAAACCTTTTCAGCAGAATGATGCAAAACGTTTGGCGAAAAAGAAACATATCGTTTTTGTCAGCGGGCGTTACGAGGGAATCGACGAACGTGTGATAGAAGCATATGCCGATGAGCTTTTTTCCATCGGTGACTTCATTTTGACTGGCGGAGAGCTGGCAAGTATGGTGGTTTGTGACGCTATTGCAAGAAACGTGAAAGGGGTGCTGGGAAACAGTGTCTCCCTTGAAGTAGAAAGCTTTGAGTCCTCACTGCTGGAAGCCCCCTCATTCACGAAACCGCTGAATTATGAAAATAATGAAGTTGTTTCAGAGTTCTTAAAGGGTAATCATAGTAAAATCACGGACTTAAAAAGAGGGTTGGCTTTGTGCAAAACAAAGTTTTTTAGACCAGACTTATACAAAAAAGGTATAACCAATGAGAAATAAATACATTGAAAGCTTTGAAAAAGCACAGTTGGAAAACAGAAATATTCCCGAATTCAGAGCGGGTGACACTGTAAGAGTAGCCGTAAGAATTAAAGAAGGCAGTAAAGAAAGAGTTCAGAATTATGAAGGTCTTTGTATCGCGATCAGAGGTCAGGGTACAGGCAGAACTTTCATGGTAAGAAAAATGGGAGCGAACTCCGTAGGCGTAGAGAGAATCTTCCCGCTTTACTCAGATTCCATTGAAAGCATTGAAGTACTTAGAAAAGGTAGAGTAAGAAGAGCGAAGCTGTTCTATCTTAGAGAGCTCAAAGGTAAAGCCGCAAGAATCAAAGAACTGCGTAGAAAATAGTCCTTTTGCCCGACTTGCACGCATCTTTGTGGGATGGGTGCGGTCATTTACTTACGTAAACTCCCTTACCCAAACCCACAAACCTGCATACAATTCGAACAAAATCATCTATTTTCTATTACATTCTAACAACTTTCTTCAATTTGATAAATATCCAAACTTATCAGAATCAGCTATAATATTTTTTCCAAACATATACTGAGGATCTTATTGGCATGTTATCAACTATGAAACAGAAAATCATAACACTGCTGCAACTGCTGCTGGTCATCATCTTTATACTCTTTGAAGAGATCATATGGGAGGGGGTCGCCTATCCTGTCTACAAGTATGTACATTCGCTGAAGATTCTGCAGAAAGTGGAAGCGAAGCTGCATGCGGTTAACCGCTATGTCATTCTGGTCATTTTCGTGGTGATGCTGGCCTTTGTGGAGGCTTTTGGAGTGTATGCGGGGTATATGTTCGTCAGCGGGCATGTGCTTACAGGGCTTGTACTTTACCTTTTCAAGATTCCTATTGCCGCCTTCACCTTCTGGATGTTCCGTGTGACCGAAGACAAACTGATGCGCTTTGGCTGGTTCAAGTGGATTTACGGGAAGATCATGGCTTTCATAGACTGGATCAAGACCCTGGATATCTATCGTGATACGATGACAAAGATCAGGGGGATGAAAGAGCGCATCAAAGTTTGGATCAGGGCAGTTAAAATACAATATTTTTCCCGGGAATCCCCTTTTGTTGTGCACATGAAAAAACTTTACCGCAGCATGAAACAGCTATTGAAGCAGTAACGATGGGAAAACGTCCGGTCTGGTTCTGGCTTTTTACAGCACTGGTCATTGTTACAGGGCTTATGGTTGAAATCAACCCGGTTCGTGAGATACTCAGGCAGTGGATCTTGGATTTTTATGCCTTTTCCAAAGAGAACCTCGTCGCCATATTGACTGCATTTTTTCTTGTCAAGGGCAAGTTCATTCTTAAGATCTTTCTCAAAAAAATCCTCTTCCTTTCTGCAACAGGATTGGGAAAACGCTACCTGATTGAACGTGTATTTACCTATCATTTCAAGATACACTTTCTAAACCATATCGCTCTGGACCTGAAACGCCTTTCAAGTCATATCAAAAAGAATTTTATGTCCTTTTCCCTTAGCAAAAAAATTATGGCAGGGTTCGCCTTTCTGGGTTCGCTGGGTTATGTGGGAAAATTCATGGGTACGATGTTGGCATTCAAAGTTTTTGTAGCAAAAATATGGAGTTTCCTGCTGGCCGTGGCGTTGAAAGCGGGTACTTCTATCCTCTATTTTTTCACTGATTATATCTGGGGAAGCTGGCTTGCGCCCGTCATTGAAGTTGTGATCTTTTCATGGCTTTTGGCTTTGCTGGAGAAAGTACCTTTTCTTACGGGCAGTATCCGTTGGATGTATCAAAAAATACGGTTTCTTTTTACCTGGTTCGAAGAAACGATTGGAAAACTTTTTCATTACCCTGTACAGCGCAGTCTGCAGTGGCTTCTCAAGCAGACACGCCTGCTGATCTATAAATTTATCGGGTACAAAAGAGTGCCTGCCTATCAACAGTTGAGAGAGCTTCGTGCCTTTGAACCGAACAGACAGCAGCAGTTGAAACAAAAAAGAGCAGATCGGAAAAAGAAAAAGGGAGAACGGATTTCGAGGTATCGAAAGTTTAAAGAGAAGAGATCGCAAGGGGCTGTGCCCGCACAGCACCAGGCAAGATCACTCTAATACGAGCGGTTCTTCATCGCCGACTTGGCTTCCCGGTCGAGTGTTTTGGCTTTGAGATCAGCCCGCTTGTCATGCAGTTTTTTTCCTTTGGCAATGGCAATGCTCACTTTGGCGTAGTTTCGCTCATTGAAATAGATCATCAGAGGTACGATGGTCAGGCCGTCTTTATGCACTTTCACATAGAGCTTTTCAAGCTGTTTCTTGTGCAACAGCAGTTTTCTGGGGGTACGGGTATCCGGAGTAAAGTATTTGTTGGCTGTTTCAAGATGGGCAATATGGGCATTCATGAGGTAAAGTTCACCTTTGATAAAGCGGCAGAAGGCATCGGCAAGATTGGCACGTCTGGCCCTCAGTGCTTTAACCTCGCTTCCCTGCAGTACAATACCTGCTTCAAATTTTTCGAGTATCTCGTAATCATGTTTGGCTTTTTTATTCTGTGCTACGATATTGATGGCCAATGTCTGCCTTTGTGCTATTTTTCCCGAATTATAGCATACAATATTCAAACACTTTGAATGTAATCATGTTATGATGTCACATGGAAAAGAATGAACACAGGAACAACCCGCTGCACGGCATCAAGCTCAAGCAGATACTCAATGAACTGGTAGATAAATTCGGCTGGGATGAACTGGGGGAGCGTATTAATATCCGCTGTTTCAAACATGACCCTTCAATCAACTCCTGTCTGAAGTTCCTTCGCAGAACACCCTGGGCGCGTACGAAAGTGGAAAATCTTTATGTTAATGCAATCGTGAAATAGGAGAAGAGATGTCAAAATACGAGTTGCTTCCCTTCTCCGGTTTGGATGAGATGACCGTCGGCGAGATCAGCCGCCATACCAAACGTATCCTGTTCAAGAAAGGCGAAACGCTTTTCACGCAGGGTGAACTGATGCACTACTTTTACATTGTGCTCAGAGGGAAGATCAAGAGTTACCAGCTGAACCTGAAGAATGCCAAAGAGCAGACGATCTTCATTTTTCGTGAAGGTGATATGTTCGATACTATCGTATTGCTTGACGGTAAGGAACATGATATTATGTATGAAGCACTGGAAGAGAGCGAAGTGCTTCAGATGCCTATAGAATTCGTCAGAGAGCTCATCAGCACCAATAAGGAGTTCAATAGCAAATTCTTCCCCTATCTGGCCCAGCAGATGCGCCAGATGGAAGAGTTGGCAACGGACCTTTCTCTCTACAGTACTTCAGAACGTCTCATCAAGCTCCTTTTGCAGAACCTTGACCCCAATAATATCATGAAATACAATCTTATTCAGGGACTTTCCCATACCGAGATTGCCAAGCTTATAGGCACGGTACGTCATGTGGTCGAACGGCATCTCAAAGCGCTTAAAGAAGATGGTGTCATTGAGGTGAAGAACAAAAAACTCCAAATTCTTGATGCCAGAAAGCTTCTTGACAAAATCAACCTTTTTTAGTATTTCTGTCCCGAATTTTGTAAAAATGCAACTAAAGTTGCATTCAGATTCCCCCAATCTCTTTTATAATTCTTTTAGATTTAGTCAATAAGACTAAGAGTTTAAAATAGTAAGGAGTCAAAAATGTTAATTACAAGATACAATCCATATAACGAAGCAAAAAAAAGTTTTGATCTGTTCAATTCATTGATGCAGAATTTTGATGTGGCAAGAGAAGAGGGTGCCATTGCCTCTTTTGTGCCGAGAGTGAATACGAGAGAGGGGGAGGATGCCTACTATGTGGAGATCGACCTTCCCGGTATCAAGAAAGAAGATATCGAGATTACCACGGAAGACAATGTTCTGACCATCTCCGGTGAGAGAAAGATGAAGGACGAGGTCAAAGAAGAAGACTACTACAAAGTAGAGAGTGCCTATGGAAAATTCTCAAGAAGTTTCACTCTCCCCGAAAAAGTGGACGTAGAGAACATTCATGCCGAATCAAAGGATGGGGTGCTTGAAGTGGTGATCCCGAAACTCAAAGAAGAAGAGAAAAAACCAAAAAAGATAGAGATCAAATAAAAAAAGAATGAAACAAATATAAAATATGAAAGGAGTCAACAATGGATGTAGTAAACAAAGCTAAAGAAGTAGCGAATACAGTAGAAGAAAAAGTAGAACACGGACTTGAAGTCGCAAAAGAGAGTTTTGCCAATGTGGCCAGCCATCTTCCTTTTGCCAACCTTGCCAAAAAAGGGAATGACGCTTTCCGCATAGAGATTGATCTTCCGGGTGTGGACAAGAATGACATAGAACTGCAGGTGGAAGACAATATCCTGACGGTCAAAGCGACGCGTAAAATGAAGAATGAGGTGAAGAAAGAGGATTATTATCTCTGCGAGAGCAACTTCGGTCTGATCTCGCGTTCATTCGTCCTTCCCGAAGGTATCGACAAAGACAAGGTGGATGCAAAATATGAAGATGGACGACTCTATATTACCCTCGAGAAAGAGGAATCCAGAAAAGCAAAAAGCATTTCTGTCAAGTGAGACACGTAAAGAAAACGTGAACTGCTTCACGTTTTTAGTGTCGAAACCGGAACGGTCGTAGCGTAAGCGAAGCCGTGAAGGCCAGCACAAGAGTGTCGAAACCGGAACGGTCGTAGCGTAAGCGAAGCCGTGAAGGCAAGAAACAGTTTAAGTGACAAAATACTATACTACCTTCAATACTCTCCCCCTAAGGACAACGACGCATGCAAAAATGGTTTGAAGACAATAAAGTAATGATGCTGATGAGTGCGTTTGTGTTTATAGGAGGGTATTTCTTTCTCCGCCTTGCTTACCATATGAGTGACAAAATGCCGTTTACCCAGGAGATCATACTGATCATCCTTGGAACGCTTGCAACCATTCTGATCACGGCACTGCTCCTGAATAAACAAACTTCTGTCGAGCTGGGGAAAGAGCAGAGTATCAAGTTTATCGAATTGAAAACGGAAACTTACCAGAAGCTCATCGATACCATCGAAGAGATGGTACTTCATAAAAATATTACCTCAGACGATCTGACAAAGCTGAAATTCCATACACACCGTCTGGCCATATTTGCTTCGCCGGCAGTGTTGGAAGAGTATGAACATTTTCTGGATATTTTCGACAAAATGATCGCGGAGGACAGGCATGTCAGTATGGAAGATGAAGATATTCTCTCAGAGGCACTGGCGAAGCTGACGGTCTATATCCGTGCCGATCTTGTCGGCGAGTTGGATGAAGAGAGCGGCCATACGGCCAAAGAGATCAGGGATCAGATCATTACGAATGCAACTTAATCTTTGGGCCTGAAAAAAGTACTTCCGCTCCCGCTGAAAAACCAGCCTTTGGTATCCAAAGTCTCAAGCTCCGGATAGGCAGCAAGTGCAGCGGGATAAAGGTCATTGAGGGCGAGGGGATTTGCAATGAGCTTGAGAAGTGTTCTTGAATCCATGTTTTCCCATCCGAAGAATGATGTCAGGTTTATAGTCCTCAAAAGATATTTGTGATAGGTTTTGTAGACTTCAGCGGTATTGCATCTGATATTAGGCGTAAAGAGTTCCAGCGGCAGGGTCGGTTCTTCAAAAGGCTGTACGATCTCTCCGAAACCTTTGACGTTGGCGGAAGGATAATTGTAGACAAAGAAGGGTATATCCGCACCGATCCTGCTTCCTGTTTCCGCCAGTGCATCCGTCGGAATCGAGAGAGAACATACTTCATTGGCCAGGCGCATGAATGCAGCGGCATCTGAGCTCCCGCCTCCAAGGCCTGCCTGGCTCGGTATGCGTTTGGTGACGGCCACCTTGTGCTTCCTGAAAAAATTGATGACTGCATCATTCCCAGTAGTTTCATGCAGTGCTTTGTAAGCCCTGTAAATGGTGTTGAATTCAAGCGGTATACCTTCGCATCCCTCCAGAGTGAAACTGTCACATTCGCAGGGGATGAATTCGATGGTATCGTAAAGATCATCTACTCTCATAAATCGTGAGACCAGGGTGTGGTAGCCGTCTTCATATCCGGTGATCTTCAAAAAAATGTTCACTTTGGCATGCGCGTCTATACGGTACATGTATCCTCCTCGAATTTTGGTATGCGGTTGAAGCGGTATTTGACCTTGCCTTCTGCAATTTCGATGATCGAAAAAAAGTGAGCTGTCTTGATGAGATACACGCCGTTCTCTTTCTGTTCGAAATAGTCCACTGAAAGTTTTTTGCCCAACTCCAAATAGTCTTCATCACCCGTATAGACATTGGAAGGAATGGCAAGGTGGATAAACGGGTCAAGGGCTTTTTCATTGTCATAACGGAATTTTCCCTCATGAATACGATGCAGGGATGAGAGTGTCGCATCGACTCCGAGTTGGTCGGCGATGAGAGCTCCGAGACTTCGGATGTAGGTGCCCTCGCTGACGGTGGCTTCGAAATGGATGAAAGGATGGTTGTAGTTGATCAGTTTAATGTCATCAATGGTCGAAGTGATCTGCTTGAGATCGATCTCCCTGCCCTTGCGTGCCAGTTCGTATGCCCGCTTCCCGTTGACCTTCTTGGCAGAGAATTTCGGGGGATAGTAGGTCAGTTCACCTTTGAGGGTGTGCAGTACCTCTTCTATGTGTTCCCGGGGAAGAGGGGTCACATCCCGGATGGAATCTACTTTTTCTATGTCCAGACTCGGAGAGTTCGCACCGAGCCAGAGTGTGGCTTTGTAGCTTTTGGGTGTTTTGTCAAGGTACTGGAAAAGTTTGGTGTACTGCCCGGTCGCAACGATGAGGCAGCCAGTGGCAAAAGGGTCCAATGTACCGGAAAAACCTACCTTTTTTGTATGGTATTTTCTTTTGACATAACCCATGTAGCCGTTAGAAGTACGAAAGATGGGTTTGTTGACGACGAAAAGACGGTTCATTTTTCTCCCGCACCTTACGGTTAAATCGATTGAACGAAAGAACTCAATATTTCTTTCTTGTTTCCGCCAAAATTGATAAGGAGTTTATATTCCCTGCCTGATTTGTTAGCGGCCTGTACACGCCCGATACCGAAGATCTTGTGTTTGACAAGGTCTCCTTTTTTGTATGCAGCCTGTTTGGTGATTTTGAGCGATGCATCCTGGATAAGGCCGGCTTCTCCGAGGAAACGGCTTTTGTCTATCATCTTGCGGCGGCCCTTGTAGAAACGGCTGTCAACATAACAGAGGGTCAGGTCGGATTTGGCTCTGGTGATGGCAACATAGCCCAGACGCCGTTCTTCTTCCATATTGCTGCCTTCTCCCAGCAGAGGGAAGAATTCTTCTTCAAGTCCGATGACAAAGAGATGTTCGAACTCCAGTCCTTTGGCGGCATGGATACTCATAATGGTAATAGCATTTTCTTCTATCTGGTCCTGATCACTCTGCAGGGAAATGTCATTGAGAAATTCATCAAGGGTAAGATCGGGGTTTTTGATAACGGCATCCCTGAAATAGCCGTAAAATTCGTCAATGTTCAGGAGCCTGTCGAAACCGTCCACCATCGCTGCATAATGATCTTTCAGTTTGATGCGTTCTTCGAACAGGGTAATGAAGTTGCCCAAAGCATTTTGGGTTTCTTCTCTCAGTACACAGATATCTTCAAGCAGCTTTTCCAGTGCGGTTGAAACTTTTTTGCTGACGACATTAGGCAGTTTGCCGCTGAGACTCTGCTCGATGTATTCATAGAGTGAAAGATGGGCATCAAAAGCAGCTTTCTGCAGTTTTTCGATAGAAGCTTTGCCTATGCCCCGTCTGGGTTTGTTGATAATACGCATGAGTGAAAAGTCGTCATGCGGATTTGCCAATACCCTGAAGTATGAAATGATATCTTTGATCTCGGCACGTTCATAGAAACGCATGCCGCCGATGAGTTTGAAGGCAAGCCCTTCTTTACTGAAGCCTTCTTCAAGGGAGCGGGAAAGTGCATTGATACGGTACAGCACGGCAATCTCATCCGGATCGGCACCGCTGTCGATGAGGTCGTGTATCTGATGGGCGATCGCCTTGGCTTCCATGGATTCATCGAGAGAGTGCAGCAGTTTGACTTCTTTGCCTTTGCCTTTGTGTGAAACCAGTTTCTTGCCCAGTCTTTTGGAATTGTGTTCAATGAGTGTATTGGCTGCTTTGAGAATGGGTTCTGTAGAACGGTAGTTCGTTTCGAGCTTAACGGTTTTTGTATGCGCGAAACGGTCGGCAAATTCGAGGATATTTCTGATATTCGCACCTCTCCAGCCGTAGATACTCTGGTCATCATCACCCACAACACAAAGGTTGTCATGTTCGCAGCAGAGATGTTCAAGCAGACGGAACTGCAGTTCGTTTGTATCCTGATATTCATCGACCATGATATATTTGTAGCGGTTGCTGGTTTCTTTTCTCAGTGTTTCATTTTCATCGAGTATCTTATATGTCAGCATCAAAAGGTCGTCAAAATCGACAAGATTGTTTTCTTCGATATTGGCCTGATACTGCGCATAGATATTTGCGACCTTTTTGTAGTCGGGCAGCTCGGCTTTCTGAATGGCTACTTCAGGGGTGAGCAGAGAATTTTTGTATTTGGATATCTCTGAAGTGATAAAAGAGAGATTCAGGTCGATCTTGAGTTCTTTGGCAATGGAGCGTAACAGTCTTTTTTTGTCATCACTGTCGATAATCACAAAATTGTTATTCCGTCCGAGTTTTTCAATATGAAATTTTAGAAAAAGCAGGCCAAACTTATGAAAAGTACATAAAAGCGGAGGATAGGAAACGGTATTTGGCATCAGTTTCAATGCCCGCTCCCGCATCTCTGCTGCAGCCTTGTTGGTGAAGGTGAGCGTCAGAGTGTTTGCCGGGTCGATACCGACTTCACCTACCAGGTAGGCAAGTCTGGTTGTCAGCGTCTTTGTTTTTCCGCTTCCCGCACCTGCCAATATCAGAAGGGCACCGTCAATGTGCTCTACTGCGCTGCGCTGTGAGGGATTCAGTTCATTCAGTATCTGTTCCATGGGGGCTGGTTACTCTCCTGTATATATAGTTTCTATTATAGCGTTTTATCTTTAACCCAAAATATCTGAGTAAAACAGGGTAAATACTTCTTGTCAGATGAAGGGGATATGTGAAAAAAAGTTAATATAATATTAATAAGATCAGCTTATGTTTACTTAAGAAAACTTTGTTATAATTTGCTGTAATAATTAATTGTGTAAATTAATACAATAAGGAAACATAATGCTAAAAGATTTTGTAAAACTGGAAACATTTCTTACGGTTGCCCGTGAGAGAAGCTTTTCAAAAGCATCGGCAAAACTGGGAATTTCTCAGCCTGCTGTCACACAGCAAATTAAATTTATTGAAAAATATTTGGCTGTAAAAATCATTGAAAGAAAAAAGAACGGTATCAAACTGACACCGGAAGGCGAAGAACTCTATAAAATTGCTACAAGACTGGAAAAAGAAATCCATTCGGCAGAAAAAGATATTTTGAAGATCATCAATAAAGAGATGACTTTCAGACTGGGAGCTTCTTATACTATTGGAACGTATGTCATTCCTGGTGAGTGCCTCAACGCTATGAGCAAAACGATTCACAATGATGTAAACCTCAGTATCGATGTCAGTGTCAATATTATTGAAAAGCTTAAAGAGAGAAAGCTCGATGTCGGACTGATCGAGTCGCCTGTTATCGATAATGACATGATCTACAGAGAGTGGATTGAAGATGAACTTGTTGTTGTCAGTAATGTGCAGATACCCAAAATACTTAAAACAGAAGAACTGTATAATTACCGATGGGTATGCCGAGAAGAGGCTTCTCATACCAGAAAAGTGGTTTCTGAAGTGTTTGAAGATCTTGGTGTTTCATGCAAGAGTTTTGAAGTGGTCTCCGAAGTGAGCAATACAACGGCAGTGCTTCAAACGATCAAGAAGAGTAAAAAAAATACTGAGAAACCGGTTGTTTCCATTATTTCGAGACATGCGATTGCCGATGAGGTAGCCAGCGGAGATCTTTTTGAGGCAAGACTGAGAGGATATACGATGATGCGTAAATTCTACATTGTGTATTCCAAAGAGAATAAACACAATGCCTATGTTGACAATGTGGTGGATTATATTTTGGCAGGCCGTTGTTAAAGCATCAAAAGAAGCCTTTAGTGCTTCTTTTTGAGGAGTTTTTTGTTTTCAGGGTTATTCAGCAGGGCTTCCATGGAGCTTTTTGCTTTGTCCTCCTTCTTTTGCAGGCGTATCGGTTCGGCAAGGTTGATAACCATGGGATGGTCTTCTACAAAAAGCTGTTTGATCGCAAGCAGCGGAACCCGCACAATCGCACCGAAATTTTCACTTCCGAACCCTGCCTCAAAAACAAAGTCGCTTCCTTCGATCTTGGCACTTTCATAAGTATATCCGCTTAGAACAAAAAGTACGGTTTCATTAAAACTCTCGGCAATGGCAGAAGGCAGCTCGGGATCGAATGTAATATATTGTGTTTCACAGGCAATGGCAAATTCCTGGTTTTGCTCAAAAAGATAGGAGATCGTTTTTGTAATATGGTCTTCCATCAATGCCCTGTACTGCGAAGTCTGAAAAAGGTTCATTGTCATCATATTCCTTTTGGATACGTTTAGGTTTGAATGTTGAAGTGGTTTAGGATCTTAAATCCTATCATAGCATTCATTAAAGCTACTTGTGTATAGCCGGGCAATGCTTCTTTTGTAATGTCTTTTGCCGTAAGGAATCCTTCATCAAGGAGTTTCGCT
Organism: Sulfurovum sp.; assembly: GCF_015493435.1. Lineage (GTDB taxonomy): Bacteria > Campylobacterota > Campylobacteria > Campylobacterales > Sulfurovaceae > Sulfurovum. The sequence goes on from NZ_WGDD01000054.1 coordinate 51,680, forward strand.
CGCATCGTTCCGTGCAGAAGGGGTGTTTGGGGGGTCACCCATATTTTTCCGTCATAAAAAGCAATGTTGGAGATAGTGGTATCGGTCAGCAGTCCCTCTTTTTCAATGATGATCTCATCTACATCCCTGTTCTCTTCCAAAAGCATAGTAAAACCTGTTCTGTCTGCATATTTGTAGCTGTAGTCCAATGCAGAGGAAACAACCCTCAGTGAGTGTATTGCTTTTGGAATATAAGGAAGATACTCGATATGACGTATATGTGTATCATAGATGACACGGCAGCGGTAAAGTCCTTTTCTGGGGGGCTTTATAAGCAGGGAAAGATCAAGTGTGTCCTGTGTCCCCAAGAGGGAGCTTCTGCTCTGGTTACATCGTTTCTGGTGATAGGGGAGATTCAGTATTTCCCCGTCTTCGGCTTTTATGGTTTCAAGCAGAAGAGAGGAATGCATTTAAATGTCAAAGAGTTCGGTAGAGAGATAACGTTCTGCGGTATCACACAGAACAGTAACGATCACTTTGCCTTTGTTTTGAGGACGAGACGCTGCAAGAGAGGCGGCATAAAGGTTGGCTCCAGAAGAAATACCGATAAGCAGCCCTTCTTCTTTTGCTATTTTTTGTGCCATGTTGAAGGCGTCCTCATTGCTGACGGTAATGACTTCATTGTAAATTTCTGTGTTGAGAATGCCGGGTACGAAGCCTGCTCCGATACCCTGTATCTTGTGGGCACCTGCTGCCCTGCCTGAAAGTACTGCGGAGTTTTCCGGTTCGACCGCAATGGCTTGCAGTGAGGGGATTTCCGCTTTGAGTACTTCGGAGGTTCCTGTAAGTGTGCCTCCGGTTCCTACCGCTGCTACAAAAATGTCAACTTTTCCGCCTGTATCTCTCAGAATTTCCGGGGCAGTGGTTTTGCGGTGAATATCCGGATTGTCCGTATTGTTGAACTGTTGCAGAACAATTGCATTGTCAATCTCCTTTGCGAGGGCATCGGCTTTCTCAATGGCACCGTTCATACCGTTTGCAGCAGGTGTCAGCACCAGTTCCGCACCAAGATAGGCAAGAAGTTTGCGCCGTTCGATACTCATGGAGTCAGGCATCGTCAGGATCAGTTTCAAGCCTCTGGCTGCACATATCGCAGCCAAACCGATGCCGGTATTGCCGCTTGTAGGTTCAATAATAGTACTCTTCTGCGTAATGTGGCCGTGTTTCATTGCTTCATTGATCATATTGAATGCGATCCTGTCTTTGACCGAAGAGGTAGGATTCATGAATTCACATTTCCCCAGAATGGTAGCCCCTGTTTCTCTGGAAAGGGAATTGATCTTTACAAGCGGGGTATTGCCGATAAGATCTTCGATGCTGTTGGCGATCATTGGTACTCCTCATAGGTATATCGGGCAGAACCCGAACAGTATTATGCAAAATGATACTATATTATTACTTTTGGCTTAATGGTTTAAATTCAAAGTTTTCATCATCATACGATTCTATGGTGCCGTCCTCAAGGTTGTAGTGCCAGCCGTGAAGGAAGAGTGTACCGTCCTCAACACGTTTTCTTACAGCCGGATAGGTCAGCAGGTTGTCCAACTGGTAGATGACGGACATTTGTTCCGTATAGCAGTGCAGGACTTCTGTTGTACTTTCTCTATGTGCAAGAAGCGCCACTTTCTTTGCTTCCTGCCCGAGTTCAAGCCATTTGATGGTATGTATGTTTTCCTGGGTCGGTTCAATTTCTTTGTAGAGTGCGGCAATGGCACCGCAGTGGGAGTGTCCACAGACAATAATGTCGGAAACCTCAAGAATGCTGACAGCATACTCTATGGCAGAAGCGGTAGCATGAAAATCCGCATCGGGATTGAACGGTGCAACAAAGTTGCCTATATTTCTGACAATGAAGAGATCTCCGGGTTTGGAATTCGTGATCATGGCAGGCATGACCCTTGAATCACTGCAGCCGATAAAAAGTGCTTTGGGCTGCTGGCCTTCCTCCACCAGTTTTCTGAAACGCTCTTTATTTTTGTTAAAAGCGATTTTCCTGAAAGCTTCGTGTCCGGTTTCAAAGTTTTGAAAGCGACTATCCATGTCTGACTCCTTTAATGCTGTAGGCGATCTCTTCCGAGGCATACATAGGTACGACACCGTTATATTCAGCCGGCACACGGAAAGGTTCTTTCTCCAGTATCACTTTTTTGGAAAGCGGTGCTATGCCATAGATCTTCTGGGCATTCCCCGAAATAAATGCCTGAATATGCTCCAATGACCGATGTGTGTCAAAAAGCTCTGTGAGCAATTGCAGCGCGATGGGGGCGGTAAAGACACCGGCAGCGCATCCGCATGTCTCTTTGGCATGTCTGGGGTGCGGGGCAGAGTCTGAACCGAACATAACTTTCGGGTGTGCTTCCAATGCAACTTTAAGTAAGGCTTCCCTGTCTTGGGGACGTTTGGCAATAGGTTTGCAAAAAAGATGAGGCTGAAGCATACCGCCTGCCACATCATCAAGAGTGATCAGCAGATGATGTACGGTGATCGTTGCATGAAGATTTTCAAATCTGTCCAGTGCTGCAACACTCTCTTTGGTGGTAATGTGCTCCATAATGATCTTGAGTTTGGGAAATGCAGATGCCAGTTTTTCATAAATAGAAACAAATTCAGCTTCTCTGTCCATGACGAATCCATTGGTTTCCCCGTGGATGCACAGAGGAATCTCCAAGTCGCTCATTGCTTCAAGTGAAGGGCGCAGTGCTTCGATATCAAATCCGCTGACACCTCCCTGGGAATTGGTAGTGATCCCGGCGGGATAAAGTTTGATAGCTGTGAGTTCTTCCCTGACTGATTCAAGGAAAGCCCGGTCATATTCCGATTTGAAAAAGAGGGTCATGTAGGGAGTGAAGTGCTCTTCTCCGATGGCTTCAGTGATACGCTTTTTATAGGCAAGAAGTGCTTCTTTGCTGCTGACAGGAGGAACAAGGTTGGGCATAATGAGTGCACCGCTGAATGTGGCAGCACTTGCCTTGGCAATGTTCCGGAGCATTACTTCATCTCTCAGGTGCAGGTGCATATCGAGGGGAGCATCAAGTGTTACTATGGTTGATGGCATCAAAATCCTTTATAACATAATAGTGGGACCGTTCCGTATCTTTGGGTACGAACCAGTAAATAATCTTCATTTTGCCACATATTGCATTAAGTTTGCGTAAAGTGCTCTGTTTGGGGGGTGCAAAGATGACTACTGGGTAGTCTATGCCGCCGGCAAAAAGCTGGTTACAGCGCAAAATACGAAGGGTGCTTGCCGCCAGTGCCTTATGCGGGGCATTGAATTCGAACTGCCATTTGGCATATTCGGAACAGGTAGGATAGTACCGGCAGTTCGCCGGCAGCATTTTGGAAATATATTGATAGCCTTTGATGGGAAGAGTATAAAAATTTTTCTTTTTCATTTTTGGTTTGGCAGGAGCAAATAGTTATTTAATGTATCGCTGTTTTTTTTGAGTTTAAGGAAAACACTTTCCATTGGTTGTATTTCATGGGAAAAACCGGGTGTTCCCGCCGTACGTGCTTCATATCCCGTTGATGTTGTTCCGCTGCTGTTGTGGATATAGAGTGTTGCATCGCGGTAGGAATCATTGGAACTGTCGGCCCATTCATTATAGGTACCGCTGGAATTTGTATGATGGCTGAAGAAAAGGTTGCTGATCGATATTTTAAGTGGAAATGCATTGCCGATGAGGTAGTTTTGCTGATGTGTATCACTGCTTGCAGGCAAGTTGATACGTTTGACCCTGCTGAAAAGAGGGGAGCGGGTTGAGCCGTCTACTCCGTAGGCAGCATCATCTTCATCTGTTGTAAATGCCAATCCGCTTAAACTTGTATCTATGGACATGGTTTTATCCAGGGCGGTGATGATCCAGTATCCTTTGCCGGGACTGACGGTATCACCGCTTTCCATCAAACGCATATCGTGGCTATTGCTTCCTGTTGTATCGACCTGTTCATACATAACCCAGTCGGCACTGTCACCGTAAGTACCAAGTGACGTACCCAGAAGCGCTTCTATATCGTTACTGCCTGTATCGCAGGGGAAACTGACGGTTCTCCAGTTGTATGCGGTCAATGCCAGTGTCATGTCGGCACAGGGAACACAGTTTGCACCGCCGTCTTTAATGGTCCATCCGTTATTGTCAATCAGGGATGTTCTTGCATTGTCACCTTGGCAATACTGGGCATCTGATGAGAGGGTAACGTTGTTTTGTATGCTTTTTTGACTCCAGCTGATCAGGAGGTCGTCATAGTTTGCTACAGTGAGACCGGTATTTCTAAAGAGGTTTTTCGCACTGGTAAGGTTGCTGATATCCCATGGTCCCAAAGAGCGGTTGAAAGCACTTGCTTCAAAGAACATATTGTTGATGGTTGTGACGCTGGAGGTATCCCATCGGGATATATCTGGGTTTGCGGTAGAAGCATGATTGAACATGTATGCCATGTTAGTGACACTAGCGGTATTCCAGTTGCTAACATCCGGGTCGGCTATGGCTGCACCTGAAAACATCCGGTTGAATGTTGTTGCGGAGGAAGTATTCCAGTTGCTGACATCCGGGTTCGCCTGTATAGCATTGCGGAACATAGCATAGAAGGTAGTGACCTGCGAGACATTCCAGTGACTGACATCAGGATTTGCAATGCCGGCACCGTAGAACATATGATTCATTTTAGTGACGCTGGATGTGTCCCAATGACTGACATCCGGGTTTGCGGAAGAAGCCGCTTGAAACATATGACTCATATTGGTAACCTTTGAAGTATCCCAGTTGCTGACATCGGGATCTGCCTGTCCTGTTGCACGAAATACTGCAGTCATGTTGGTGACTTGCGAAACATTCCAGGTACTTACATCCGGTGCCGCATCTGTACATCCCTGGAACATGGAAGAGAGATTGGTAATATGGGAAATGTCCCAGTTTGACACATCGGGGTTAACCTGGGTACAGTCCTGAAACATTTGCCGAAGACTGCTGACTTTGGAAAGGTCAGGAATGTCAGTAGCATTGACAGCAAGGTTGTCTGCCCCCCGGTAGGCTTGAACCATACTGCTCCAGATCGCAGTTCCCCATTGTTCTATGCTTAAGAGCTTTAAAACATCTGTCTGTGTGCTAGCATTGACATAGAAACGTATGCGTTTGAAACCTTTTTTGTTGCCGTTATTGTCCTTGACACGGATGGTGTATGTACCGGCGGCCGGATAATTGCAGGTATAACTGTTGTTTCCTGTAATACCTGTTGCTTCGTCTATGCCGTCATTGTTGCAGTCCACGTTATATCCTGCACCGCTGGTACGTACCACAGGAACGGTGAACTGTGTATCGGAGGAGGCACCGGTATTGTCTGTTTTGATCTTTATGACATAATCATCTGTATCTGCAGCCGATAAAATCACGGGGGAAACAGACAGCACCATTAATCCGGTGACAAGAAGATGATATAAAGTAATATGTCTTACCATTGCCAACGATTCCTTTTCAATTGTTATTATTATAACACAAAAGAAAGAATGGTTTATAATTTTTGTGCCTGGCCGTTCCTGATGATACATGAGGAGCTCATATTGACAGCATGATAAATGGTCGTGCCGTATTTTCTGCTGTAGTACTGTAGCAGCAGTTTCTGTAATGTCGGTTCTATGGAGGGAGTGAACCAGCCGTTATTGCTCAGTACGATCATTTTTTTTGGTCTGCCTTTGTAAAGTTTTTCGGAGGTTGCCTCAAAACAGATGGCATTGCGATAAGTGTTTCCGTCTATCTTATAGTCGGTGACATGGTTGTCAGCTTTGTAATCAACTGCACCGTCGTAAAAGACCTTGTTGACCCAGTCACTGAGAAAATCCGGAAGAGGATTGCTTTCTCCGAAAGGGACAAGCAGCACCTTGTTGGCGATCTGTATGGTGTTGTGTGTAAAGATATAGGTTGAATTTCTCGGTGTTTTTCCGTCCCAGTAGAGTCCACCGGTGACAATAGAAATATGTTCCGCTTTTTTTCTGAGTGCATCCATCAGTGAAGCAGAGCGGTTTAGGAAAAGGGGAAAAACAGACTCGGGAAGGATCACCAGGCTTTTGTTCTCATCGATCGCTTTGTCTATGGCCGCAAAAAGCATGCTGAACTGTTCAGGTTGCAGGGTTTTGTTCCATTTGTTCTCGACAGTGGTATGTGTGGTGACAATATCAATATCTTTCGGAAGTGTCGTCTTTGCCGTGGATAAAGGCTGCCAGGCGAAAAGCAGTATAAGCAGATAGGCATACTGTTTTTTCCACAGCGTCAGGACAATACCGGCAAGGATGATTGCAAACTGCCATTTTTCGATACCGAAACAGCTTTCGACAAAGATCAGCTCGGGTTTGAACCAGTCGAATCCGAAAGGGTGGATATAGCTCAGCCCCCAAAGGCCGAGGGCTTTAAGGGAAAGAGTAAAAAGTGCAGGAGGGGATGCTTCGCACCTGCCATACAGAGCATCGGAGCTTTTCGGGGTGAAGCACTGTACCCGGCAGGAGAGGTACTCAGACAGAAAAGCGATTGCCCAGAAAAGGATGGCATACAGCAGTCCCATAACGATCACAACAAGCGGAACGGCCCAGGGCATATGGTAGTGGTTGAAGCTCAAAGCGATCCACCAGAACCAGAAAATACCGGTGAAAAACCCTGCTGAGGCCCAGACGGCTTTGTCGGACGGAAGGAGCAGGTAAAGGCAGCCAAGACCCAGTATTGAGTTAAGCCAGAGGAAGGAAATTCCCCAGTGGTCGAGGTAAATAAAGGCAGAACCCAAAAGAGCGGTCATCAAGCCCCTTGTTAGTACAAAGGTGCTAAAATGTCTACGAAAATTTTTCAATTTACTCAAAAGGATTCCTATGGGAGCAGAACAAGGAAGCATGATAGGTTCATTTCTACCGCTTATCATCTTATTTGCCATTTTCTATTTTTTGATCATTCGACCGCAGCAAAAGCAGGCTAAAACGCACAAAGAGATGCTTGCAAGCCTCCAAAAGGGTGACAGGATTGTCACAAATGGCGGTATTATTGCCACAATTGTAAAACCGGAAGACGATTTTATCAAAATCAAATTAAATGATGACACTATTGTAAAACTTGACAGGGCATTTGTATCAAAGAAAGTTGAAGTAGGCAATGAAAACGCTTAATTTCAGACTGATACTTTTTATCTTTGCACTCATTTTCGGTATTGTTTTCTCCATCCCTTCGCTCACGCAGAGTACAAGTGGGAAAAAGATCACGCTGGGGCTTGACCTTCAGGGTGGATTGCATATGCTGCTTGGTATCAAAAGTAATGTGGCGATCGCTTCGCGTACCAAATCCATAGCCGGAACGGTAAAATATATTTTTGACGATAATGATATTATTTTTGATGATCTTCGTATTGTAGATGGCGACAAGGTAACCTTTGAACTGCTTGACCAGGATGATGTACCAAAAGCAACAGCACTTCTGAAAAAAGAGATTACCGGTACTGTTCTGACACAGAACGGTTTGAAATTCACTCTTCAAATGACACCCAAAGAGATGGCGCGAACCAAGCAGAATGCCATCAAACAGGCAGTCGATACCATTCGAAACAGACTTAATGAATTCGGATTGGCTGAACCTACGGTAGCCAAACAGGGCGAAGACAAGATACTCGTTGAGGTTCCCGGCATCAAAACCCAGGCCGATGAACAACGTATCCGTGAGCTTATCGCCCGTGCCGCACATTTGCAGCTGATGGCTGTCGATGAAGGCAGAGCGGCAAGGGTTTCCACTATGAGTACGGCAGAAGCAAAAAGTTACGGTGATGTGATCCTGCCGGATGTCTATCATCCAAAACAGCGTTATCTTCTTCGCCAGATCCCTGTACTGGACGGTTCTATGCTGACCGACGCCAAAGTCGGTTTTGACAAAGCCAATCAGCCGGTGATCAACTTTACCCTGAACGGGCAAGGTGCAAGAATATTTGGAGACTTTACAGCCAAAGCAGTCGGTAAACGTATGGCGGTTGTTCTGGATAACAAAGTGTATTCGGCTCCGGTCATCAGGGAAAGGATCGGCGGAGGACATGTTCAGATATCGGGTAACTTTAAACTCGATGAAGCACATGACCTTGCGATTGCATTGCGTTCCGGGGCTCTTTTGGCACCGGTGTACGTCATGGAAAAACGTTCTGTAGGACCGAGCCTCGGTGCAGACAGTATCAGAGCCAGTTCCATGGCACTGGCACTCGGTTTCATTCTGGTCATTGCCTTTATGATGATTTACTACCGTATGGCCGGAGTCATTGCAAACGTTGCATTGGTCGGAAACCTTTTCCTGATCCTGGCGATCATGTCTCTTTTCGGAGCGACATTGACACTGCCGGGGATGGCGGGTATCGTACTGACGGTCGGTATGGCCGTGGATGCAAACGTCATCATCAATGAGCGTATGCGTGAACTGCTGCATGAAGGGAAATCGATCCCCAAGGCAGTGGAAGACGGTTACAGCAATGCCTTTACGGCTATTTTGGATGCCAACGTAACGACCCTGATCGCCGCGGTTGTCTTGTACGCTTACGGTACCGGAGCCATTAAAGGATTTGCCTTGACAATGAGTATCGGTATTTTGGCATCGATGCTGACAGCTATTGTCGGTACACACGGGTTCTACCAGTGGCTTATGCCGAAAATGGATAAAAAAAGATTGAATTTCTGGTTTGGAATTACAACTGACGAGGGGGTAAAATAATGGAACTGTTCAGAATGAAAAAACCGATCCCTTTGATGAGCCAAAGTAAACGGTTCGGAGCATTGTCCCTGACGGTTGTACTGATCTCGCTTATACTGATCTTTACGAAAGGATTCAACTACGGGATCGATTTTGCCGGCGGTACGCTCGTACAGGTCAAATATGAGAACAAAGCACCCATAGAGAAAGTGCGGAAAGCGATCAGTGTAGACAAAAACTATGAAAGTGCAAGTGTTACCTATTTCGGTAATCCCGATGAGCTGATTATCAGAACGAAAATGAGTTCAAAAGCACTGGGTGAAGATATCAGTGACAAAATGACACAGCTTTTAAAAGGGACAGGAAACTTTAAAATACGAAGAGTGGACATGGTCGGGGCCAAAGTAGGCTCCGAACTGCGTGAAAAAGGGTTGATGTCCATGTTCCTGGCGATACTCGGTATTCTGATTTATGTTTCTTTCCGGTTCGAATGGCGATTTGCCGTAGCCTCTGTTATGGCCCTGGTCCATGATGTGACCATAGCTATGGGGGCGGTAGTGCTTTTCGGCATCGAAGTCAACCTCGATACACTTGCTGCGCTGCTGACCATTTTGGGATATTCTCTGAACGATACGATTATTGTATTTGACCGTATTCGTGAAGGGATCAGAACGATCAAAAAACCTGAACTGGCCTCGATTATTGATGAGTCGGTAACACAGACCCTCTCAAGAACAACGTTGACGTCACTGACCACATTCTTTGTGGTTCTGACTCTTTTCCTTTTTGGCGGAGAGATCATCAGAGGATTCAGCTTTACGCTGCTGGTCGGTGTTGTCGTAGGTACCTATTCTTCTATTTTTGTGGCCTCTCCGATCTTGATGTGGCTCGGTTTTGATGTTTCCGGTTTCAGAGAGAAAGAGGCAGAAAAAATCAAGCGGGAAAAAGAGAAAGAGAAAATGCGCTCCATGTACGAACAGGGAACACTTTAAAAATCTTTAATACAGGCAGTTGTAGAGTACTGTCTCCCGACAGTACCGTAAAATAGTCTAAAGAATAGGGTGCCGAGAGAACACAGCACCCTGCAAAACCATTCTGTGTTATAATGGCATAGATAAAATAAGAAGGAGAAGTCATGCAATGGGGAAAGGTATTTTATATATTTTTTACGCTGATGTCATTAACGACATCGGCAGCATTTTTGTATGAAAATTCGACTGTAGCACTTTTTATTGCCGGTTCTGTCAATATTGTTTCGACTATTTTGAAGATTGGTGTACGAAATATTCTTTCAGCAGAGCTTCTTGCCGGATCGCTGGTTGCGGACCTTCACCTGATACCTGCCTTTTTTGCCCTGCAGTTCTATGGTAACGACAAGATCGCTGTTGGTCTGGTCATTGGTGCGGTGATCGCCAATCTATATACAATCTTCGTTTCCATGATCGAGAGTGCGAAAGAGAAAGCTGACTTTTAAGTCATCGGACCTGGAATGTGAATGGAAGCCATACTTCAAATGCCGACACTCACAGGAGAGGACATCGGGCAGAAACGCACTGAGATACAAACCTATTTCCAAAGCTGTTTCAAGCGTTACGAATCCTTGTTCAAGACATTGGCCGCAGAAGAGGCTTACTTCATGAAGGCAGATTCTCTCCGCCATCCGATCATCTTTTATTACGGACATACCGCTACGTTCTTTGTCAATAAGCTCAAACTTGCCAAGATCATTGACAGACGCATTGACCCGGAACTGGAATCTATTTTTGCGGTAGGTGTAGATGAAATGAGCTGGGATGATCTCAATGGCCAACACTATGACTGGCCGACATTGGCACATACCCAGACATATAGAAACAAAGTCTATGTTCTGGTCTCGGAACTGATCGAGACCCTTCCTCTGACCCTTCCTATTACACAGGATTCGCCCTGGTGGGTGATCTTAATGGGGATCGAGCACGAGAATATCCACCTGGAGACTTCTTCTGTTCTGATCCGTCAGCTTCCCCTTAACATGGTGTGTGAAACGGATCTGTGGCACCACTGTGAAGTATGGGGGGAAGCGCCGGAGAATGTACTGCTTTCTGTTTCGGCCGGAAGTGTACAGCTCGGCAAAGGAACAGAGGGTGATTATTTCGGATGGGACAACGAATACGGACATCATCAGACCGAAATTCCTTCATTCCGGGCATCGAAGTTCCTGGTATCGCATGCGGAGTACCTTGCTTTTGTAGAGGACGGTGCTTATGACAATGAGGCACTCTGGAGTGATGAAGGTGCAGCCTGGAAAGCGTATACCAAAACAAAACATCCGCTTTTCTGGAGAGAAGATGCACAGCAGGCGAATGGTTACCGTTTGCGTACCCTGACTTCCGAGATCCCTCTGCCGATGAACTGGCCTGTAGAGGTGAACTGTCTGGAAGCGGAAGCCTTTTGTCGCTGGCTGAGCAGAAAAAAAGGCAGGAACATTACGCTGCCTACAGAAGATGAATATATGCGTCTGCGACGTGCGGCAAACGTACCCGGGTATGCGGTCTGGTCTGCGCGTGGTACAGCCCCCGGCAATATTGACCTCAGAGATGCTGCTTCCTCTGTACCGGTCGACCGGTATGCACACAATGGATTTTACGATGTCATAGGAAATGTATGGCAGTGGAGCCGTACGCCTATCTATCCTTATGAAGGCTTTGAAGTACATTCTGTTTATGATGATTTTACGGTGCCCACTTTTGACGGGAAACACAATCTCATCAAAGGGGGTTCGTGGATCAGCTGCGGAAACCTGGCACTGGAGACAAGCCGCTATGCTTTCAGACGACACTTCTATCAGCATGCAGGTTTCCGCTATATCGAAAGCGGGTACGAAGAAAAGGTGGCGACCAATCCCTATACGACGGACAGTATTATTTCGCAGTACTGCCATTTCGGCTGGGGCGAAAACAGGCTGGGGGTAGAGAACTATCCTGCCAAATGTGTCTCCCTGATTGCCGAATATATGCAGAATAGGCCCAGTAAACGTGCTTTTGACATTGGCTGTGCCATCGGGAGAAGTACCTTTGAACTGGCACGAAATTTTGATGAAGTAATCGGGGTGGATTTTTCTGCAAGATTCATACAGGAAGCACAGAAACTCAAAGAGAGAGGTACTCTGTGCTATGTGATGCCCACAGAGGGAGAACTGGAATCTTTTCATGAAGTATCGCTTGTGCAGTTCGGCCTCGAAGAGGAGAGGAAAAAAGTTGCTTTCTGGCAGGTGGATGCCTGCAATCTCAAACCGATCTTTGCCGGTTTCGATCTGATCTTCGCGGGCAATCTTCTGGACCGGCTGTACGATCCGAAAAAATTCCTCGACTCCATCGCTCCGCGTCTCAATGAACGGGGACTGTTCGTACTGACCTCTCCCTATACCTGGCAGGAGGAATCTACACCCAAAGAGAAATGGATAGGCGGGTACAGGAAGGACGGAGAACATATGACCACTTTTGAGGGCCTCACAGAGATACTGGAAAAAGAATTCAGACTGATAGACAGAAAAGATGTCCCCTTTGTGATTCAGGAGACAGCGAGAAAACATCAGCACACAATTGCCGAAATGACCGTATGGGAAAAGAAATGATGTTTGACAGTATAGACAGAAGCGGTACGTACACGACAAAGTATGAGGATGCGGTCAAGAAGTTCGGTACTGCTGATCTCCTGCCCCTGTGGGTAGCCGATATGGATCTGGCATCTCCTGCCTGTGTACAGGAAGCACTGGTCAAACGGGCGCAGCATCCCCTCTATGGCTATACGGTTTACCCGGAACGCTATTACGATGCGATAAAAACCTGGTATGCAAAGGCTTACGGCTGGAAAATAGCAAAAGAATGGATCGTACCGTGCTACGGGGTCGTTCCCTCTATCAATTTTGCTATTGAAGCGTTTACGGAGCGGGGCGACGGTATACTCGTTCAGACACCGCTCTACCCGCCTTTTGTTGCCTCTGTCAAACACAGAAAACGCAAAGTACTGGAAAATACGCTGGTCTATCAGGAGGGAAGATATGTGATCGATTTCTCAGACTTTGAAACCAAAGCACAAGAAGCGGAACTCTTTCTGCTTTGTTCTCCGCATAATCCTACAGGCCGAGCCTGGAATGTAGCAGAACTTGACAGGATCATCGATATTTGTGTGCAAAACAATGTGATGATCGTTTCCGACGAGATACATGGTGATATGGTGTATCGAAAGCAACATCATGCTCTGGGTACTTTTGATAAGATCCGAAAACACTGTGTGATCTTCAATGCACCTTCCAAGACGTTCAATGTTGCAGGTCTGAATACGTCTTTTGCCATCATTCCTGATGCCCGTGTGCGCAGAGCCTACAGACTTGAACAGGACAGATCGGGCATTACCAATGGAAACCCTTTTGGCATTGAAGCACTGATGAGTGCCTATGAAAGCGGGGAAACATGGCTCAAAGCACTGAAAGTGCATTTGCAGGAAAATATTGATTTTGTGAAGGGCTGCCTGCAGGAATATCAGCTTCCTATTATTCCGGTAGAGACTGAAGCAACCTTCTTGATGTGGCTTGACTGCCGTGCCATGGGAATGAGTCATGAAGTTTTGGTACAATTCTTCATTCAAAAAGCCAAACTTGGCCTCAATGACGGAAAAAGTTTCGGTGAATGCGGCAGCGGTTTCATGCGTTTGAATATTGCGACATCAAAAGAAACTCTGCATGAAGCGATGCATCGGCTGGAAAAAGCATACAGGGGACCTCCAATAATAGGTGATACCCACAACACCTCTAGCTTTTGTCTAGGTTAGGCACTCTTTTGAAGTCCTAGCCGTAGCTAAGTCGAAAAAGAGTAACGACGCATAGGCGAAAGCTAGAGATGCCCAAAGGGTAGGCTTTGCAAACGCAATCTTGCACAAGATATTTACTTCGTCTTAGTTATGGCTAGGACTTGAAAGTCTCTTGCCCAATCTTACATTTGCAAAGCCCATTGTGGGAATTACCTATTATTAGAGGTCCCCTACAAGAAAAAGAAGGACGAGAAATGAAAAAAAGTATTATATGGTTCTTTGCCTTGACCATGTGGATATATGCATTGCCTGCCGGAATCAGTAAGATCATCAGCCAATCGGGAATTCCTGCAAAAGATATCAGTATCTATATTAAAGAGACAGGAAACAGCAATCGTGTGCTTGCGTCTCTGAATGCCGAGACGGCACGGACTCCCGCTTCTGTTATCAAGGTGTTGACAACCTATGCGGCTGTTTTGAAACTGGGGTTTGATTACCGATGGCCGACCAGGTTTTATATGACAGGCAAGATCAAAGGCGGTATATTGAGAGGCGATCTCCTTGTCAAGGGATTTGGTGATCCGACCCTTTCAGACAAGGATCTGGATGATATTGTGACAAAGATCAAAGCCAGAGGGATCCGACAGATCATGGGAAATATTGTGATAGACCGGAGCTATTTCAAAGTAACTACCCGGGACAATTCCGGGTTTGACGAACATACGTACAGTCCCTATAATGCCATGCCGGATGCCATGATGTTCAATGAGCGTATCAGTACCATTTGTGTTTCTCCCAAACATAACAGTGTGACCAAAAAAGTGGCTGACAACAGTTACACTATCGTCAATCACCTTCAACCGGTCAACAAGCCCTGCCGCGGACGCTATTCCTGGCCCTCCTTTAAGGTAGATAAAAGCCAGGGAACGCTAAGTGTACTCCTGAAAGGGCCTATTTCAAAACATTGCGGAACACGGAACTTGTGTCAGGTGATCACCAAACCCTATAAATCATTCTATTATGCTCTGAAAGATGCATTGCAGAAGAGCGGTGTCAGTGTCAAGGGAAGTCTGCGTCTCAAAAAGGTACCCACCGGTGCCAAAGTACTTTTTACCCATTATTCGAAACCGCTTGAGAAGATCATTGCCAAAACAGCCAAAAAGAGCAATAATCTCTACGCAAGGCAGATACTGCTGACACTGGGTGCAAAAATGTACGGGGCACCGTCAACACTGGATAAAGGCAGAAATGCTGTTGCGTATATTCTTAAAAGCAGAGGTGCATTTACTTCAAGTGTTCTGCATATCGATAACGGCTGTGGCCTTTCACGTACTTCCAGACTTTCGGCAAAGCTTCTTGCAGATATGTTTGACCATGCCTATATCAGGTACGGGCAGCGATGGATGAATACCCTTTCCATTGCCGGGGTGGACGGTACCATACGGAGACGTTTCAGGGGTACTGTAGTGAGAAAGCGCGCCTGGATGAAAACAGGAACACTCAAGCGGGTCAAGAACATTGGCGGATATGTCAAAAGCAGAACAGGAAGACTCTATACCGTTGTCATTCTGGTCAATACAAGACAGGGAAGATGGAAAGCAGCACAGCTGCAGAACAATATTATTAAGTGGCTGGTGATGTATAAAGGTAGAGGCAGCATACCCAGGAAGAGCACCCCGTCATTAGGAGCAGTATCACAAAACAGTACGGTAAAATATTCGGCCGGTGTACAGCATCTGCAAGCCCGCTATTATATTCAGGCAGGTTCCTTTGACAAGGTACCGGCTGCAGTTTACCTCAAAAAGATCAAAACATCAGGGTTTTCCTATACAGTTCAAAACGGCTTGAAGTATAAGGTATTGATAGGTCCTTACAGTAAAGAAAAAAGAGCAAGGGCAGTTTTGGAAAAAGTACGGTCCGATATCAACGGGAAAGCTTTTTTGATCGCTGAGGACAATTGAATATAGAATGAGATTGATATCTTTTTATGTTACTAAATGAGTAATCATTCTCAGTTAATATAAATTATTTAAAATAATGTACATTATTTTAGTCTTTTTCAATAAAATGGATTTATGTATTTCCCCTTCATATCCGAAATCGCAACTACAGCAGTATCGACTGTACCAGAAACAGCTACTCTGTCACAGGCAATTGAGCTTATGCTCAAGAGTGAGCATAGACATATTGTTGTGACAGGGAACAAAAGGTTTTACGTATTGGATATTTATGATATTCTGCGTATCAACAGGGAACACACAGATACAAATCTCCGGCTTGACACCTTACACCTCACACGCTTGCCAACGATTCGTAAAGAAATGAACATACTTGAAACACTGGATTATTTGCAGAATGACGTTGAACTGATTGCCGTTGTCAATAAAGATGAAACGCTTTACGGTGTGATCGCACATTCAGATATTCTTTCCAGTATCGATCCCGATACCTTGATGGATAATTACCGTCTTTCTGATCTTCTGAAAAGAAAAAAGAGAAATCGCTGGGTAGATAAAGAGGTGATCACTTACGATATTTTTCATACAATGGAAAAATACACACATGACGCCGCTATTGTTGTAGAGAATGGAAAAGCCCTTGGTATTATTACAACGAAAGATATTCTTAAACTCTTAAAAGAAAAAAAAGATCTCAGTCTGCCGGTCAAAACATACATGGTGACTCCGGTGATGACCATTCTTCAAACCTGTACACTGAATGAAGCACTTCGGTTGATGCAGGATCAACATTTCAAACGTATTGTCACTGTAGATGATGAAGGGTATCTGATAGGATTCATTACGCAGAAAGAATTGATTTCTATTGCATACAGCCGCTGGACAAAGATGATGCATGGATATTATAAAGAGTTGGAACAGAAAAATGCAAAACTGGAGCAAAAGAGCAAAAAATATGAAAAGATCGCAGCGACGGATGCTTTGACGGGACTCTATAACCGTATGAAATTTATGGATCTGTTTTTGCTGGAGTACAGTATTATGGTACAGCGGCACAATGCACTTTCCCTGCTCGTACTTGACCTTGACTACTTCAAGAAGATCAATGACAGTTACGGACACAATACGGGAGATGAAGTATTGAAACAGATTTCCAATCTTCTGTTGAGGGAATTGAGGAATGTCGATATTTTGTGCCGGTGGGGAGGAGAAGAGTTTGTGGCACTTTTACCGTCGACAGATGCTGGATTTGCCTACGAGGTTGCCGAAAAAATACGCCTTTCCATAGAAAATCTGGTATTTTCCGGTCTGCCGGCGGTCACTGCAAGCATAGGTGTGACACAGATCGATGAGAGGGATGAACTCCATGATGCCATAGAACGTGCTGACAAGGCGTTGTATATGGCAAAAGTAGCCGGTAGAAACTGTGTTGAAAAAGTGATGATAGAGACTCCCTGATCTCTATATTTAACCCCAACTTCGATATAATCTGATAAAAAATCAGGGCCAATATGAATTTTGAAACCTATCCTTTTGAAAAACTCAACCAGTTGCTTGAGAATGTGACACCTGACAGTCGCTACAGCCCTCTGAGTCTTACCATCGGTGAGCCGCAGTTCGATACGCCGAAATTTATTCTGGATGCATTGAAGGCACATGCTGCGCTGCTGAACAAATATCCGAAAACGGCAGGAGAAACAGTGCTGAGAGAGGGAATGCTGACCTATCTGAAAAACCGTTTCGGCCTGACACTGGACAATGGACAGATCATACCGACTTTCGGTACGCGTGAAGTACTCTTTAATTTTCCGCAGTTTTTGCTGCATGATGTTGAAACACCGCATATCGTTTTCCCCAATCCTTTTTATCAGATCTACGAGGGGGCGGCCAAAGCGAGCGGTGCAGATGTGGTTTACCTGAACCTGAATGAAAGTAATGGTTTTCAGCCGGAGATAGATGAATCTATACTGGCCGAAACCAACCTGGTCATTTTGAACTCCCCGAACAATCCGACAAGTTCCGTTATGGGGATGGAAGCAATGATAAAATGGGTCAATCTGGCTCTCAAATATGAGTTTGTCCTCCTGAATGACGAATGTTATGCCGATCTTTATCTGGAAGAAGCTGTACCCTCCCTGCTGAATGCCAGTATGGAAGCAGGCAATAAAGATTTTAAAAATATTCTGGTGATCAACTCCATCTCAAAACGTTCTTCGGCTCCCGGGCTTCGCAGCGGTTTTATGGCGGGGGATTCGGAGATACTCAAGGCATATATGGTGTATCGCACCTATGTGGGCTGTGCTTCTCCTCTGCCGCTTCAGGAAGCCGCTGCAGCAGCATGGGCCGATCAGAAGCATGTAGATATTTTCAGAGAGAAGTATAAAAAGAATTTTCAGATCGCCAAAGAGGTACTGGGAGTGGATGCCCCCGAAGCGACCTTTTATATCTGGCTCAAAGTAGAGGATGAGATAGACTTTACTGTCAAACTGTACGAAAAGTACAACCTCAAAGTAATTCCCGGGTCGTTCCTCGGCCGTGAAGGCGTGGGGAAAGGCTATGTCAGGCTGGCACTTGTATATGAAGCGGACAAGACAAGAGAAGCACTGCAGCGCATCGCTGCCTTGAAAGATGACAAAACCAAATCGTAGGATACGTAGCTCTCCGCACCACAATAAAGGAAAAAAATGGAAATGCCCGAAATACATGTAGAAGAACTCAAGAAAGACCCCGAATTTCTTGCCAATATCAAAAGACTTGAAGAAGAATGCAAAGCAGAAGAGAGCATTGCCAAAGGCTATCAGCTTCTGGATGCGCAGCTTGTTATTGAAGCGGATGAAGATGAGATCAATGAAATCTTCACCTATATCGTCAACACGGCTTTTGACAAACTTTCACAGTACCTTGTTGAGCACAGATCCTTTGACATGACTGATGAGGAAGAACGTGCTATTGCCAGAGCGATCTATGAACATGCCATTCAGCGCTATAGTGAAAATGACCGAAAAGCAGCAAAAGAGATGTTTCTTGTACTGCATCACACGATGGACCATCAGGGTCTCAAAGATGCGATGATGATCCATGCTTCTGCAGTGATGTCGGGTATGGATTTTGATGATTTCATCGACAATCTGGTAGATGTGGGCGATGTAGACCCGAATGATCCTCTGGCACTTTTCATTCAGAGTTTTGTGCAGCCCAATGATATTCTTTTGACGATGTATGCCAAGTATGTGGCGCAGGGGAAAGAGGAACTGAAAGTATTGGAAGAAGATAAGCACGTATCATAATGGCAGTGCAGGGGCAATTCTTGATGGTTGTCCTCTGGAAGAATTACAGGAGGGAGAGGTAATGAAAATACATTTCATAGGCATAGGCGGCATAGGTCTGTCGGCACTGGCAAAATTTCTTTACAATGACGGACACAAGATCTCCGGATCAGATATCAAACAGACTGAGATCACCAATGATCTGGCAACGAACTTCAATGCAAAGATCACGATTCCACACCATGCTGATGCCGTGGAAGGAGTGGACAGGGTCATTTACTCCGCTGCGGTTCGCCCGAACAATCCGGAGTATCAGAGAGCCAGGGAACTCGGCATAGAACTGCTTTCCCGAAAAGAAGCGCTGAAGTTCATTCTGGGAGACAAAGAAGTCTATGCGGTCGGTGGTGCACACGGTAAAAGTACCACATCGGCGATGCTGGCTTCGCTCATCCCGGAATCCAATGCCCTCATCGGTGCGATCTCCAAAGAGTTCGGCTCCAACGTGCGTAACTTCCCCAACGACAAAGTGGTCTTTGAAGCGGATGAGAGTGATGAAAGTTTCCTGAACTCCAACCCGACCCTTGCCATCGTGACCAATGTCGAACCGGAACATATGGAGTATTATGAGTATGACGAAGAACGTTTTTACAATGCTTACAGGAAGTTTCTCTCCCTGGCGAAAACTCGTGTTATCAATGCCGAAGATGCATTCCTTGCTTCGCTCGATATGGAGAGTATCAAACTCTACCCCTCCAAAGATATGAGGAATATAGAGTTTGTACTGGTCAACGGTGAACCCCATACACGGTTTGAACTGCTGGACTTTGGTACATTTGAAGTCTTCGGTTTCGGAGAACATATCGCCCTGGATGCGGCTTTGGCCCTATTGGCTGCACTGGAACTGGGAGAAGATATAGAGGCGATCCGTACGCGGCTTCGTCATTATAAAGGGATCAAAAAACGTTTTGATATTGTTCAGAACAGGGAGAACTGTGTGGTCATTGATGATTACGGCCATCACCCTACGGAAATAAAAGTGACCATGCAGTCCCTCAAAACCTATGAGGCATTGAGAGATTTTTCACAGCTCAATGTGATTTGGCAGCCGCATAAATATTCGAGGACCATAGACAACCTTCCGGGGTTCGTAGAGTGTTTCGAAGGTGCGAATGAGCTGGTGATACTGCCTATCTGGGCTGCGGGAGAGCTGGAAGTAGACATCGACCTCAAGGGAGCATTCAGCCGCTACAAACTGATTATGGCCGATTCCGTGACCAAAGAGGATAATGTGGTAAAAGTGTTCAAGGATGGACATGTCATCAGAGAGTACAGTGAAGGGCTTGTCTGTGCATTCGGTGCGGGAGATATTACTTATCAGATACGGGGTGAGGCGTAAAAAAGAGGAATCGAAGCGGAAGAACCGCTTGGGTAAGGGAAGTTAGAGTAGACTTGTCAAATGGCTGTCGATATCTGTGATGACAGCATCGAGGTTTCTTTCCCCGTCAATGACTTTCAGCACATGTTTGTCTTCATAGTGCGCTTCGATCTCGGCGAGAGACGCTTTGTACGACTTCAACTCATGTTCGAATATCTCCGGGTCTCTTCCCGAAGCGATCCAGCGTTCTCTGGCAAGTTCATCGTTTACTCTGACCTCGATGACAGAGACTACCTGAATCTTGTCGTTGTTGAAGATATAGTCACAGAAGTACTGCATCTGTTTCTCTTTTCCCGGGAAACCGTCAAGAAGTACGGCCGGTGTGGGTGCTTTGTTGACCGCATCGACGATCATTTCTACCACGATCTGTGTCGGTACGAGATCACCTTTTTCCACATAACTTTTAGCGATATGGCCGATTGCTGTTCCTTTTTCGACTTCCGTCTTAATCAGCTCTCCTGTTGAGTAACTGGTGATCTCAGGATGTTTTTCCGCGATTAGTTTGGCATCTGTGGTTTTTCCGGAACCGGGGGCACCGATGATCAATATGAGTTTTTTGGGCATAAATTTCTCCTTTGTATTGTAATATTATATCAAATTGTAGTGTTAAAAGGGGCTTATTCGCAAGAGAAAAGAACAAAAAGGTAAAAAAGGAGCCCAAAGCGGATTTTATCGTTTTTTTAACACGGTGCTATTGATTATTCTGCTATAATAAATGTTTATATCTATGAGTAAGGAAATGCATGTTGAGCAGGGGATACACGACGGAACTCTTAACGGGGAAGGACAGCAGTAAACGTAAAAGCCGGATACCGGCAAGGATTGATTTCCTTCAAAGTGTCTCAGGCCTGGTACTGGCACTTTTTATTATGTTCCATTTAGTGTTTGAATCCTCTATCCTTCTGGGGAAGGATGCTATGTATATGCTTACAAAAGTTTTTGAAGGAGAACCGTTCATCCAAGGCGGAGAACCCTTGATCATTTCGGTACTGGCATTCATTATTTTTGCATTTTTCGTGCTTCATGCAGGGGTTGCTATGCGAAAATTCCCCTCTTCCTATAAAGAGTATCGGCGATACACAGAACATAAGGCACTTTTGAACCACAATGATACCAATTTATGGTATGTGCAGATCATGACAGGGTTCATTATGTTCTTTCTGGGTTCCATTCATCTTTATATCATGATGACACAGCCTGAAAATATCGGTCCGTACGCTTCTTCTGACAGGGTTTACAGTGATCTTATGTGGCCGATGTATCTGGTCTTGCTGATCTCTGTTGTGCTGCATGCGGGAATAGGTCTGTATCGTCTGATCATCAAATGGGGTGTATTTGACGGTAAAGACCCTAAAGCCAACAGGCAAAGGAGCAGGAGAATCGCAAAAGTATTGGTGACAGCCTATCTTCTTCTCGGGCTTGCTTCCCTGGGGGCCTATATGCGGATTGGATATGAGCATCGGGGTGAGTATGGGCAAAGATATGTACCAGGGAGCGGAAAATGAAGATCATATATACAGATGCGCTTGTCGTCGGCGGCGGTCTGGCAGGTTTGCGTTCTGCCATTGCGGCAAGGGACAAGGGACTTGATACCATCGTACTGAGTATGGTTCCTGTCAAACGCTCGCATTCGGCAGCTGCACAGGGCGGTATGCAGGCAAGTTTGGCGAACAGTGTCAAGGGAGAGGGAGACAATGAAGATATCCACTTTGCTGATACGGTCAAAGGAAGTGACTGGGGATGCGACCAGAAAGTAGCGCGTATGTTCGTGACCACCGCACCCAAAGCGATCCGTGAACTGGCAGCATGGGGCGTGCCCTGGAGCCGTATCGGGAAGGGTGAGAGGACAGTGGTCATTAACGGAAAGCATGAAACCTTCAACGAACGTGATGAAGCCTATGGACTCATCAATGCCAGGGATTTTGGCGGGACAAAGAAGTGGCGTACCTGTTATACCTCCGATGCAACAGGACATACGATGCTTTATGCTGTAGCCAACGAAGCATTGAAACGTGATGTTGATATTCATGATAAAAAAGAAGCGATCTCCATTATTCACGACAATGGTGTATGTCACGGTGTGATAGTGCGTGACCTTATTAACGGAGAGCTGATCGCTTATGTGGCGCGCGGGACAATGATCGCTACAGGCGGATACGGGCGCATTTACAAACAGTCGACGAATGCCATTATCTGTAAAGGAATCGGTACTGCCATTGTACTTGAGACGGGCATTGCAGAACTGGGCAATATGGAGGCAGTACAGTTCCATCCGACGCCGATCGTACCGTCGGGTATACTGCTGACAGAAGGATGCCGAGGGGATGGAGGCGTGCTTCGTGACAAAGACGGGTACCGTTTTATGCCGGATTATGAGCCTGAAAAGAAAGAGCTTGCTTCCAGAGATGTAGTAAGCCGCCGTATGATCGAGCATATCCGTAAAGGCAAAGGGGTCAAGTCTCCGTACGGGGACCACCTGTGGCTTGATATTTCCATTCTTGGGCGTGAGCACATTGAGAAGAACCTGCGTGACGTACAGGATATTGCCATCAGTTTCAATGGTATTGATCCGGCTGATGAAGGACCAAAGGGGTGGATGCCTGTATTGCCGATGCAGCACTACTCCATGGGCGGTATACGTGTTAAACCTACCGGAGAGAGTACCACGATGAAAGGCCTTTTTTCTGCGGGAGAAGCGGCATGTTGGGACTTGCACGGATTTAACCGCCTGGGAGGGAACTCTGTCAGCGAAGCAGTCGTATCCGGTATGATCGTAGGTGAATACTTTGCCCAATATTGTCATGAGACACATTTGAATACCAATACTTCGGTGATCGAAGGACATCTTGAAGCCCAGATTAACTATCTGAAGGAAATCCTCAGTTATGACGGAGGGCTCAATATTTTTGATATCAAAGATGAAATGAGAAGCATTATGCAGGAGAAAGTAGGGATCTTCCGAAACGGTGATGATCTTCTCGAAGCAGTACATAGACTTGAGGCCTTGCTGAAAAAGACGAAAGAGATCACGGTCGAGTCCAAAAGTCTGGGAAACAACCCGGGACTCAATGAAGCCTACCGTGTACCCAAAATGCTCAAACTGGCACTGTGTGCGGCAAAAGGCGCATTGCAGCGCACTGAAAGCAGGGGTGCGCATTACCGGGAAGATTATCCCAAACGGGATGACATGCATTGGCTGAAACGTACGATTACGACATGGGAAAATCCGGAAGATACGCTGCCCTCTATCCATTATGAAGAGATCGATATTATGGAAATGGAAATGCCCCCGGCTTTCAGAGGATACGGAAGAAAGGATTCACTGATCGAGAATCCGATGAGCGCACAGCGGGAAGCCGAGATAGAAGAGATCAGGAAAACGTTGGGTACGGTCGACCGTTTTACGATTCAGGAAGCGCTGCTTGACTACGAGCTTCCCGGAAAGCTTAAACATAAAAATGAAAGAGTAGGAGTAGGGTATGCCTGAGAATGAAAATTACAGAGAGATAGAGATCACCGTTTTCCGTTACAATCCTCAGGACAAGGATTCCACACCGGAATACCAGACCTATACCCTGACCGAAACACCCGGAATGACACTCTATATTGCCCTGATCCAGATATGGTCAAAGATGGACCACGATCTTAGTTTCGATTTTGTCTGCCGTGCAGGTATCTGCGGCAGCTGTTCTATGGTGGTCAACGGAAAACCGAGACTGGCCTGTAAAACACGTACGAACGAATTCGAAGATGGAAAGATCACACTGCTGCCTCTGCCGGCATTCAAACATATAAAAGATCTTTCTGTCGATACAGGAAACTGGATGAATGCAATGAGTAAAAAGCTTGAAAGCTGGATACACACACAGGAAGAGACGGACCTTTCACGCATCGAAAAACCGGTAGATCCTGAAGTGGCAGATGAAGTTTTTGAACTCGACCGCTGCATCGAGTGCGGGATCTGCCTTGCGAGCTGTTCGACGAAGATCATGCGCGATGATTTTGTCGGTGCAGTCGGCCTCAATAGAACCGCACGTTTTTCCATCGATCCTCATGACCAGAGAACAGATGAGGATTTTTACGAGCTTATCGGTGATGAGAACGGTGTATTTGGCTGTATGAGCCTTATGGGGTGTGAAGACCACTGCCCGAAGAACCTGCCTTTGCAGACCAAGATCGCCTACATGAGACGCAAAATGGTCAAGGTGAAATAGACTGTTTCACGCTCCTGCGTTCGACGCGGGAGTATAGATTCCCGGTACGTTAATTATCTGATATATGCATTCCTCCGCGCAGGATGGAGAAAGTAACCTGACAATGTGCTATGTTCAGTATGGTTGAAGTCAGAGCCATCCGTACTGCTGCAACGCTTCAACTATTCTTTCGGCCATGATCTTGTAGCCTTTGCCATTGGGATGGATCTGGTCACTTTTGAGAGAAGGGTTCCCCAGTATATTTGACAGCAGACCGCTGACAAGAGGCACCTCCTCTTCTTCTGCCACCTCTTCGTAAAGATTGAGAGGAGAGAGGCCAAAGAGTGAGAAATCAGGTACCGCAGTCAAAAGTACGCCTATACCTTTTGCTTTGGCCATCTGTATCATATGTTTCAAATTTGTTTTGAGCTGTTTCATAGATTTTTTCTGCAATATGTCATTCCCGCCAAAACAGAGGATCATCATTTTGACGGTTGGATCATCCAGAAGTGCGGGCAGACGTTTCATCCCTTCGGCAGAAGTATCACCGTTCCTGCCGGCATTGATGACACAGTGGCCGCTGAGTCTTTGGAGGACAGCGGGGTAACTCTTTTCGGGCGGCGCGCCGAAACCGTAGGTCAGACTATCCCCCACAGCCAGGACAGTATCACCGTTTTTCAGCTTAGGCATGTGGCTCTTTTTGCCGGAGAAAAGCGTAAAAAGTATGAGTACAAGTATGGTACCGATGACATATTTCATCTTTCTCCTTTGGGTATATGCAGTATTATAGTATAATCCCATTAACGATTTCAGTGAACAATATTTACGGAGAAGCATGCAGCAGACACACGAAAAGACCATTATCCAGAAACTGGATCTTGACGGATATATCCAACAATTCAAACTCTTCTTTGCACGTGATAAAAGCGTAGCAATGATGGGTGACATCAATCAGCATTTCCGTTACATTAAAGCGCTTTCCAATGTGCAGTTCCCCGCGCCGGGTCCGGTACCTAACCTTGACAGAGAATTGAACCTTCTGAAAAAACAGGCGGTACTTTCCCTGGATGAGATCCATGCATTTGTCACGATAATCTCTTATTTCAATACCCTCAAGAACGTTGCTTTTCCCGAACCCGTCGCCTCCTGGATACAGGGGATAGAGATTCATGAAGAGATCCTCGAAGTGCTGGACTATTTTACGCAAGAGGGAGATATCAACCCTGAACGAGACCCTGAACTCTACAAGCTTGAACGCGCCATCAAACAGAACAGAATAGACATCAAAGAAACACTCTACAAACTGGCACACTCCAGCAGACTCAGGGACTATCTGGTCGATACACAGGTGCATTTCAACGGCGGAGAGGAGACACTGCTGGTGCGCGGCGGTTTCAACAACGCCATCAAGGCGACCGTAGTGGCACGGAGTTCGGGAGGGTTTTTCTACATACTGCCCCAGAGCATCTCCCATCTCAAAGAGAAAGAGTCAGCACTTCTGAGCAGCAAAGAGGAGCTCATTTACCGCTACTGCAAATCAATCTCGGCCACGTTTTTCAAATGGGAGCGTTTTCTCGCCTATATCAACAAGGAGTATGACCGATTCGACCATTATCAGGCACGCGTAATGTTTGCCAGGGCCAAAGAGTACGAGTTCATACTGCCCGGCAGACAGAAACGTATCAAACTCCAGGACTTTGCCCATCCTGCCATTGAGGATCCGGTACCCGTCACCATTGACCTCAATAAACAGGTTATGCTGATTACGGGAGTGAATGCCGGCGGTAAAACGATGCTGCTCAAATCGATGCTCTCAGCAGTCTATATGAGCAAGTACCTGCTGCCTTTCAAATGCGACGCTTCCAAAACGGAAGTGGGGCACTACAAAAGCATCGGAGCAGTCATTGATGATCCGCAGTCCGTCAAAAATGACATTTCCACCTTTGCAGGGCGTATGCAGGAGTTTGCCAAACTCTTTGGTAAAGAAGATGCTATTGTAGGCGTGGATGAAATAGAACTGGGAACCGACTCCGACGAGGCGGCAAGCCTTTTCCGTGTCATGCTGGATGAATTACGAAAAAAAGGGATTACTTTTATCGTTACAACACACCATAAACGGCTGGCTTCTCTGATGGCCAGCGATGATGATGTCGAACTTATTGCTGCCTTGTACGATGAAGAACGCAGGATGCCGACCTATACGTTTCTGCAGGGCAGCATAGGAAAAAGCTATGCTTTTGAAACGGCACAGCGTTACGGTGTGCCTGTAGGCATTGTGAACCAGGCCAAGAAAGTTTACGGCGAGGACAAAGAGAACCTCAATGAACTCATAGAGCGTTCTACATCGCTGGAACGCGAAATGCGTCTGAAGATCGCCAAAGTCAACGAAGAACTCAAAGCGGTCGAAAAGCAGAAGCACAGGCTGGAAGAAGAAGAGGGCAAACTGAAAGAGGCTCACAGGAAAGCGATCGCCACTCTGGAGAACCGTTACAATGCCGCAACCAAAAAGGCAAGAGAAGCACTGAAAGCCAAAGAATCCACCGAGGGAAGAAGACTCCTGAACGTTGCCCATCAGCGTAAAGCATTCAAACAAAAAGAAATCGAGCGTACCAAAGAGGAACCGCTCAGAGAGGGAGACAAGGTCAAGTACCGTTCCCATAAAGGTGAACTTCTTTCCATACGGGGCAAGGATGCCACCATCATCGTGGACGGGCTGAAAATGCGTGTGCCGCTTTCGCAGCTCAAACGACGGGGAGATATTCCTTCTGTCAAAATAACATCCAAACCCAAAGAAGCAAAAGTCCATGTGGAAAAAAGCGGTGCGTCCGTGTCGGTAAAACTGCTTGGCATGTATGGTGATGAAGCCATCGATACGGTAGACAAATTTCTTTCAGATGCATTGGTGAACGGTTTGAATGAGGTACAGATCATTCATGGAACCGGCGGAGGCGTGCTGGCCAAATTGGTAACGGATTATTTGAAACAGCATCCCAAAATACAGAAATTCTACCGAATGCCCGGGAATCTCGGAATTACAGTGGTAGAGCTTTAAGGCGGATACAATAACCCTATTTTTAACTCCAAAAGGTATAATATAGCCAATTAAATATCCTTGAGGAGAAGTCGGTGAGTATTCAGGACGATGTAAAATATGTTAAAAGTGAACTGAGCGGTGATGAAAAAATATTGGAGAGCGCCTTTAAACTGGAGACACTCTATAAAAAATACAAGCTTCCCATCTGGGGTACTGCGGCCGTATTGATTTTTTTCTTTGTCGGTTCCGGTATCATGGACGGTATGCGCAACTCCAGACTTGCAGAGGCAAACAATGCTTTCTTGACACTCCAGAAAAAGCCTGGTGATACCGCAGCACTGGAAACACTCAAGTCAAAAAACCCGGCACTTTTTGAACTGTACAGTTTTTCAGAAGCCGTCAAGAAAAAAGATGTCGCTACGGTCAAAGTACTCACCGCAAGCAAAAATGAAGTCATTGCAGATTCCAGCAGGTATGTGGCGGCAAACTTTGAAAACAAAGAGGCAAACACTAAACTCTACAAAGAAATGGCTGAACTTGAAGGTGCATATCTTGCCATCAAAGCGGGTAATACAGAAAAAGCCAGAGAAAAACTTGAACTGATTGATGCCCGTTCGGCAGTTGCACCGCTTGCAACACTTCTGAAGCATGCCACACTAAAGGTAAAGTAATGAAAAGATTGTCACTTCCGCTATTGGCGGCAGCTGCATTGCTCTTTTCCGGCTGTAGTTCAAAACAGTATTTTGAACCGGCGCAAACGTATTCTGCTTCCTATGCCACGTCCACATACGGCAGCAAGATCGTTGACCTGAGCCGTGACGGTGCTACACTCCAGAACGGCCAGTATATCGGAAAAAAAGGTGTACAGCATATCAACCTTGGCGAGGGATACAGATTTTTAAGTGAAAGTTCTGCTTATGTTCTTGCCGGAAATGCAGAAGGAAAACTGAAAATCATCAATAAAAAGAGCGGTAAAACAATACGTACTGTCGATCTCGAAGTCCCTATTGTTTCTGCTTCCGTACATAACGGTATGATTGCCTATATCCTGAACAGCAATGCCTTTGGGATTTACAGTATCAAGGCCAACAAAAAAGTGATGGAAAACCGTTCCGAAGTTACCTATGCTATCGACACGAGAGCAGCGAGTCCCATGTTTATTGATTCACTGGTGGTCATGCCTATGCTCGATGGCAAACTGATTGTACTTGATTCGAACAATCCTGTGGATGCCAAAGTGATCTATCTGAGCAGTGACAAAGTTTTCAATAATGTGATCTTCCTTGACCGTATGGGAGACACCATGGTGGCGGCAACTCCGGAAAAGCTTATTACACTGGGGGTAGACGGACAGATGGAGTATCGTGCCGAAATCTCGGATGTGGCAGTATCGGGAAGTACGATTTATCTTTTCCAAAAAGACGGGGAGATTCTCAAGCTTAACAGAATGCTTGAAGTCCTGGCGCAAAAGAAATTCAAATATGCACATTATGCTGCATCCACCGCTTTTGGCGGAAAGGTATATGCACTTGACCAGCAGGGAGCGCTTATTGTGCTCTCTTCCGATCTGAAAAAACATAAGATCTACGACCTTGGCGAAGTGGAAACTCCTGTATTTATAGGTGGTCACAAGCTGTATAAAGACGGAAAGATCATTGATCTTTCCAAGCTGGGCTATTGACAAAAAAGTGAGCGATATACTCGTTGCGTTTGAAGAGTACATCGCTGTAACGCGGGCACTGGACAGCCTTACCGTCTCTTCCTACCTCAATGATCTGAAACAGCTTGAAGATTTTTCCCAAAAGCCGCTTCTCAAAATAGAGACTGCGGATGTCCTCTCCTTTCTCTCTACATTTGAAAACAAACGTACCCTCAATAGAAAACTTTCCTCTGTCAATACCTTTTTTCACTTCTGCCATGTACAGAAATTTACCCATGAAAAAATCAGGATTCCTATGGCAAAGCTGCCGCGGAATCTTCCAAAATATCTTTCTGCAGAAGAGATCATGGAGGGAGTGTCACTCATTGATAAAAGTACGGTAATGGGTCTGCGAGACTATGCGCTGATCCTTTTTCTCTATGCCAGCGGATGCCGCATCAGCGAAGCATTGGCTGTACAGAGGAGTGATATTCTCGAAGGGTGGCTTAAAATACGTTTTGCCAAAGGAGAGAAAGAACGTGTCGTACCGCTGGCCCCCCTTTCCATAGAGGCACTGGAAGCCTATCTTGCCGCACAAGATATGAGCAGCAGTGCTATTTGGCTCAATTACCGGGGTGAACAGCTCAGCCGTATTTCCGCCTATAAGATCGTTAAAAAGTACCTGGGGGTCTCCCCGCATGTTTTACGCCATTCGTTTGCTTCATCCCTCATTATAGGAGGGGCTGACCTGCGTGTGGTTCAGGAACTGCTTGGTCACAGTTCACTGGAAACAACGCAGATATACACACATATTCAGAAACAGAATCTTGCCGATACTATGCGAAGCTTTCATCCGCTTGCATAAAGTCGATCACTTCCCGGTACTGCATGATTAATGGATACCAAATCGACCCTTGGGTATGATAAAACTATGAAAGAGATCGTAGAGTATTTACAGCAAAAGAACATTATTTTCAAATCTTTGGAAGAGGTTGCCCCAAAAGAAGTGGGTTCAAGAAAAAAGGTTAGGCTTTATATCGGCGTGGATCTCAAAGGCTTTTATGCACTGGCAGTACTGCTTGAAAAAAAAAGCAGGGTCTTGAGAAAAGAGGCTGAAGTACTGATGGCTCTGCATGAAAAGCTGGAAGGTTTTATCGGCAGCAAGATCACCAAAAAGTATATCATTATCAAAGCGCCGCTCTGTTCCAAGGCTAAAACTCTGCTGGAAGAAAATGGCTGGAAGGTGATGCATGTTTGGCAATCGTGAACTGCTTCCTGCTTGTAACGCAGGAACCGAAACGGTCATAATGAACTGGAGCCTTGAAGGCTGGAAGCTTAAGGAAGAACAGTGAATAGCTTGTTAGCTGATATCGGAAATACCCATTTTCATATCTATGACGGTGGAAGTGTGGAACATTGGACGTATGATGAGGCCATAGACAAATATGCCGACAGACCATTGAAGTATATCTCCGTCAACGCAAAAATAGAAGAAAAAATCGGACAGATAGCACTATGGGAGAATATCTCCGCCCTGATCCGCATACCCAATGAATACGAAACAATGGGAGTGGACAGAAAAGCCTTCTGTCTGAGCCATGACAACGGAGTTTTTATTGATGCGGGCTCGGCGATCACCGTTGATGTGATGCAAAGGGGTATTTACCGGGGCGGTTATATTTTTCCCGGTATCAGAGCAATGCTGGAAAGCTATAAGCGTATATCGCCTGTACTGGATGTTCCGCTGGATAGACACATTGATGTTACCAGGCTTCCTCTTACAACCAAAGAGCAGATAAGCTATGGTATAATCGCGTCAATAAAAGCCCTTATAGATAGACACAGTAATGGACAGATGCTCTATTTTACCGGAGGAGACGGCAAATTTATGGCTGGCTTCTTTCGTCATGCTGTCTATGATGAGGCACTGGTGTTCAAGGGGATGGAACATGCCCTGGCCCAATTCAAAGATTAAAGATTAAAGTTGAAAATTAAAAATTTTTGGTTTTATAGTAAAGGTAAAATGAAATGTTGACCGTAGCACTTCCAAAAGGAAGAATTGCAGAGCAGACTTTGGAGATCTTTGCGGAGATCTTTGGCGGAGAGTTCACCTTCGAGGGGCGTGAACTCATTATGGAAAAAGAGGGATTTTGTTTTCTCAATGTACGCAACCAGGATGTACCGACCTATGTGGAACACGGTGCAGCGGATATTGGTGTGGTTGGTCTTGATGTCATTACCGAAAAAGAGCTTGACATCATACAGCTTCTTGATATGCAGTTGGGAAAATGCAAAGTGGCCATTGGTATCAAAAATGAAGATGAACTCGACTGGAGCCGTCCCAATATCAAAGTGGCCACCAAAATGGTCAACATCGCCAAAAATTATTTTGCACAGAAAGCGGTCGGCGTGGAAGTAGTCAAACTCTATGGTTCCATTGAACTTGCTCCGCTTGTCGGCCTGGCAGATGCCATTGTAGATATTGTCGAGACAGGCAATACTATGAGAGAGAACGGCTTGAAGGTGGCAGAAGACATTATGGACTCTTCCGCACATCTTATTGCGAACAAGAACAGTTTTTACAGCAAAAAAGAGGAAATACTCTCTTTGTATGAAAAGATCAAAACTGTCGTAGAAAGAAATGCCTAACACTTCGGATTCTCTTGACCTCTACGCCAAGGTAGAGGACCTTCTCGGCGTGAAGGAGGCTGCTCCAGGCCTCTATGCCCATTACCTGCTTTTTCTCAACACCATCACATGCGATTCACTGTTGGATGTAGGCTGTGGTTCCGGGGACTTCCTGCGGCAGATGCAGGGTGCTCTGGCCATTCCTGAAGTCAAAGGGATCGACCTCAGTCCGCTTATGATAGAGCGGACATCCGAACAGGGATTCGAGGCAGAATGTATCGACCTGTGTGAGATGCAAGGTACCTACGATGTGATCACCGCAGTTTTTGACATGCTGAACTATCTGGATAAAACACAGTTGAAACGATTCCTCGGCTGTGTCAGGGAGCATCTCAATGAGGGCGGATATTTTCTCTGCGATATCAATACGCTGTACGGCTTTGAAAATGTAGCTGTTGGCTCTTATATCGTAGATGATGACGAAAGATTTCTAACAGTGGACAGTGACTTTGAAGCGGGTGAATATATCTCGGAATTCACATTGTTTGAAAAAGAAGGTGAATGTTTTAAAAAATTGCAGGAGACGATCCGACAGTATTATCATACGGTGGATGAATTGCTTGCATTAAGTGGTTTGGAGCTGGTAAGTTCTGATGAGGTCAATCTCTATGAATTGGAAAATGCGGATAAAAATTTTATGGTATTAAGGAAAATGCAGGGTGCGTAAAGATGCACCCTGCTGCACGCAATCTATTTGAGAAGTTCAAACGGATTTTCTACAACATTCTTTCTATCTACGATATAAGGAATGAGTGCTGTCTGTCTTGCTCTTTTGATCGCTACGGTTACCATTTCCTGGTGACGTTTACAGTTACCTGTCAATCTTCTTGGCATGATCTTGAATCTTTCGCTCAAACTGAATTTAAGCGCATTCAAGTCTTTGTAGTCAATGAAATCGACTTTCTGCTCACAATATTTACAATATCTCTTTTTAAATTTTCTTCTTTCTGCCATGGGTGTTTCTCCTAAAACGGTATTTCATCTTCGTTGATGTCTATTTCCGGGATGTTCTGTACGGGTGTCTGCTGTTGCTGTTGCGGTGCAGCCTGGGGTGCGCTCTGAGAAGGTGCCGGCTGTGAGTAAGTGTTCTGCGCCTGAGGTGTGTTATATCCGCCCTGTGCCGCCATCTGCTCACTCTGGCCTTTTGTATCGAGCATCTGCAGGTTCTCTACTGTGACTGAATGCTTGCTTCTCTTTGTGCCGTCCTGTGCTGTCCACTGGTCAAGCTTTAACCTGCCATCCACTAAAACTTTGCTTCCCTTACGTAAATACTGGTTGGCAATTTCAGCAGTTCTGCCAAAGAAGGTCAGGTCTACAAAAAGTACTTCCTCTTTCTGCTCACCTGTCTGAGACTTGAATTTGCGTGAAGTGGCAATGGCCGTATTTCCGATGGCCGAACCACCCTGCGTATATCTTATCTCTACGTCTCTGGTAAGGTTTCCTGCTAAAATTATCTTGTTGTACATAAGGTTTCTCCTGTGGGTCGATTACGCTTCTGTTGTTTCTTCGGCTTTTGCTTCTGGAGCAGGTGCTTCCGCTTTTTTACCGGCAGCAGCAACAAGCTTGTCAAATTGAGCGATCTCTTTGTTTTTTACATATTTTACAGTGAGAAACTTAATGACCTCTTCGTTGATCTTCAGATTTCTTTCGATCTCTGCGATCGCATCGCCGTTCGCTTTGTAGAAAAGCACAGTATAGTACCCTCTGTCATTCTTCTGTACAGGATACGCAAGTCTTCTCATACCCATATCGTCAGTAGCAAGAAGTTCTGCTTCTACTTTTGCAAGCACATCTTTGATCTTCGCGATCTCGGCTGCTGTCTCTTCTTCTGTCAGTGTAGGCTTCACTACAAACAGTGTTTCATAACAATTCATGTTGTTCCTTTTGGTTTAATAGCCCATTAAAAACGCGGATATTTCCTAACCGTCCAAAAATGAGCAAGAATTTTGGAAGCGATATAATACAGTTTTTCAGCTTCGTTTTTGTTGAAACAGTGTACGTATATTTTTGGCGTAGGTTTGGCCATGCCAAACGTTCACAATATAATGAATGCTGAAGAAATATATTGCCTTTTATACCATATCAGGATTTAGCGTTTGGCACGGCCAAACCTACAGATACCCCTGTATCTTGATCAGCATACTGTAGAGTAGCACTTCTCTCTGTGTCGCAGGAGCCTGTTTCATCTCTATCTCGCTCTCGAGGAGATGTTCGAAGATCTTGAGCAGGGAGGCAGATTTGACACGCAGCGCGAGCTGGGCCTTCTGCTCTTCGATCGGCTTGGGGAGTTTGTGGCCGAGAATGGCTGCGGAATCGACATGGCCGTGCAGTTTGATGTAGGCATGAAAGAGGAAGATCTGATTGACGAAGAACTGTGTCGATCGCAACAGGTCGTTCTCATTTTCACCCAGATCAAGCAGTTTGGTGATGGTCGCGGTGATGGGCTTTTTGTTGAAAAGGTCTATGAGCAGCTGTTCCGTGGCAAGCGGTGCGGTGGAGTAGACCAGCCTGTCGATGTCCTTGCTGGTGATCGGAGTTTGGAGAATGGCAAGTTTGTCCAGTTCGTTGGTACAGAGGGCAATGTTGTTGTTGAGCAGAAGCATCAGATGCTGGAGTGCATAGTGGTCGATGTCAAGTCCGATATGCTGTGCTTTTTGCTGTAGTATGGCTACCCCTTCACGGATGTTTGCTTCGAAGAGGCGCACCCATGCACCGCCTTTCTTGTCAGTGAATGCCGACTGCATGCTTTTGGCCTCTTTGGCCGTGCCGTCGTAGAGGTAGAGGAAATAGTTGTCGTCATTTTTGTTGGCCAGCGCTACCAGTACATCCAGTTCTTTCTTGTGTATCTTCTTGTCATGTTTGACTATCACCAGGTTGGTACCGCCAAAGAGCGAGGTCTGCGAAAGGAAATTCTTGGCCTGCTCGAAGTTCCATTCGTCGTAATAGAGGTTCAGCGCACTCTCTTTGGCATCGAGTTTTGTTCGGTAGAGTTCGACATAATGGTCCATCATGTAGTCATTTTCCCCAAAGATCAGTACGGCTTTGGGAAGTCCCTGTTTCAGACGCTGATCGAATTCTCTTTGATACATTACAGCTCCATCTCCTCTTTACTCAGCTTGTTCACCAGTTCTGCCATGATGACGGCCTGCGGGATGTTCACTTCGGTGATCATGACGCGTATTTTGTCGAAGAGCATAATATTGTCACCTCTGAGGTGAACGGTGACGCCCTGGATCTCACCCTGAAGTACGGCTTTGGCACTCTCTCCGGCCTCGATGACTTCGGCTTCGAAGAAAGCGCCGATCTGTGTTTTGGCCCAGCGGGCGAATTTGCGGTCTCGGAAGTCCCATTCGGCTTTGGTTGCGTCACGCTCAAGCTCGCTGACTCTGACACAGAGCGGTTCTATGTTTCGCAGCAGGTATTCGGCTTCTTTCTCATTATGGGTGAGCTGTGTTTTGATGAGCCTGTGTAAAATAAGGTCGGGATACCGGCGGATGGGAGAAGTAAAGTGGCTGTAGTGGCTGAATCCCAAACCGAAATGTCCGACATTATGCGCCGAATAGCTGGCCTGTCTGAGTGATTTAATAATGAGTGCATCGACTTCTGCGGACAGTCCCATTTTTTCTGCTTCTTTCTGTATGGCACGGATAAGCGAAGGGGCATCTTCATACGACTCGACATACAGGCCTATGGCTGAAAGTTCGGTGAGCAGGGCTTCCATTTTGCTCAGCTGCGGTGGTTCATGAATACGGAAAATACTGTCTCCGTCTCCCTCAAAACGTTTGGCTGCCGCCTGGTTGGCAAGCAGCATACATTCTTCTATGAGTGAATGTGACGGCGTACCGGTCTCTACCTGTGTACTGGTGAGAAGATGTGCTTCGTTGATGGTCAGTTTGATCTCTTCGCTTCTGAAATCAAAACCGTGTTTAAGCCGTTCCTTTCTCAGCCTTACCGTGATTTTCTGTAGTGGGAGCAGCCATTTCAGGATATGTTCGATGACGGGGTCGCTTCCTGTATATCCGTTGTCAAGAATACGGTCAATGGTTTCATAGTTGAAACGGTGCTTGGAGTGGATGATCGCTTCGAAAAATTCTTCTTTGAGCGGTTTGAGTGATTTTTTGTCCAGCGTGATCTTTGCAACAAATGCCAATCTGTCCACTTTGGGTTTGAGCGAACAAATGTTTTCGCTCAGCTCACGCGGAAGCATGGGGAATGA
The DNA here is from genome assembly GCF_015493435.1 of Sulfurovum sp. GTDB lineage: Bacteria > Campylobacterota > Campylobacteria > Campylobacterales > Sulfurovaceae > Sulfurovum. The sequence continues at coordinate 87,629 of NZ_WGDD01000054.1, forward strand.
TTTGTGCGGCAGGTAGGTCGTAAAGCCCCGCTTCTTCGCTTCCTTGTCTATCTCGGTGAAGTAGGGGACATAGTGGCTGACATCGGCAATGGCTATGTAGAGTGTGTACCCGGGAATATCGAAATAAACGGCATCGTCAAAATCTTTGGCTGTAACCGGATCGATGGTACAGAAATCGAGATGGGTAAGGTCAATACGGTCTCCATGCTCTTCTCTGCTTACCTCGGATTCGATCTTCAGCGCCTCCTGGGTACACTCCGGCGGAAATTCGTCATGCCGGTTATAGAGTGCAAGCGAGATCTTTTCATCCACTCTGGGATCGTCAAGGTGTCCAAAGACGGCGAGTACTTTGTCATCTTCGACATCAACCTTCATGACAGTCCCCAGTTTAAAGGCTTTGAGATCCATTCCTTTCATCACAGCATGGGTAGGTTCTCCGGTCTTGATGTCGAGTATCATAAAATTGCCCATCTCGTCGCGGTGTGTATAGGCGATGGTGAAAAGATGTGCCTTGGTGATGATCAAGACTACTTTTCCGCTGGCGCGTCCGCGTCTTGCAATAATGCGTTTAACGACGACCGTATCGCCGTTCTTTGCCTCTCCTAGATGGTCGGGTTCTACCAGCAGGTCTTTTTGTTCTTTGAACTGCGATTCGACATAGCCTCTTCCGTCTTTGCCGATGTAGAGTTGTCCCGCACGGTAGAGAGATCCCAGTTTCCACAGACCGTTAACCTCTTCAAGTACCCCAATGCGCTGCAATTCCTCAAAAGTATTTTTGTCCTCAAGTTCGATATCTGAAGATAGACATCCGTTGGTGAGTTGTACGGCGAAAGCACTCATAGGCGAAAGCCTTTGGCATTTAGCAGTGGGTATAAATATTTTCTCATGGGCTGATTATAGCCTATTAGTGTTTTAATGCTTCTAATCTCTCAATTCTCGCTTCGGTCGTCGGGTGGGTAGAGAAGAGCTGTCTGAGTGACATATCTTTGCCTGTAAAAGGATTGATGATGAACATATGTGCCGTTTGGGGGTCTGCTTCAGGCAGGCTAATACCTTTTGCATAATTGTCCAGTTTTGCCAAAGCACTTTGCAGCCACTCCGGGTGGCCTGTCATACGGGCAGATCCTTCATCGGCTTTGAACTCGCGACTGCGGCTGACCGTCATTTGAATGACAGAGGCTGCCAGTGGCATGATGATCATCAAAGCGATCATGACAATGGGGTTGGGGCGGTCCCTGTCCCCTCCGCCAAAGAACATGCCGAACTGTGCAAGCATTGCAATGGCTCCGGCAATGGTTGCGGCAACCGTACCAATAAGCATATCGTAGTGTTTTACATGACTGAGTTCATGCGCGATCACCGCTTCTACTTCCTCGTCGCTCATAAGCTGAAGCAATCCTTCTGTTACTGCAACAGCGGCATGCTCATAGTCTCTGCCTGTAGCAAAGGCATTGGGCTGTTGTTCGGGTATGATGTAAAGTGCGGGCATGGGCAGCCCCGCACGCTGTGTCAACTTCTCTACGATCCGGTAAAGGCCGCTTGCATGGGCCCTGTCCACAGGCTGGGCATTGTAGTGTTTCAACACTGCCTGGTCACTGTAGTAATAGGCATAAAAGTTCATTCCTGCTGCGGCGACCAGTGCAATGATCATCCCGCTCTGTCCGGCGATCATTCCGCCGAACCAGATAAAAAGCAATGTCAATCCGGTCATCAGGGCATAGGTCTTTAACTGTTCCATACTCTCTATCCTTAAATTTGTATCTTTTATATAATAGTAACATAGTGTAAATCGAAAGTAAATATCAGCATATGCATGAATAAAATGTTATAGTTCAGTACAAAAAATAAACAGCTTATGTCACAGTGAATCTCCTCACACAAATCATAAGTAATCCGACAAAGAAAAGAGCATAAAAAATATTTTGATCATTACAGCTCATCCCAAAGAGGAGAGCTTTTCGTTTGCGATGGCAAATGCCTATAGAGAAAATGCCCAGAGCAAAGACAGCAGTGTAGAGATGCCGGATATGCAACTATGCTATAATTATCCGATAAAGGAAAGATCCGTCTCATGAAAAAAATGATTTTAGTTTTGTATCTGTTCTGCCTTACCATCCTGCATGCCGAATATCATGCACATATCTCGAAAATCACTCCGCAGGTCAAACAGCGTATGCTGAAGGGGAACTCCTGGAGAAAAGGCTGCCCTGTACACCTGAACGATCTGCGCTACCTTCGTATGACCTACCGCGATTTCAGCGGCAGGGAGAGGCAGGGGGAGATGGTCGTGAACAAAGCGGTCGCTTCCGAAGTCACGCAGATCTTCGAAGCGCTGTACGATAGGGGCTACCCCATCCGCCAGATGAGGTTGGTGAGCGACTATAACGGCAATGACTGGCAGTCCATCGAAGCGGACAACACTTCGGCGTTCAACTGCCGCAAAGCTACCGGTTCGAAGCACTGGTCCAAACACTCCTACGGCAGAGCGATCGACCTGAACTCCATAGAGAACCCGTACATTTCCCGTTCGGGACGGATCGCGCATAAAGAATCACTCCAGTACAGTAAGCGGGTACACAGGAACCATACTGCTGCAGACAAAGCCGTTCTCCTGCGAAACGACAAAGCGGTGAAGATATTTAAAAAGCATGGCTGGAAATGGGGCGGTGACTGGAACGGTGTGAAGGACTATCAGCACTTTTCAAAATAACATTCAGGAGAGAAGATGAAAAAAAGAACCAAGATCGTAGCGACCATCGGGCCGGCGTCAGATTCGTATGAGAAGATCAAAGCATTGATGTATGCGGGGGTCAACCTCTTCCGGCTGAATTTTTCGCACGGGACACATGCGTATCATACCGAAGTACTGAGCCGCATCCGGAAGGCGATCAAAGAAACAGGACTGATCACCGGCATTTTGCAGGATATCAGCGGTCCGAAGATCAGGGTAGGGATGCTGGAAGAGGATTTTATGCTCAAGAGCGGTGACATACTTGAGTTTGTCAAAGAAGAGATCGTAGGACATAAAGTCAAAGAAGGGCTCTACCGTCTTTGCATCAATGAACCGGATATTCTGGACCAGCTGAAGGTAGGAGAATCCATCTATCTGTATGACGGGATCATACGTGCCGTAGTAAAAGAAAAAAGTACAGACGGTGTGAAAGTGGAGATAGAGAATAACGGAATGCTCTCTTCCAGAAAGGGGGTTAATTTCCCCCATACCCATTTGGGTATTAGTGTTCTTACGGAAAAAGATAAAAAAGATATCCTCTGGGGGATCGAGCATGAAGTGGATTTTATGGCGATCTCTTTTGTCCAGCATCAAAAAGATATGACTGCGGCACGGGAGGTGATCACTTCCAATGGCGGAAGTGTACAGATGCTGGCCAAGATAGAAAAATTTGATGCCATTGAGAACATCGATGCTATTCTTGAAGCAAGTGACGGGATCATGGTCGCGAGGGGAGACCTTGGGATCGAAATTCCCTACTATGATGTGCCCCTGATCCAGAAAATGCTCATCAAACGGGCGAACAATATGAGCAAACCGGTGATCGTAGCGACACAGATGCTGCTCTCCATGACGACTAAAGAGACCGCCTCTCGTGCGGAGATCAGTGACGTGGCCAATGCAGTACTTGACGGTGCGGATGCTGTGATGCTTTCCGAAGAGAGTGCTATAGGACATTATCCCCTGCTGGCGGTAAAAACGATGGTGCAGACCATACAGGCGGCAGAGAAATATTATCCCTATCAGAAATTCTCCCACTTTGATATGCATGACAGGGGAGACAAGATAGACGAAGCCGCGGTACGGATGTCGGAAAGCCTGAACTGTGCCGGGATCATCGCGATGACTTCGTCAGGAGGTACAGCCAAAAAAGCGGCTCGCTACAGACCAAGCCAGCCGATCTATGCAGTAACACACGACAAACGGATCGCTCAGTCTCTGACGCTTGTGTGGGGTGTAGTACCGGCATTCTTTGTGGCCAAGAGTGATTTGCGCAGTATGATAGTCGAAGTGATGGATCAGGGATTGCAAAGAGGTATACTGGATCTGGACAATACATATATCCTTATCACGGGTGACCCTGTAGGCGTACCGGGATCGACCAACCTCATTCGTGTGGTGACTCGCTATGAAATGGAATTTTTTGCTTCCCTTGCAAAGCAGAAAAAGGAGTGGGTGGATTAGAAATCCCCCTGATCCACTTTTCAGCTCCTCTTACTTTTTAAACACATTCCCCAGCATGCCTTTGATGGCACCCTGAAGATCGGCAGGGTAGATGACGAATTTGGAGTTCTGAGATTTTGAGATCTGCTCGAGCGACGTGATGTACCGATCTCCCAGAAGGAACATGGCCGGCAGTTCCTTGTCTTTGATATTGTCGGAGATCAGGCGGATCGCTTCGGCGGAGGCGTTGGCAAGTGCGACCTGTGCTTCCGCTTCTCTTTTGGCGGCTTCAAGTTTTCCCTCCGCTTCGAGGATGGCGGCATTCTTGTTTCCTTCCGCCGTAGTTTCTATGGCGCGTCTTTCTCTCTCTGCCGCTGCCTGTCTCTCCATAGAGTCCTGCATGGAGGCTGAAGGTGAGATATCCTGTATCTCCACCGATTTGACGGTCACGCCCCAGTCGGCGACATCATCGATGATCTGGTCTTTGAGTTTGGTCTTGATATGTTCACGGTTCGAGAGCGCTTCATCGAGCGTCATTTCTCCGAGGATGGAACGCAGTGTGGTCATGACGAGCTGCTGGATGGCCAGATAGAAATCTTCCACGCCGTAAATGGCATCCTGAGGACGGGTGACACGTATGAAAGTAACCGCATTGGTGAGAATGACGGCATTGTCTTTGGTAATAACCTCCTGCTGAGGAATGTCAAGAATGATATCTCTGGTCGAAACCTTTTTTCTTACGGCATCGAGGTAGGGGATGATGATATTGAGCCCCGGCTTGAGTGTACGGCTGAACTTACCCAGTCTTTCGACGACCCACTCTTCGCCCTGGGGGACGATATTGATTCCCTTGTAGATCGTGATGATGACCCCGGCGGCCAGCAACAGCATGATTATCAGTGTTTCTTGCATATTCTTTTCCTTTTAAATGTGAGTTATGAATTTGAAACGGGTGCCACTTTGATAAGCTGTCCGTTCACTGCTTCTATCTTTACCCGTTCGCCCGTTTCCAGTGTCTGGTTTGCGGAGGCATGCCAGACAGTATTGCCCAGGACAGGCGTGTCGAACCGTACTTTGCCCCTTCCGTGCTGTTCTATTTTTTTTGTCACGGTACCCAGCGTATCAAGTCCCTGGTCAGACTGGCCCGAGCTCGATACGGTAGGCTGCTTTTTAAAATATTTGAACAAAAAAGCGATGATGGCGACTGAGAGTAAGAGCCAGAGTGAAACCTGTACCAGAAAGTTCATGCCGAACAGGAGTTCGAGCAGGCCGACGATGACCGCAGCCACACCGAAGCCAAGCGTGATGAACGTACCCGTTCCCATCTCAATGATGATAAAAAGTATCCCGAGGATGATCCAGTGCCACCATGCGATATATTGTGTTAAAAACTCGATCAAATAATCTCCTTGAATCAGTATTAAGAAAAATTATAGCATAAAATATTCTTAGGCTAATTACAATACGAAAGTATAGACAATAAGTATTATTTGGGTATAATCGCGGAAATTTTACTCTATCAAGGATAATTATGTCAACTTTAAACGTATATTATGACAAAGACTGTGATATCAATATCATCAAATCAAAAACCGTAGCCATGATCGGTTTCGGATCTCAGGGACATGCGCATGCAGAGAACCTCAGAGATTCCGGCGTCAATGTGGTGATCGGTCTTAGAAAAGAGGGCTCTTCCTGGAAAAAAGCGGAAGCAAAAGGTTTTGAAGTATTGACTGTTGCCGAAGCAACTGCCAAAGCAGATGTTGTTATGATCCTTCTTCCGGATGAGAATCAGGCTGAAATTTATGACAACGAGATCGCTCCAAACCTGAAAGAAGGTGCAACGATCGCGTTTGGTCACGGATTTAACATTCATTATGGAAGGATCAACCCAAGAAAAGATATCAACGTTACCATGATCGCGCCAAAAGCACCAGGTCATACTGTGCGAAGCGAGTTTGTAAGAGGCGGCGGTATTCCGGACCTTATCGCTGTTGGTCAGAACCCAAGCGGTACGACCAAAGAATTGGCTCTCTCTTATGCTTCAGCGATCGGCGGCGGTAGAACAGCAATCATCGAAACAACATTTAAAGATGAAACTGAAACAGATCTCTTTGGAGAGCAAGCTGTACTTTGTGGCGGTGTATCTTCACTTGTTCAAGCCGGTTTTGAAACATTGACTGAAGCCGGTTATGCTCCAGAGATGGCATATTTTGAATGTCTTCATGAGCTTAAACTTATCGTTGACCTGATGTTTGAGGGCGGGATCGCAGATATGAGATACTCTATCTCCAATACGGCTGAGTATGGTGACTATGTTTCCGGTAAACGTGTTATCAATGAGGAATCAAAAGCTGCGATGAAAGAGATCCTTAAAGAGATCCAGGACGGTAGATTTGCAAAAGACTTTATTCTTGAAGGTCAGGCAGGATATCCCCGTATGAATGCAGAGCGTAAAAATGACCAGGAGCTTCTTATCACCAAAACAGGTAACAAGCTCCGTGAAATGATGCCTTGGATCAGTGCCAACAAAATCGTTAATCAAGACGAGAATTAATCTTTTCGTCGATTTGCATCCATCTTTGAATGATGGGTGCGGTCAGCTACAGATTGCAGCCTCCCTTACCCAAACATTCAAACCTGAATACAACTCAATAAAAATCCTAATTCTCTTCATTGATTAAAATCGCCAAAAATAATTTACAGTTTTTACTCTTATTAGTGTTCGGTTAAACTACTTGTTTTATAATTCTTCCATAAGAGCATCAGAAGGAACCAGATTTATTCTCCCCTGATAAAATTTCGGTCTCCCTTTTTCATAAGATTTTTTTCCTCCTCCTTTTAAAACTTCTTGATGCTCTTTATCCTTCATCAAATTATCCTTTTATTAGTGTTCGGTTAAACTACTTGTTTTATAATGCTTTCATAAGAGCATCAGAAGGAACCAGATTTATTCTCCCCTGATAAAATTTCGGTCTCCCTTTTTCATAAGATTTTTTTCCTCCTCCTTTTAAAACTTCTTGGTGCTCTTTATCCTCCATCAAATTAACACTTACTCTGCTATAATGGCCAAAATAAATACTATGTGGATTTTATGGCACCCCGATCAAACAAGAACAGTAAAACTTCATCAACAAAAAAACAGTCAACTGCGAAAAAAGCAGCAGCCAAAAAACAGGCAGCCAAAAAATATGTGAGTACAAAACGGACGGTCAGAAAAAAACAAAAGACCGGAAGTACAAAAAAAGGTTTTGTATGGCTTTTTTTACTTTTTGCGATGGTCTCTCTTGTAGCATTTGGCTATTATCTCGGTCAGCAGAGCAAAGCATCTTCTTCGGTAAAAAACAGTAGAACCGTTTTAGCTGAAAAAACGGAACACCACAAATATACAGCCAGTGTTTTTTCCAAACTAAAGACAAAACGGCCTGACGGGGAACATCGATATTCCTCTGTCAAAAAAGACCATAAAGCCATAAATGCCAAAGCAGAAGCTGCTTTGGCATATCGTAGTAAAAAACCGAAACTTGTGATCATCATCGATGATGTTTCAAATGCAAGACAGCTTAAGCAGATCAGAGCACTCGGTATGCCGGTAACACCCTCCATTTTCCCCCCGTCACACCTTTCCATGAGCAGCCACAAACTTGCCAGAGGGCTAAAACACTATATGATACATTTGCCTATGGAGTCGGGAAGCAGACAGTTCAACAAACAGTACAAAACACTCAAAACCTCCTTTTCTGCAGCCCGAATGGAAGCAAGGATTAAAGAGATGAGAAAACTGTTTCCTACGGCACATTATATCAATAACCACACCGGATCGGTCTTTACCGGAAACTATAGGGCAATGTATATACTGTACGGCCTTATGAAAAAAGAGGGGTTTAGATTTATTGACAGCCGGACGACAGCTTCTACCAAGGTTAAAAAGATAGCACACCAGTATGGGGATGCCTATATTGCAAGAGATGTTTTTATTGACAATATACAGAATATACCCTCTATACACAAACAGTTGAGAAAAGCAGTGAAGATTGCCAAACAAAAAGGGTATGCTGTTGCTATTGGGCATCCGCATAAAACGACTATGCAGGCACTGGCTTCTGCAAAAAACATATTGAAGGATGTTGATCTGGTTTACATTGACCAGATATATCAACCATAATGACCCTGCCGGATTATCTGACAATATGACATATTTTTCAATACTTTCACCCTGATCTGTTACTATTACCTCAAATATAGAAGAAGGATGGAAATGAATATGACTGTAACAGAACATATATCTGCATTGGACGCTATGAAGAAATATCCTCCTGCACTTTTCTATAAAGGTGACCTTTCACTGCTTAAGCGTCCAAAAGTTTCTATTGTGGGGACACGGCGTCCTATGAATTATACACGGGAATTTACCTATACACTTGCAAAGGCACTGGCCCAACGGGGTGTATGTGTGGTCAGTGGTGCTGCGATGGGGGTAGACGGGATAGCCCATGAAGGTGCAGGTGCTGAAAATACGATTGCTGTGGTTGCCAACGGATTGGATATACGTTATCCTGCCGTGCATAATGCATTGATATCTTCCATTGAAGAGAAGGGCCTGGTGCTCAGCCAGTTCAATGAAGGGTTCAGAACAACAGGATGGAGTTTTGTAGTGCGCAACGAATTGGTCGTAGCCCTGGGCGATATTCTTATTGTGACTGAAGCTGATCTGGACAGTGGTTCCATGCGTTCTGTCGAATTTGCTCTAAAGATGGGTAAAGAGATATTTGTGCTGCCTCACAGACTGGACGGGAGCAGGGGAACCAATGCTTTGCTTCAGGAAGGAAAGGCAACAGCCATTACCGATGTGGAAAAATTTGCATCACGCTTTGGTACTGCGGTAGAGCAAACCGTGGAAAAAGATGATTTCTTCTATTTCTGTCAGTGTATGCCGACCTTCGATCAGACAGTGGAAAAATTTGGAGACAGAGTCTATGAGGCTGAGTTGGAGGGAATTATCACGATACACAACGGTATCGTGAGACTGCAATAAAAGTTTATTTTAGCGCGTCAAGCTGTCTGACAAGTTCTTCAAGTGAAGATTCAGGCAGCATGCCGGCCTGAACGAACTGCACATTTCCTTTTTTATCGAGTGCGACCATGAAAGGAATACTTCCTCTCCATTGTGCTCTTTGTGCGATATAGTCAGTAAATTTTCCGGCTTTTTCATTTGCCACGACAATATAATTCATTCCTTTTTCTTTCGCGAACTGCTGAAGCTGTCCATTGGTCAGTCCCTGTACTTCTATGGAAATGACCGCGAGTTTGTCTTTGTATTTTTTCTGCATATCGATCAAATGGGGAATCGAAGCAAGACAGGGAGGACATCTGTGGCCGAAGAATTCCAAAAAGATGATCTTGCCTTCAAGTCCTTTGATCTTGAAACCCTGTTCTGTACCCGTAATATGATAGGTATGGCCATTAATATCGGTAATATTCATTACCGGCTGTTTTCCGGCTGCCTGAGAAAATGAGGAAAGTGCAAATAGCATCAGTGCTGACATGAGTATGTTTTTCATAAAAACCCTTTTTTGTTTAATTATACACTGTCTACATTAACATGAATACAGGAATCGTACAGTTCAGGTACAAAATATAATAAATTTTTTTTGTTTGATGGAATTTTAAGAGCATCCGAGAATTTTAAAAGGAGGAGGAAAAAATCTATGAAAAAGGGAGACTGAAATTACTATCAGGGGAGAAATGAATTTCGTTCCTTCAGATGCTCTTATGGGAGAATTATAAAACAAGTAGTTTAACCGAACACTAATAAGAGAAGGGTAGAATTAGAAATTAGAAATTAGAAATTAGAAATTAGAAATTAGAAATTAGAAATTCAAGGATACTAATGAAAAAAATATTTTTAGCGGCCGCAGTGATGGCTGCAACATCGCTGTGGGCGAGGGTTTCTCTGGACCAAAAGATAGGACAGATGCTCATGATCGGTTTCCACGGAACTTCGGCACCCCAAAATAGCCAGATATGCAAGGATATAGGCAAATACCATATTGGTGCAGTGATCCTTTTTGACTACAATCCCGTAGATAAGAGCAAAGCCAAAAATATTGCAAGCAAACAGCAGTTGAGCAGGCTCACGGCAGAACTTCAAAAATGTTCTTATGACAGAAAACTGCTGATTGCAGTCGACCAGGAGGGAGGAAAGGTACAGCGCCTTAAAAGCCGTTACGGATTTTACGGTCATTTTCCCAAAGCTTCTGAGGTGAAGTATCTGCATCAGAAGCAGATCAAAAAAACCTATGTAAAGATGGCAAAAGAACTGAAAAGCGTCGGGATCAATTTTGATCTCGCTCCTGTGGTTGACCTGGATATCAACCCGAAAAATCATGTCATTCACGGTTTGGGCCGTTCTTTCGGAAAAAACCCAAAAAAAGTAGCAGCCTATGCCGGTACCTTCATCGATGCAATGCATCAGTATGGTGTATTGACTTCTCTGAAGCATTTTCCGGGACACGGATCTTCGATGGGAGATACCCATAAAGGCTTTGTAGATGTGACACATCTTTGGAAAAGAAGCGAACTTGAGCCTTACAGACTTTTAAACAAAAAGGCAGATACGGTCATGGTTGCACATGTTTTCAATAAAAGACTGGACCCGAAGTATCCTGCAAGCCTCTCGGAAAAAACAGTTGACGGTCTTTTGAGAAAGCAGCTTGGATTTCACGGTGTCGTGATCACAGATGACATGCAGATGGGTGCGATCAGCAAAAAATACAGTTTGAAGCAAAGACTGAAACTGGCGGTCAATGCCGGTGACGATATGCTGATCTTCGGGAACCAGCTTGATCCGAGACATACCGTCAGCTCCGCAATACTGGTTGAAACGGTGAAATCACTGGTTGAAAACGGTGAGATCAGGGAAAGACGTATTGACAATGCATATAGGCGCATACAAAAATTGAAAAATAAACTCTAAATACGGTCCAAATAACGTTCGAGAATGATTTTTGCCGCGATAGAATCGATCTTCCCGTCTTTTTTGTGCCTGAACTGTCCCCTGGTCATCTCTTTGGCTTCAAAGCTGCTGCCCTGCTCATCCTGGTAGGATACATCGATGTCATCCAGGGCAAGCAGAGAGACAAAATGTTTGATCCGCCGTTCCATTTCTTCAGAGCCGGACCCATCTTTGGGAAGGCCGACTACAAGTTTTTCTATCTCCCATGCATGTAGAACATCCCGGACATCCCTCGCTGCCTGGTTCCGGTTCTTTCGCAAAATGGCATCCTGCGGCAGAACGATCTTCCCGTCCAGGGAAATCGCTACACCGATACGTTTGAGTCCAACATCTATACAGGCAGTTTTCATAAGCTGATTATAGCGCAATATGGCTATATGCTCCTATAGGATCTCTGCTATGAATGCGGTAGGTTCGATCTCTTTTTTGACCTTTGGCAGTATGTCAAGCGCTGTAGCCTTGTATCTGTACGGTCCGATAAGGAGTTTGGATATCTGTCTGCCGTTCATGGGAAAATGAATGATTTTGTAACTGTACCCGAGTCTGCGTATCTTGTAAAGCAATGCACTTTTCGGTTTTCCTCTGAATGAGCCGACCTGTACAAAAAAAGCCCCTTTTTTGCTGCTGTTGTCAATGACAGGCCGACTTGCAGTCCTCTGTTGTACTGCTTTGGCCTGTGTTTTCCTTTTCAGGTCGGCAATAGCTTTGGTCTTCCATGGGCTGTTGTGCTGTTTGGTCTGTGCAAGAAGGGACTGTTTTGTGCTGGGCAGGTAGCGTCTGCAAATGCGCAGGCGTTTTTTATAGTACGGTGAAGTGCGCAGGTTGGAGTAGACGACTTCGTTTTTGGTAGTACTGGCATGCGTGAACCATCCGTCACCGAGATACATACCTACATGGGTGATCTTCCCGTTGCGTCTCTTGGTTGTATCGAAGAAGATCAGGTCGCCGTATTTGAGTTCGGAAGGTTTGATGTATTTCCCGACCTTTGCCTGTTCTCTTGCTGTTCTGGGAAGATCGATTCCCATACTGCCGTACATATAGTAGGTGTATCCGGAGCAGTCAAAATTGTTTGGCCCCTCTTCAGCCCATACATAAGGACTGCCTTTGAGCTTTTTAACCATTTTCTCAAGGCTTTTTTTTGTCGGACTGTATTTTACTTTTGGTTTTTTAATTTCGTAATGCGGATGTTTTGGATGGGGTGAAGGTTTGCATCCTGAAAGAAAAAGAAGAGAAGAAAGAAGCAGCACCGCACTCAATAGTTGATAAATTCTATGCATTCGTCTACCCTGAAGTTGAGATATTCAATTATAGTCCAAAGCGGCTTTGAAAAGAGCCTTTACGGTACCGCCTTTCTGGGAATGTTCATACCGGGTTTCCACGGTGTGGTATAGAGTGTACTGGTAACTTTCATTTTCTTCAGAGGTGCACTGCAGTTCATGTAAAAGGTTCTTTCGTCTTCACTCATATAACGTTTGCATATCTTAATGCGTTTTTTATATCGCGGTTCTTTGTCAAAACTGCTGATGACTACTTTACGGTGCTTGCTGCTGGCCTGAGCGAACCATCCGTCCCCCAGGTACATACCTACATGGCTGATACGTCTGCTGTGTCTATTGGTCGAACCGAAGAAGATCAGGTCGCCGTAGGTCAAATCTTTAAAAGCGACGGTTTTACCCACTTTTGCCTGTTCGCATGCCGTCCGGGGCAATGTAACACCCATGGAACCGTAAATGTTGTAGGTCAGGCCGGAACAGTCAAAAGCATTGGGTCCCTCTTCAGCCCAGATATAGGGTTTTCCGAGATACTGGTTGAGAAGTTTCTGAATATTCTCTCTGTTGGGTTGACAGACTTTCTCAGGTTTGATAATGGCGTAGTTTGGATAACTGTAGGGTTTGGGAGTACATCCGCTTAAAAAGAACAGAAGTGTAAACAGAGTGGAAAGTAATGGGAAAGCTGTTTTCATTTAAACCCCTTTTAGAGTATCAGCATGGCATCTCCGTAAGAAAAGAACCGATATTTTTTTGCGATAGCCTCTTTATATAATTGTAGCGTTTTTTCTCTTCCTATAAAAGCACTCACCAGCATAATGAGGGTACTTTTGGGCAGGTGGAAATTAGTGAGTAGATGGGTGACTCTTCGGGGCGGATTGTGCGGATTGAGAAAGAGGTCGCACTCTCCCTGTGTTTTTTGGGTCCGGACATAATACTCTATGGTCCTTGTCACGGTAGTACCTATGGCAAGTATCTCTCTGTCACTGTCAAGTACACGTGCGGCATCCTGTGGGATATCAAAGTACTCGGAATGCATGGGGTGGTCCAGTATCTTCTCTGCTTCGACAGGTTTGAATGTACCTGCACCCACATGCAGGGTTATTTTGTGTGTTCTGTGCCTTTTTTGCAGGGCGTCAAAAAGTTCGGGCGTAAAGTGCAGGGATGCCGTAGGTGCTGCAACTGCCCCGGCATTTTCGGCAAAGAGGGTCTGATAGTCCGTTTCGTCTTCTGTGTTGTCTTCTCTCTGCATATAGGGAGGCAGCGGTATATGGCCTATCTGGTCGAGTATCTGTACCAGCGTTTCAAAGCGGATCTCTTTGTTTTGATGGGTAAACGTGACGATACGGGAACCGTCTTGATTCAAGTCGGTAACGGTTGCTGCCAGTTCGTTGTCAAAAAGCAGTATGGTTCCTTTGTTGACTTTTCCCCTGATGAGAACCAGATAGCGATGTGCATCGAGAGGTTTGTTGAAAAGCAGTTCCACTTTTCCTCCGCCCTGGCCGTTAGCTGAAAATTTGCGCCCGAAGATGCGTGCTTTAATGACACGGGTGTCATTGAGAAAAACATCACATGTCTCAGGAAGAAATTCCAGAAGATGTTTGAACGTAGTGTGTGTAACACTGTTATCAATTCTGTTGTACACAAGGAGTTTTGCTTCGTCCCTGGGATGTACAGGTGTCGTCGCGATGAAACCCTCGGGGAGGGTATAGTCGTAGTTTCGGGTCAGAAGTTCAGGCAGGATCGGTGTAGGCATTTATGGTTTGTCTAACTCGTCTGGCAATGCGTTTTGGGTACTTTCGTTTTCATGCGCTTCTGCGTCGTTCTCTTCTTCCTCGTCATCCTTTTTTTCCGGGTTGACCATACGTACGATGAAAATGGAGAGAACGTACAGAAGAACAAGCGGTGCAGCCATAAGCAGCTGTGTCAAAATATCCGGCGGTGTCAGAATGGCGGCAAGTACAAAGATGATGACAATGGCATATTTGAAAAAATCGATCAGTGTACGGTCCGTGACAAGTCCGAGCAGTGCAAGGAAGTAGGCAAATACAGGCAGTTCGAATGCAATACCGAAACCGAGCATGATCTTGGTAAAGAATCCGACATAATCTTCGATATTGATGAACGGCGTATAGAGGAAAGATCCAAAAGTAATGAGGAACTGAAAACCGAACGGTGTGACCACATAATAGGCAAAAACAACCCCGATAAAGAACATAAGCGATCCGCCGACAACAAAAGGAATGACCATTTTCTTTTCATTGCTGTAGAGCCCCGGAGCCACAAAAAGCCAGAGCTGATACAGGATGAACGGCATGGCACCGAGAAGCCCTGCAAAAAATGAAACTTTCAGGGCGACAAAGAAAGCGCCTCCGACCTGGTGTGTGGTGATCTTCCCTTCAAAATTGTGCTGGTTCGGACGGGCAGAATTATGATCGCGTTTTTTGATCGTGTCATCCAGTATCCGGGCAGCATCGGCTGCATTTTTAAGCAGCGGAGCCAGTTTCGGATCAGCAGCTTTGGCAGCTTCATAAAGGTTTTTCTGAAGCTTTTCAGCGGCTTTCACGGCAGGTGTCTTGCTTGTGTTCTCCTCCTGCTTCATGGTCCAGGTTGCCTTTTCCTGTGATTCTATGATACGTCCTACTTGTGTCAGCGCATTGTTGAGGGGTGCGGTGATCCATGTGAGAATGGCATTGTGGAAGGTAAATGCTATGATAAAAGCAACAAAAACGGAAAGAACGGAAAGTCCAAGCCTTTTCCTCAGTTCAGCGAGGTGGGGACGAAGGTCATCAAACATCAGGCTTTGTCCTCATTCTTTTGGATTTTATCTTTGTTGGTTGCAGGTTTTTCAGGTTTTTGATCATTTTCTCCGGAAGTTTTCTTTTTCTTTTTTGATTTTTTCTTGAAAGTGACAGTATCGCTTTTTTCTTCAACCTGCGGGGCAGGTCTTTCATCGGCATACGGAGATGCTTTTTCAGGCTGCTGTATCTCATGGGTATCCGTATCATAAATAATGTCCTGCATATCATCAAGTCCGATATTTTTGAAACTTCTGAGTTCGTCTGTGGCACTGTCCAGCTGCTGCTTGTAATTAAGTGCTTCTTCTTTGAGGTCAGCGATACGAAGCTCTTCATCGAGAGAACTTTTTGCGTCACCTATGGTCTTTTTGACACTTTTGATGAACTTTGCGATCTGGACCATCGCCTCGGGCAGTTTGTCCGGTCCTAGAAAAAGGATCGCAATAATAGCTATGAGAAGTATTTCGGTAAAACCTATGCCAAACATCGAATGCCTTTGAATTAATTGCTGTATTTTAGCAAATTATTCTAAAATATAGAGTGCAAGGGCGTCGGCAATAAAAAAGTTCTCATTGTAGAAGTGTGTACTGTTCTGTATCAGTTTCCCTTCCTTCACAAGCAGTTCGGCTCTTGTACGCATTGTGGTGTTCAGAAGGCCTTTTTCAATGCCGATAGTGCTTCTCAGACCCAAAAAGATCTTTTCGGTAAGCAGATTTTCCGCACTGAGGAATTCTTCACTGATAGTCAGAGGATCGGCAATATACCTTTCAATATCGGTTTGCGGGTAATAACGGGTATTTTTGAGAAAACCGACGGCACCGGCACCGGCACCGATATAGTCATCGAGTTCCCAGTACCCTTTGTTGTGCCGACTTTGGTACTGTCCGAAATTGGAGATCTCATAGTGTGTAAAACCTCTTTTTACGATTTCCCCGGCAACGAAAAAGGCGAGATCGTCATTCTCCTGCCTGACTTCAGGTGTGCTTGAAAACCTGGTGCCCTCCTCTATGGTGAGCTCATAGGCCGAAATATGGTCGATCGGCAGTGCAAATGCCTGTTCGATATCGCTCTCGAGAAGGGTTTTTGTATCGCCCCGGTAATTGTAAATGAGGTCAAGGGAAAGATGTTCAAAGCCAAGTGATTTGGCCGTTAGAACAGCTGTTTCTGCCTGTTTGGGGGTATGTGCCCGGTTGAGGGCTTTGAGTTTCCCACTGTTAAAACTCTGTACACCGAAACTGACACGGTTTACGCCGAGCTCTTTCATGCCTTTGAGCCATATTTCTGTGGCGGAATTGGGGTTGGCTTCCGTTGTGATCTCTGCATCTTTGCAGAGATAGGGTCTTAGAAGATCAAAAACAGGCCTATAGAGTTCGGGTGCCACGGTCGAGGGGGTGCCTCCTCCGATAAACAGGGTTTCTATCTGTCCGTGCTGTACACTGAAACGCTGCAGTTCAACCACCAGCTGACGGTAGAGTGCCTGCATATAGCTATTGCGTGTGTCGAACTTGTCTACATAGGAGTTGAAGCTGCAGTAGTGACATTTCGAGTCACAATAGGGGATGTGAATGTAGGCTAACATTTTTTTGCCTTTTTCAAATGGATATAACCGTATTTTAGGTAGAATCATATCAGAAATTTAAGAGCAAGTCTCTAAATGACGCAGTTATTTGACTGTTTTTTAAAAATGATTGAAAATGAGTATTTGGTATGCAAAACAAAAAGAGCTACAGGCCCAATGTTGCAGCTGTTATACTCTCTTCAAAATATCCGGAAAAGTGTGAATTTTTCATTGCACATCGAAGTGACATACGAAATGCCTGGCAGTTTCCGCAGGGCGGCATTGATGAGGGAGAAACACCCCAGGATGCACTCTACCGGGAACTGCTTGAGGAAATCGGATGCAACAGTGTTGAGATACTGGGGGAGTTCCCGGAGTGGATCACTTATGACTTTCCTAAAACGGCAAGGGGAAAAGTGTATCCTTTTGACGGTCAGACACAGAAATATTTTCTGGTTCGGCTGAAAGAAGATGCGCAGATCGATCTTCATGCTTTTGAAATTCCGGAGTTTAAAGAGTATACCTTTGTAAACTATGAAGAACTGTTCAGAAGAGTGACCTATTTTAAGCGTAAAGTGTATCGCAAAGTGATCGATCATTTTATGAAAGAAGGTCTGATATAACAGGAAGCTGTGGGAAGCACAGCCGTAAAATGATTTTTTGACAAGAGGAATAGATTGATGTTGATCGTACAGAAGTATGGCGGTACAAGTGTAGGCGGACTGGAACGCATCGAAAATGTAGCGAACCGTGTTGCCAGAGCAAGGGAAGCGGGGCATGACCTTGTCATCGTCGTTTCCGCGATGAGCGGCGAGACAAATAAACTGCTGGGGTATGCAGAGCACTTCAGCAAAACACCTGCGAAAAAAGAGATGGATATGCTGCTGAGCTCGGGAGAGAGGATCACGGCAGCGCTTCTCTCCATTGCCCTTCAGGCAAAAGGCTACGAAGCGGTTGCCATGACCGGACGTCAGGCGGGTATCGTTACGGATGACCTGCATACTTTTGCGCGGATAGAATCGATTCATCCTGAAGCCATGCAGCATGCTATCAGGGACGGAAAGATCGTTGTTGTGGCCGGTTTTCAGGGTGTCAACAGGAATGGTTCTGTCACAACACTCGGCCGGGGCGGTTCCGATCTCTCGGCGGTAGCACTTGCCGCAGCGCTCCATGCGGATCAGTGTGAGATCTATTCGGATGTAGACGGTATCTATACAACCGATCCGCGTATTGAACCCAATGCCAAAAAACTGGATGTGATCTCCTATGACGAAATGCTTGAACTCTCCTCTCTGGGGGCAAAGGTATTGCAGAGCCGGTCGGTCGAACTGGCAAAAAAACTGAATGTCAAGCTCTATGCCAAGAGCAGTTTCAGTGATGATAAAGGTACATTGATAACGAAGGAGAACGGAAATATGGAAGCAGTTTTAGTCAGCGGAGTCGTGCTTGATAAAAATCAGGCAAGGGTAACACTCCGGGGTGTAGTGGACAGACCCGGGATCGCGGCAGAGATATTTTCTGCACTGGCAGAAGCAAATGTCAATGTAGATATGATCATTCAGAATGTGGGAACGGACGGATTGACCAACCTCGGTTTTACCGTGCCCCAAAGTGAAATAGAAGATGCCGAGAAACTGGTAGAATCTTTTAACGAAGATATTCAGGGGGCTGATTTTGACGAACATGTCTGCAAGGTATCTGTGGTCGGTGTGGGCATGAAGTCACATTCCGGTGTAGCAGCTACAGCGTTCACTGTTCTGGCAGACAGCAATATCAATATCCAGATGATCTCTACGTCAGAGATCAAAATTTCCCTGATCATTGATGAAAAGTACGGTGAGCTTGCGATCCGTGCGCTTCATGAAGCGTACGAACTGGATAAATAATGCAGGCTCTCCTGAAGTGGACACTGGATACGATACGGAATGAGAAATCTGATTTCTCATGGATGGAAGAATATCGCTATGAGTGGGCACCGCTTGTCAAGTCCGCTGTATCGCAGATGATTGAAGGCAATACCGTACTGATCGTGACGGACGAGCACCATGAATGGTTCGGGCAATATATTCTCAACAGTGTCAATGATCTTCGCAAGAAAAGACCTTTGCTTCCAGTCTACACGCTAAACAAGTGTTTTCCCAATCTCAAGTCCCTGAAATCCACAGAAAACATACAGCTTCTTGAAGATATGTTCGAAATTTCCTATCCGAACGGATATTTTATCTGGTATATTGGAAAAGGGAATCATCCTTATACCAAGATCGCCTACAGGAACGAAGACAGTTTTTTGTGGATCATGGATGAGGAAGTGCAGAACAGTTTTGCGTTTCGTTCCTCTGACCCTTTGCTTGACATTAAGCTGCTTCAGCTCTACAAACTTTTTGATGAGACACTTTCAGCGGCACTTTTTGGAGACTTAGATCTGGAGCTATGATGAGATTGATCAGCCAGGTACTCATCACGAACGATATGGATGGCACGATCGAGGCACTTGAATCTGCTGTGACCACAGAACGTATTGTCAAAATATGTGAAGGGGAGAAAGCCTTTTCTGTTGAAGATGCCAAACTGGCCATAGAAAAAGCCTATATGGCAAGTGAGGAAACGACCGTGATCATTCTGGCGGCAAAGGTCTTTACGCCGCTCGTCCAGAATAAACTGCTTAAAGTCATCGAAGAGCCTCCGCCTAAAAAAGAATTCATCTTCATTACCCCCTCAAAAGCGACTATCTTGGGTACTATTCGTTCCAGACTGCCTGTAACGGTACTGAAAGAAGAGAAACAGGAGACACTTCTGGGACTGGATATGCAGCATCTCAATCTGGCAGCCGTGTATGAATTCATTCAGTTGCATAAACGAACCGATGCCAAGGGGATGAAACTGCTGGTCGAAAATATTGCCAAAGAGGCGATCCGGTCACAACACTATGATCTGGATGAAAAAACACTGATACTGTTTTCCAATGCCTTTGTTGCTCTCGATGTCGGTTCTCCCTCTCAATTCGTACTGACGACACTGCTTTTGAAACTTCTGGCGAGAAAGAAACGCTAAACGCCGTTTTCCCCCAAATCCCGAAACAAAAATTCTACCCTTTGGGTTCTCCATAAGTTTTTATGCCACTTATACTATAATGATAACATATTGAATTCTCAAGGAGTATGGAATGTGGAATGTGTATTTTGGTGAATGGAGCAAGGGAAGACTGAAACGTCTTCCTTATCTGGGATATTATGTTTTATTGATCGTCCTGGTCATTGCGGCAGCATTCGGTATGATCTTTGCTGCAGGGTCTTTGGAAGCTGTCATGAACGGTACAATCCTGGAGAATCAGGCGGCACTGCTTGAGCATTTTGGTATAGCAACACTGATCGGAGTCGTGACATTTATGGTTGTTGTGATCGTTGCTCAGGTCAATATTCTGGCCAAACGCATTCGTGATATGGGGCTGCCGGCCTTCTGGACCATTGTGGGACTGATCGCTGTTTCGGTACTGCTGAATATACTTTTTCCCGTACAGCATACAGAGATCAGTTCCGCTGTACTTCATACTGCCGCGGGAACTTCGACTGCTTTTCAAGCCCACAGTTCCACAGGCAGCAAAGTAGTACAGCTCTTTGACCTTGTGGTATTCCTCTGTCTGGTTTTCATCCCCAGCGATGCGTTTAGAAAACGAACAGCCTGATCGGAGCAGAGATGCAGATTTACAGACTGGGCACCATGGCAGACAAGAGAGCTGTGCTCAAAACCCTTGGTGTGGAAAGCGGCGGTATTTCCATTATGGCCGGGAAGATGGAGCTTGTCTTTTTTTATATTAAAGCGCTCAAAACACCGGCAGCGAATATACTGAAACAGGATGCTTTGAGCATTGGGGCGGAACTTGCGGTACCCGGCGGGGTGATTCTCTGTGAAAAGCCGGTGTATGACTGCATACTTATCGGTACGGTCAAACAAATGAAAATACTTGCCCGAAAAGAGCTGGTACAGCCTTTCGGACTCAAAATACTGGCAAAACAGCTGAGTGCTTTTTTTTCTCCGCGGGATTTTCCGCTTCGGATCATGGGGGTCATCAATGCCAATGATGACAGTTTTTATGCCGGCAGCCGTTTCATGGCTGACGATGCGGTAAGGCAGGTCAAAAAACAGATAGAAGAGGGAGCGGAGATCATTGATATCGGTGCCGTTTCTTCCCGCCCCGGGGCAAAGCCGGTCAGCGAGGCGGAAGAATTGAAACGTATCATCCCCGTCTGTGAGGCACTCAAGGCGGAAGCACTGTATGAAAAAGCACTCTTTTCCATAGACAGCTACCGTCCGTCTGTAGTAGAATATGCCCTGCAAAGCGGTTTTGGGCTTATTAACGATATTACCGGTGCTTCAGACGAACGTCTGATCAGACTGGCCGAGGTGTATGGTGCCAAACTCTGCATAATGCATATGCAGGGAACACCTCAGACAATGCAGGAAAATCCGCAGTATGAAGATGTAACGGCTGATGTAAGCACTTTTTTTGAAACACGTATCGAAAAATGCGAAGCACTGGGACTGGGGAGAGAATCGCTTATTCTCGATGTGGGCATTGGGTTTGGAAAAACGCTTGAACACAACCTGACGCTGATAAAAAATCTGGAACACTTCAAACATTTCGGCTGTGAAGTATTAATCGGGGCAAGCCGTAAATCAATGATAGACAAGATCATCCCTGCAGCAGTGGACGAACGTCTGCCGGGTACACTAGCACTGCATCTCAAGGCGGTGGAGAATGGTGCGAGTATTGTACGCTGCCATGATGTCCCGGCGCACAGACAGGCCCTTGCCGTATGGAAAGCCCTGCGCTAAGAGATGATGAAGCGGCTCAAAAGTCTTTTGCTGTTCCTTGTGCCGGTACTGGTTGCCATAGGGCTGCTTGATTTTTACATCTCCTACCGGGCAGATCCCTACATTTATACCGATGCCGGGAAGGTACCGCCACGGAAAACAGCGCTGCTGTTGGGTACCAACAAATATATTGCCAAAGGGAAGATCAACTACTATTACCGTTATCGTATTGAAGCAGCAGCGGCACTCTGGAAAGCGGGAAAGATCAGAGCTATTGTCGTTTCGGGCAGTAAAAACAGCCGTTATTACAATGAAACACGTTCGATGTACCTGGACCTGATCGCAGCGGGAATTCCCAGACAGTATATTGCACAGGATTTTGCAGGGTTCCGCACACTGGATTCGGTTGTGCGGGCAGAAGCGGTCTTTGATTTGAAAGAGTATATAATCATCTCGCAAAAATTTCATCTTGAAAGAGCACTGTTCATCGCTCGTGCGAAAGGGCAGAAGGTGATTGGTTTTGAAGCCAGGGCCCGCAGCGGTACCAAAGCGGCACTGCGTATGCAGTTTAGAGAATATCTGGCACGGGTAAAAGCGTTTCTTGATGTATATCTGCTTCAAACAGAACCGAAAATTTACGGAAAAAAAGAGAAAGTACAGTACAGACCATGACAGTTAAAGCGTATGAAGAAAAAGTAGAAACCCTTAAAAAGTGGGCGTATGCCTATTATGTGGAAGATGATCCCGTTGCGACAGATGAAGAGTACGACAAGCTCTATCACGAAGTTCTTGCGTTTGAAAAAGAACATCCTGGTCTTGCCCGGGAAGATTCGCCGACAAAACGTGTCGGCGGCATTGTACGTGATGAGTTCAACAAGGCAAAGCATATCAAGAGAATGTGGAGCATGGAAGATGTTTTCAGCAGGGAAGAAATGCAGGAGTGGCTGGAAAGGGTTGAAAAAAATGTCGGACAGTGTGACTATTTCTGTGAACCCAAGTTTGACGGTGCGAGTATGAACCTGCTTTACGAAGACGGAAAACTTCTGCGCGCCATCACGAGGGGTGACGGTATCGTAGGAGAGGAAGTGACAGACAATGTCCGGACGATCCGCTCGGTACCGCTTACTATAAACTATCGGGAACTGATAGAGATCCGGGGAGAAGTAGTCATACGCAAAGATGATTTTGAAAAGATCAACGATGAACGGCTCAAGGCAGGGGAAACTCCTTTTGCCAACCCGAGAAATGCGGCAGCCGGCAGTCTCAGGCAGCTTGATTCTTCGGTCACTGCCAAGCGGCGGCTTGTCTTCTATCCCTGGGGGGTGGGAGAAAATAGACTGCCCCAAAGCAGACTTTCGCAGAAAATGGCATTGATATACGAACAGGGATTTTTGAAACCACCCTATCATAAACCCTGCAATACCATTGATGAGATAGAAGCATTTTATCAGTTCCTGATCTCCAAACGTGACGAGATACCGATGATGATGGACGGTATGGTGATTAAAGTGGACGAGATAGCAGTGGAAGAGGAACTCGGCTATACGGTGAAGTTCCCCAAATGGATGTGTGCCTACAAATTTCCTGCCGTCGAGAAAGTCACAAAGATCAAAGCCATTACGCTTCAGGTAGGACGTACGGGGGTGATTACCCCGGTGGCAGAGATAGAGCCGGTCAATATCGAGGGTGCTATGGTCAGCCGTGCGACTTTGCATAATTTTGATGAGATCGAACGCAAAGATATCCGCATCGGCGACCATGTCATCATCATTCGAAGCGGCGATGTGATCCCCAAAATCATCAAAGTACTTGCCGACCGCCGTACCGGAAAAGAAAAGCCTGTAGAGCGGCCGACACACTGTCCTACCTGCGGAAGCGAACTGCTTGATGAGGGGGCACTGATCAAATGTCAGAATCTTGCCTGTCCTGACCGGGTCGTCAATGCCATTATCCATTTTGCCAAAAAAGGGTGTATGGATATCGACGGCCTGGGAGGCAAGATCGTAGAACAGCTGGTCAAAGAAGGTATTATCGGAGATATGCTTGATCTGTACAGTCTCAAAGCGGAAGATTTGGCAAAACTTGAGGGCTTTAAAGAGAAGAAGATCAATAATTTGCTCAGGGCGATCGAAGCAACCAAAGGTGCACCGCTGCACAGGCTTATCAACGCCATGGGGATTGAACATATCGGGGAAGTGGCGAGCAGGGCATTGGCGCTGGAATTTGGCCTGGGTATTGTAGATGCGACGTATGAGCAGATCGTTGCGATCGACGGTATCGGGGAAGAGATAGCCAATTCTCTGCTGGAATTTATGCGGGTAAACCGTGAGAAAGTACTGAAACTCTTTGACATCATCCAGCCGACTGTCGAAAAGAAGATAGAAGCAAAAGAGAATCCTTTTAAAGGCAAAACAGTGGTTCTGACAGGAACGATGAGTGAGAGCCGCGGTACCATTAAAGAGATGCTTGAAAAGCTGGGTGCCAAAGTAAGCGGCTCGGTAAGCAAAAAAACCGACTTCGTCATTTATGGCGAAGATGCAGGGTCTAAACTTGCCAAAGCGGAAAGTCTGGGGGTAGTGACCTTGACTGAAGATGAGATGAGGGGGATGTTGTGAGACTGGACAAATACCTTGTAGAGGAAGGCTATTTTGAAAGCCGGAACCGTGCACTCGAAGCGATAAAATCAGGAGAGGTGACCGTGGATGGGAAAAAGCCGAAGCCTTCGATGAAGATCGATGAAAACAGCGCAGTGAAAGTAGCCGATGTCAAATTTTATGTCAGCCGTGCAGCCCGCAAACTCGAATCGTTTCTTGCCGAGCATCCTGTCGATTTTCATGGAAAACATGCTTTGGATATTGGGTCTTCCACCGGAGGGTTTGCACAGGTTGTACTGGAAAACGGTGCGGTATCGCTTTGCTGTGTAGATGTAGGGAAAGATCAGCTGCATATTTCAGTGCGCCAAGATGGACGGGTGAGCGTATATGAAGAGACAGATATTCGCGATTTTCAAAGTGCGGAAGCTTTCGAGCTGATCACCTGTGATGTTTCGTTTATTTCCGTTTTACAGATACTGGATGACATTGACCGTCTGGCAGGAGAGGGTACGGATATTGTCATACTCTACAAACCGCAGTTTGAAGTAGGTAAAGATACCAAGCGTGACAGCAGGGGGGTGGTCCAGGATCCCGATGCCATTGCCAGAAAAAAGGAAGTTTTTGAAGCTGAGGCATTGAAACTGGGCTGGAAAGAAGTCTGCCAGGCACTTTCTGCTCTTTCAGGCAAAGAGGGAAACCAGGAGTACCTTTATCATTTTATAAAAGTGTAGGATGCCGTGTCCTCATCAACACTATTAAGTATGGAGTATTGTCAGCAGACAAAGTCCTTCAGGAGAGAAGTTTGAACATACAAAACAACATCAGATCCATTGCCATAGGTTCATTTGACGGAATGCATGCAGCACACCAAAAGCTCATAGAACAGGTCGATGCCCTTGTTATCATCGAGCGCAATACCGGTTACCTTACCCCCGGATACAAGCGTTCTCTGTATACCGAAAAAATGTGCTGTTTTTATTATTTTGAGAAGATCAAAACGTATACCCCTTCGGAATTTGTAGCAAGACTCCAGGAAGATTTTCCTCTCCTTGAGCGTATTGTTGTCGGTTATGACTTTGCGTTTGGAAAAAACAAAACCGGAACACCGGAAATATTGTCTGAACTTTTCGGAAGAGAAGTCATTGTGGTCGATGAAATTTCTTTTGAAGGCATACCGATACATTCGCGTACCATCAAAGCGTATCTCAGGGAAGGCAATATTGTAATGGCAAACAGGCTTCTGGGCCGACACTACAGCATAGAAGGCAATGTTATTTCCGGGCAGGGATTGGGAAAAAAAGCGTTGGTACCGACGCTCAATTTGAAGATCTTTTATTATCAGCTGCCTATGGAAGGGGTATATGCGACCCGAAGCAAAATCGGTACAAAATGGTTTCCCTCTGTAAGCTTTTTGGGGCATCGTGTCACTACAGACGGCTCGTTCGCAGTAGAAACACATATTCTGGATGAAACGATCGAAACAGCAGAAGGAGAGGTTCAGGTGGAATTTATGGACTTGATACGCAAAAACAAAAAGTTTGATTCGCTGCAGGCACTTAAAATGCAGATAGAGGCCGATATTGCGCAAACCCGGAAAATACTTTTATCTCGGGATTAGCCTAACCCATAGGTATTGCTGCAGTACAGTGCTTCATGTCTCTGAAAGAATGCGATAGTGTTCTTCCCCTGTTTTTTGGCATTGTACATGGCTTGGTCCGCCGCACTGAGGATCGCTTCGGGGCTTTGGGCATCGTTGGGGTAGATCGCCGCACCGATACTGATACCAACTGTAAGTTCAATGCCGTTGATACTAAAACTCTGGTTGGACAGTGTACGGATTTTTGAGAGCACGGTTTCCAGGCTCTCGAAGCCTTTCAATTCTTCGATGAGAATGACAAATTCGTCTCCGCCGTAACGGCATAGTGTGTCATCCTTTCGCAGGATTGATTTCATAATGCCGGCAATATATTTCAGGACTTCATCTCCGACGGAGTGCCCGTAGGTATCATTGATGGGTTTGAAGTTGTCAAGATCACAGAAGATCACAGCAAAGCATTTGTCGAAACGTTTGGCATGTTCTATCGCATGTTCCAGGCGATCATGAAGCAGTACTCTGTTTGAAACACCGGTTAGAGGATCATGGGTTGCAAGATAGGCATTGTGCTGGGCGTCTTTATGCTGATGCGTGACATCGGAAAAAATGCCGATGAAATTCTCTATTTCACCGTTGTCATTGTGAATGGCATTGACACTGAGCCATTCAATATAGATCTCCCCGTTTTTCTTACGGTTGGTGATCTCTCCCTGCCAGTTCCCTTTTTGGGTCAATTGTGTCCACATTTGCTGGTAAAAATGTTTGTCATGGGTGCCTGATTTCAGGAATTTCGGATCTTTGCCGACAACTTCTTCAGGTTGATACCCCGTAATATCCGAAAAGGCTGCATTGACATGCATGATACGGTTGTCCGCATTGGTAATGAGTACTCCGTCCATCGTATGCTCAAACACCGCTGATGACATTTCAAGAGAATGAAGGTTCCGTTCATTGTTGATGGCTGAACCGATGATGGAAGCAACCGTACTGAGCATTTCAATATTGGTGACATTGAGACGGTAGTCTACGGTATTCCCAATGCCGAGAAAGCCCCACCACTCTTTGTTGACAAAAATAGGAAGTATCAAAAGACACTCTATTTTGAATGCTTTGAGAAGTTTCTGTTTGGATTTGTCGTAACTGTAAATACTTCCATTGACATATTCCCCGCGCTCCAAATGCCTTTTCCACCGCATGAGATGATGTTTTCGGTAATGTACCTGTTTCCGTGCACGGGCCTGTACATCGTCATTGACCGCATAAAGGCGTTTGGCAACGAGTTCATTTTTTTCGATATGATTCTGGTAAATAAAGATCGCAGACGTATCTGCTGCATTCTTAAGACGGACCATTTCCGTATTGAGTGCAGCTTTCCAGTCTACATGCTGCAGAAAGTTATGTGCCATCTTCTTAATGGCATGAAGAATATTCTGTTGTCGTGCCAATTCGGTACTGATACGGCGTTTTTCCAGAACATCATCGCACAGAGGCTGAATGACTTGTGCAAAGACTTTGGCTTCAAAAGGTTTGGAAAAGAACTGGTTGACACCGAATTTGATTGCCTGAAGAAGAATATCACGGTTTTCAAAGTTCGTAAAGATGGCGATCTTGACATGTTCGTCAAGTTTGCGTATCTGCTCCACCATTTCCAGACCGCCCATACGGGGCATATTGATATCTGTGAGTACGATGTCGGGTCTGTGTTCTATGAAAAGTGAAAGTCCCTCTTCACCATTGGAAGCAATAATGACATGATCTGCATACTTGTCAAGCATGTGGGAAAGTATGGCGGTGGTAATCTTGTCATCGTCTACGACAAGTACAGTCAGCTGTTGCACTATTCTCCCACCTCATTTGTTTTTTTTATATTTTATCTTTGTATATTATAATTATTTTAATATATTTGCTGCTTTAAGTTCTTTAAAACAGGGCTGATTTGAAAGTATTCATACGTATAGGCAGCTTTACGTACAGTGTATTATCAGTTTTATCTATTGATATATAAAATATGTTGAAAATAATTGTTAATGTTTCGGTTGAATTATGCTAAAATTCGCTCTATCACTATTTGGTATGTAAAGGACAACAGCATGGAAAAAGATAAAGTATTTTCAAAACAGATTGAAAAAAAATTTGAATTCGATCAGGCAGTCGCTTCGGTATTTGATGATATGCTCAACCGTTCTGTTCCCTTTTACGATGAAGTCAGGCGCCTGGTGATCTCCCTGATTCTTGCTGAGCAGAAAGAGGGTAAAAAAATACTTGATCTTGGTGTATCTACCGCGAAATTTCTTTTGGACCTGCACAGTAAAATGGAAGTCTCTATGCAGCTTAAAGGCATTGACAATTCTCCTGCTATGCTGGAAAGAGCAGAACAGAAATGCAAAGCGTTCGGTGCTGCCGTCGATTTGGAGCTGGCCGATATGACAGAATATGATTACCGAAATGAAGACATTATCGTTGCGAACTATACCCTGCAGTTCATCCGCCCCATGCAGCGTATTGAACTTGTCAAAAAACTGTATGAAGGACTCAACAGCGAAGGTATTTTTATCTTTTCGGAAAAAGTGGTTTTTGATGATAAGCGCCTTGACAAAGAAATGATCGACATTTACTATGACTACAAGAAAATACAGGGTTACAGCGAATATGAGATCGCACAAAAGCGTGAAGCGCTGGAAAATGTCCTGATTCCCTTCACGATCGAAGAAAATATCCGCATGTGCAAAGAAGCAGGGTTTGTCCATATCAATACTGTTTTCCAATGGGCGAATTTTGTAACATTTGTTGCCAAAAAGTAACACTTTTATGTTATGCCCCTAAAACACGGGTTCCATTATTTAATATGAGTTTTCACATGTTATTCACCCTGTGAAAAAATCAAAAAAACAAATAATTTTATTCTTGCCGGGACAGACGGGTTTCATTATTTAATATGAGTTGTTCACATCTTATTCACAAGGTGAAAAAGTCAAATTTCTTCCAAAATACAAAGGATTATTTAAGATATTTTCAGCATTGTAACCATATCCATATGATTTTCATATTTTTTCAGCTATAATCTTTGCAATTTATTTTAAGGAACTATTATGAGTTGGACACCAGGCAGCTGGAGAGCATTTCCCATCAAGCAGCAACCAACATACCAGGATCAGGAAACACTGAGACAGGTTGAATCCGAGCTGGCTTCCTACCCACCGATCATTTTTGCCGGTGAAGCAAGGAATCTTAAAAGAAAACTGGCTGCGGCCGGACGCGGTGAAGCCTTCCTGCTTCAGGGCGGAGACTGCGCTGAAAGTTTTGCGGACTTTAGTGCCGCAAGCATTAAAAATCTTTTCAAACTGATGCTTCAGATGAATATGGTCCTGATGTACTCTACAGGCAAACCTGTCGTAAAGGTCGGACGTATCGCGGGGCAGTTTGCCAAGCCGAGATCTTCTGATTTTGAAGAGATAGACGGTATAAAACTTCCGAGCTACCGTGGTGATATCATTAACGGCGTTGAGTTCAGCGAAGAGGCAAGAATACCCAATCCGCACAATATGATCAAAGCCTATAACCAATCGGCAGCGACATTGAACCTGCTGCGTGCTTTTTCACGGGGTGGGCTGGCCGACCTGAACAAAGTACATCAGTGGAATCTTGATTTTATTAAAGACAATCCTCTGGGCAAGCGCTATGACGAACTGAGCGATAAAATAGACCATGCCATGAAGTTTATGGCAGCATGCGGATTGACAAGCGAAGCAATGCCACAACTGCATCAGACGACGCTTTATACATCTCATGAAGCATTGCTGCTGAATTATGAGGAAGCACTGACACGCTTAGATACCGAAACGGGTGAATGGTATGACTGTTCTGCGCATATGCTCTGGATCGGTGATAGAACGAGAGACCTCAAGGAAGCACATATAGAATATTTCAGAGGGATCGCAAACCCTATCGGCTGCAAAGTCGGGCCGAGTATGGAGGAAGATGAGCTCATTGGACTCATTGATGCGTTGAATCCGACCAATGAAGAAGGAAGACTGAACCTGATCGTTCGAATGGGTGCGGACAAGATCGGAAAATATTTTCCCCGACTGCTCAAGCGTGTCCGGGACGAAGGAAAAAGCGTGGTTTGGTCCTGTGACCCGATGCATGGGAATGTTGAAAAATCTTCTACCGGTTTCAAGACCAGAGATTTTGACAATATCCTTTCTGAAGTAAAACAGTTCTTCGAAATTCATAAAGAGATGGGTACGATCGCTGCAGGTATTCACCTCGAGATGACAGGAAATGATGTGACCGAGTGTACGGGAAGTACTTCCTGTGCCATTACAGCTGAAGGGCTCGCGAGCCGTTACCATACGCAGTGTGACCCGAGACTCAATGCGTCTCAGGCCCTGGAACTTGCTTTCATGCTTTCCGATACGATTTGTGACGACTGCAACGAATAAAAACAGTTGATGTTTTGGCAGGGTACGGTGCTGAAAATCCGTACCGCGTAGTTTGTATATGCCATTTATCTGCAAGGGTGACTGTCTTCCGGCAGCACCGCTATCCGCTTATTTCACTGTAAAGATATTATTCCCCTCTTCATACCTGTACGCCAGTTCCATATGGTGAATATCCAGAATACTTTTGACAATATAGATCCCAAGCCCCAGTCCGCTTTTTGATGTATGGAACGGTTTGAAATAGTTTTCGATCGTTTCAGGAAGTGCCTCTCCTTTGTTGATGATCTCTACACGGTCTTTTTTGATCTTGACAGTGACATGTTTGTCTGTGCTGTATTTGATAGCATTGTCAAGCAGGTTTTTCATGGCAAGCGTGAAAAGTTCGAAGTCAGCTTTGACAATGTAGTCTTCTTCAATCTCTATGGTAACCAGTCTTTCCGGGTTTTCTACCATCAGTATGTCAATACTCGCTTCAGCCAGGTCTGACATTTTATAGGGACTGATATGCAGGTCGAAATTGCGTGAAGTGATCTTTTCTATTTTGGCAAATTCGTCTATGAGCAGGTTCATGCGTTCAAAAATGCTGTGCATGCGTGCCCTGCTTTTTTCGTCGGGAAGCATTTCGCTCATCAGGCGACCTTTGGCGATGGGTGTTTTGAGCTCATGCATAATGGCACGCAAAAAGAGCTGTCTCGACTGTATGAGTTCGCGTATCATGGTCACTGCATGGTCAAACTCATTGGCGACTTCCGCAATTTCGTCATCTTTGTCACTGGCACAGCGTATGTCAAGATTGCCCTCGGAAAATGTTTTGATCTTCTCTTTGAGTTCCGAGAGAGGTTTGAGACTCTGCACGATCCACAGGTAAAGAAAGAGAATAAACAGCAGCACAATGGCAAATACTATAATACGTTTGACCGGGTATCTCGGTCTGTTTTTATTTTCCAAAAAAAGTTTGAACCGATCATTGTTGATCAGAATGATACGCTGCAAACGGTAGGTATCGACCGCATATTTCTTGTATTTCCCTTTTTCTTTAAAGTAGCGCTCTATCTGTACTTCCTGCGCTTTGTCTTTGACAAGTGAGACATTCTGTGACTCAAGATAGGCTTCATCTATTTTTCCCGTTTTGAGATAATACTGATAGAGATAATGGGCTATGTCGCGTTCATGCGCGGCATTGTGTTCTTCAAATTTGGCATGGTCGTATCTGACCGAAGCAATGAAAAGTGTGGCAAGGAGAACCAGCGTTATGGAGAAAACAAGATTGATCTTGTTTCGCAGGGAGTCTTTAAACAAGCTTGTATCCTACACCACGGACAGCCTGAATACGTTTGTTGTCCCCGATCTTGCTGCGTATCTTGGAAATGATGACATCAAGGCTTTTGCCCTGTGAATCAATGCTCATAGTACCGGAGGTATTGATGATCTGTTCCCGTGACTGTGTGATGCCCTGGTGTTTGACAAGCAGGGAGAGTACTTCAAATTCAGCCGGTGTCAAAGTAAGCGCCTGTCCTTTAAAGTAAATGGTATCTCCCTTGATCTCAAAATCACTTTTGGGAAGGGAATTCTGTTTTTCTCCGTCCTTTTGGACACGGCTCAGAATGGACATGATGCGTGCGTACATCTCTTTGGGATCATAGGGTTTCGGCAGATAGTCGTAGGCACCGAGTTCAAAGCTTTTTACTTTGTCGCTGATGTCGCTCCGTGCTGAAGAGATGATCACCGGCATATCATATTTCCGTACGACCTCTTCGCAGACTTCCAGTCCGTCCATCCCTGGCAGTGTCAGGTCAAGTATCATCAGGTCATATTTCTTGACACCGGCGCTCAGACCGAGGAACGGGTCTTCATAATTGGTGATCTTAATATCGAACTGTGAAAGATATTCGCTCAGAAGTTCCGCAAACTCCGGATCGTCTTCTATCATTAGGATGTTGATCATAGCTAAACCTTTTTGCTGTACTTGACGTATATTTATTTTATTATAACCTTGAAAGGTTAATTGAAATCAAATCACCTGATATGAGGTGACTCAAGCTTTTCCCATTCAAGATTTCCCCATTTTTTCAGATCATCCTGAAGCTGGTCGAGTGTTTTGTCTTTATGGCAGGCAAAACAGGCATTGGTTTCCGGCGGCATACCGTAGGCTTTCGTCTGTGCCGGGTAGGTAAAGCTGAAACGGTGCGAACGTACCGTTAACGGCGATTTCCCCGTATGTCTGCCGGTTTTCGGCATATGGCATTCGATGCAGAGCGACCCTTTGCTGCCGGCTTTGTGATGGGTATGCTGTTCCAGCGTATCCTGATGCGGCCCGATGATCGAACCGAACGAGTGGCACTTCATACAGGCAGCATTTCCCTGGGGTTTCTGTGCTGTATTGGTCAGTTTGTGCGGATCGTGGCAGTTGATACAAGTGATCCCGTGCTGATACATACGGTCATGAATATATTCATTCCCCTGGGTACGGTTTTTCTTTGCTGCACCGTTGGCCCAGAATTCTTTGGTCTCTTTTCCCGGCGCGAAAGGGGCAGGAAGTTTGTAACTGATCAGCGGTTTCCCCGGTGCATATCCTTTGGGATAGTCTGTAGCCGTCATCCATAATTCTTTGGCTGTCGCGTGTTCTGTTTCGATGCGTTTGTCACGGTTTCTCATATGGCACTGGAAACATACTTCATTGGTTCTGATGGGGTCGACAAGGCTTGCTTTGAAGACAGGGGAGTTCGGGTCTTCGGCATGTTTGCTTCCCGGACCGTGACAGTTTTCGCAGGCGATGGCCGGTTCCACCCGTTTACCCGTAGCCATAAATCCGGTAAAATGGCATCCGTCACATGTGGTTGAGGTCGGGAACTGTTTATTGTCATGCGGGTAGGAGTCATGGTACCAGTATTTGTAGGGTTTAAAATGCTGCCATTTTTTGGTTTGGCTGTTCCACTGGTAATTCCCCAGTCTGAAATCTGACTTGCCGTTGATCGTTGCAGGGATCATATAGCGCTGTTTGAACTTGCCTCCAATGGTATAGACCGCTTCTTTGAGTGTAAAGTCTGCATCTTCGGGAAGTCTGGAAAAATCGGCTACGACCGCTTTGGGATCTTTGGCGATGACCTGTATCATTTTGGAGTGCATGGAAGCTTTCCAGTCATGATAGTGCTCTTTATGGCACTCTTTGCATTTGCCTGAGCCGACAAAGTGGGCTTCTTTCTGCTCTTTGGGCTGAAGGTCGAGGTTGAGTCCGACACGCGGTTTGGTCAGCTGCTTGTAATACGGGGCGATCTTGGGCATATTTCCGTAAATGAATGCCGCAACAACGAGCAGAATAAAAAAGAGCCAGAAAAGTAATTTTTTCATAATATAAATGCCTTTTGCATATAGGATTTGATGGCATCGAATGTATATCGGTGCTCCGTGAAATGTTCAAATGCGATAATCCCCTGATAAAGCAGCATGTCGCTGCCGTCCTTGGTTGGTTTTCCGTGGGATTGTGCCAGTTTCAAAAAAGGTGTCTTTTTGCCGTAAATAACATCGACACAGGCTTGTGCCGGAGGGATGACGGTATTGAGCAGTGCCTCTGGGGCAGGTAGGTCGTCATCTTCCAGTCCTGCTGAAGTCATATTGATAACAAGATCATAGGTTTCAGGAATGAATGTCTCGAACGTGGCTGTCGTAAAGCCGTTTTGGGCAAATTTTTCCAGCCGGCCGGCACTTCGGTTCAGTATAGTGACATCATAGCCTTCATCCCGCAATATGGCAGAAGTGGACTGGGCCGTACCGCCTGCACCGAGAAAGAGGACTGTTTTTACATCGCCGAATTCGGAGATGGTTTTAAGAAAGCCGGGAGCATCGGTATTGTAGCCGTAGAGTTTTCTTTCTTTCTCAATGATGGTATTGACCGCGCCGACTTTTTTTGCAAAAGGGTCAAGTTCGTCGCAGGCAGCATAGGCATGCTCTTTGTGCGGTACGGTAATATTGATGCCTTTGAGTTTCAAAGCGAAAAAGGTTTCTTTGAGCTTGCTGCCGTCTTCAAGTCTGTAGCGGTTGTAGCATCCGTCATATCCCAGACCTTTAAAGGCAAGGTTGTGCATAAGCGGAGATTTGGAATGTGAAACGGGGTTGCCGAAAATAGCAAAGAGATCTGTGCCCATTTTATAGATTTTCCATCTCTTTGAGGGTGGCCAGCAGGGCACCCAGTTTGTTCTTTACTTCGAGGTATTCCAGTTCGGGAACAGAGTCTGCCACAATGCCTGCACCTGCCTGAAGGGTGATAGAATCGGGTTTTATGAGTGAGGTTCTGATGGCAATGGCGGAATCCATGTTTCCGTTGAAAGAGAAGTAGCCTACGGAGCCGGAGTAGAATCCGCGCTTAAGTCCTTCAAAATTGGCGATGAGTTCCATGGCCTTGATCTTTGGTGCACCGGTCATGGTTCCTGCGGTGAAGGTTGCGGCAAAGAGATCGAACATATCTTTGTCATCCCTAATGATCGCTTCTACATCCGAAACCATATGCATGACATGAGAGTATTTCTCCACGCGCATCATGTCGGTTACTGCTACCGTTCCGGTTTTTGCGACACGTCCCACATCGTTACGGCCGAGATCTATGAGCATGAGATGTTCGGCACATTCTTTGGGATCGTTCAGCATTTCAAGTTCAAGTTCTTTGTCGCGTGCATGTGTTTTTCCGCGTTTTCGTGTACCGGCGATAGGACGCAAAAGTATTTCTCCGTCAGTCAGCCGTACCATTACTTCAGGACTGGAACCGCAGATGGAGAATGTTTCATAGTCGAGCAGGAAGAGGTAGGGTGAAGGGTTTTTTGAACGCAGTACCCGGTAAAAACTGAGCGGGTCTATCTTGCCTTTTTGTGTATACCGGTTGGCAAGCAGTATTTGGAAGACGTCTCCGGAACGGATACTCTCTTTGGATTCTACGACAAGTGCTTTAAACCGCTCTTCATCAATGCTGAAGCTGCCTTCCCCTTCGAGTTCGACTGCTTTGAGTCCCATGGGGGTGAATGTTTCATGCAGCATTGCCTCAATCGCATTAAACCCTTCTTTCATCTTTTCATCATTAAGGATGAGCGTGAGTTTGGCACTTTTGTGCGAGTAGGCAATGATGATCCGGGGACGTATAAGATCGAGATCGGGGGTATCCAGCGGATCGAGCAGGGTATCCATACTTTCACAGAGTACCGGTTCAAAGACTTTGACCATGTCATAGGCAATGAAGCCGATGAAACCGTCTACAAAAGAAAAACCGGCTTCAAGAGACAGTTCTTTGTATTTTTCCTGGTCTATTGCCTGATAATAGGACTTCATAAATGTGAACGGATCTTCATCGAGAACTTTTTCTTTGCCTGAAGCATCGGTATAGTATGTCGTTTTGTCCTTGTATTTCAAACGTTCCTGTGCACCGATGGCAATGAAAGAGAAATTCCCGTCACTGGTGTTGACAACACTTTCAAAAAGCATTGTGATCTCGTCAGGGAAAAGTGTTTTGATCTTGCCGTAAAGGGCAACCGGAGTGAGTTGGTCGAAAAGAACAGTTTTTAACATGGACTTACTTCTTTACGATGAACGCACCTTTGTTGATGCGGTCTTTGACACGGACTAATGCATTGTCGGCATCCACTCTGCTGGGGTAAGGCCCGATGAGCAGTTTTTTGGTTCCGTTTGACGTAGGTGCGGTGATCTTATAGTGGAAACCGTGTTTTTTGATAGTATTGAGAAAGCGTGTACTCGGTGTCTGGGAGAAAGAACCAACCTGAATGTAATAGTGCTCTGCCGCTGCCGTTTTTTTTGCGGCAGCAGGTGCAGGCGATTCACGGTATACCTGCTTGGGTACGACGATCTTGTCGGCATGGGCAGGCTTGCTTGTCTCTTTTGGTACTGTAGGTACCTTAACAGGAGCAGATACTTCTTTTTTAGCAGGTTTGGCCGAGACAGGTTTAGGTACTTCCGGTACGGAAGCAATATGCTCTTTTCCGGGAGCAGATTTCTCTTCGTTGATTTCGACAGTTTCTTTTTTGATCTCTTCTGTCTTTTTCGGGGCGGTGAGTTTCTCTTCGATCATGGAAGAGAGTTTTGTCTCATCTTTGGGAGTTTCTTGGGAAGTTTTTGCTTCGGCTTTGCTCTGAAGGGTCAGTTCCGGACTGATCAGGTCGGTCATGTTTTCTTCCAGTGCGATTTCTGTATTTTTCGGCTCGTTCAATACGGTTTTTGTAAAGACGATCGCAACGATCAGAACAACAATAATAAGTGCGATGATCGTTAAAAAACTTTTTGCCTTGTTGTTTTTCGGTTCAATATTGTCGATGATCAGATCATCTAAATTATGGTCATTCATTTTGGGAAGGTCTCCGGATACGATTTTGGAATAATTATACCCTATAGAATGTATAGAAAAGTTTATTTATTTTAGATTGTTATGGATGAAGCAAAACCCCTCTCCCGGGAGGGTCTAATGTATCAGAAAGAGGAAAGAGTGCTGTTTTTGTTCCGGTTGTGTCAAAGGCTGTTTTACAAACCCAGTTTTTTCTGGTTCATAATGGTATAAAGTACCGGCAGATAAAGCAGGTTGAGTACGGTTCCCCATGCCAGTCCGAAACCCAGTGCTATGGCCATAGGCTGAAAGATTGCCGCCTGTCCTACAGGGAAAAACACCAGAGAAGCCAGGCCGATAAGTGTGGTGACGGATGTCAGTATGATAGGTCTGAAGCGCTTGGCGGCATAATAGTATATTTCTTCAAGATTCCTAGCTTTTTTGAGATTCATCAGCATGATGATCCCGTCATTGATGACTACGCCGGAGAGCCCCAGCATACCGATGATGGAAGGCATGGAAAGATTCAGTCCCATGATAAAATGTCCCAGCAGTACACCAAGAAAAGAGAAGGGGATCACGGACATCATCATGAATGTTTCCCTGAACGAATTGAAAAGATAGAGCAGGGAGAGCATGATCAGCAGCATTGCCATGGAAGAGGCAAGCAGCATGTCATGTCTGAGCTCTTTTTTCTTTTCCTCTTCTCCCTTGAAGACAATTTTGATCCCCTCTTTTTTGGCCTGTTTCAAAAGAGGGTCTATTGCCGCGATCGCTTCCGTGGCAGTGAGTACTTTGCTGTTGACATTGGCATAAATGTAAAAATTGGTCTCTCCGTTGTCTTTGATGATCTTTTCAAACGAACGTATCGTATGGAAGTCAGCAACATCTTCCAGTACGACGGAAGAGCCGTCATCCAGTCTTATGAGAAACGACTTGAGTGCTTTGAGAGAGTCTTTTTGGCTGCTGCGTACTTTGAGCTCAAGCAGATCGCTGCTGTCAAAAGCAAAACCGATACGTTTTTCAAGATAAAAGTCTGAAAGCAGGGTTCCCAGTTTTTTTTCGTTAAGACCCAGCGACTCTCCGTAGGCATTGACTTTCAGTTTGATCTCATCGACGCCGTAATGCATCGAATCATTGACAGAGACGATCCCTTTCATTTGACCAAGCTTCTTTTCGATCGCCTGTGTATACTGCATGATCTTTTGGCTGTCATCGGAGATCAGTCCTATTTTGAGGTCTGATTTGATAGGTCCGACTTTTCGCTCAACAATGGCAAGGTCACTGAGACCAAAACGCTCTTTATACTTCTGTTTCTTCAAAAAAGCTCTGAGTTTTTCTGAGATAACGGAAGATTTTTCCTCTCTGGTGCGCCCTTTGCTGTCATAATAGAAACTCAGTGCAGGGGTAATATAGCGGTCCACAAAATTTTGTGCTTTGAGTTTTTGCAGTTCAATGTCGATATTCCCTACGTACGGGTAGGTTTCCGAGTTGCCCGCACTGTCCCTTCTCCATCCGGCTACAGAGCCTACATGCTTGATATAGAATGCTTTTCTGTGGGCATACAGGTCTTTCTCAATAGCTTTGAGGTAAGCCATGGTCTGTTCTGTCGTTGAATTGACATTTGCTTTGAGGGTGACGCGTATGGTACTTGCATCAAATTTGGGAAACATTTGGAACCGGCTCTCTTTGACCCCGAGAACGGTCAGCAGCGGTACGAGTATCAGAAAAAGTGTCAAAAATGTTTTCCGGTAGTGCATCAGCAGGTGGATCACCCTGCTGTAAATACGGTTCACCGGTTTCCAGGAAGTGGTCTTTTCATCTTTGTTGAGCAAATGTGCGGCATGAATGGGGAGAAAGAGGAAAGATTCTATGAGAGAAGCAACGACAAGCACGGATACTGCAATGGGAATAAGCTTGATGACTTCTCCCATATTGCCGCTCATCATCAGTGCCGGAATGAAGGCAAATAGTGTGGTCAGAGAAGCAATGGTGACGGGCTTGAACATTTCCTTGGCACCCTGTACCGCAGCCTCTTTGGGGGCAATGCCTTCTTCTATGTGCTGCTGGATGTTTTCACTCACTACAATGGCATCATCGACAATGATCCCCAAAGCGATCAGTACTCCTACAAGCGAGATCATATTGATCGTATATCCCGCGAGATAGAAATAAATGATCCCCATCACAAATGAAGTAGGGATACCGAGTGTAATCACGATAGACATACGTTTATTGATCAGCAGTGCTACAATCAGTGCAATGAGTATCAGCCCGAGAAGAATGTTGGAAATAACGATGTTGAGACGGTCTTTGATCTTTTCCGAACGGTCATTGTGTATCGTGTAGCGGATCTCTTTGCTGTTTTTGTTGAGGGTCGCAACAATTTTTTTGATCTGTTCGGCAAGTTTCAGGGCATTGCCTTCATTGCTCTGTTTGATGCTTACGTCGACAGCATCTGCGGCATCGATGGAAAAGAGGGTCGCCGTGTCTTCATAGCGCTTGGAGACTGTTGCGATATCTTTAAGGTAGAGTGTTTTGCCTGCGATTTTCAGCTGGCTCTGCAGCATCTTTTTGGCATCTTTGGGGCCGTTGTAGGTAGAGAGATAAAAGTGTTTGGCCCCGTTCTCTTCTATCATCCCTACCGGAAAAATGTATGAAAGACCGCTTAAAGCCGCTACAACAGCTCTTTCATCCAGCCCGTAGGCGCGTATTTTGTCTGTATCGAGATGGATGTCGTAATATTTGTCGGAATCACCGTAAATGGTTACTTCCGAAATATTATTCAGACTGCTTACCCTGTCTTTCAAGTCGTCTGCTGCGGCGATCAATGCTCCGTGGCTCGCTTTTTTCGAAGAGATCGCCACACGCATCAGGTCACGCTTGACTTCCAGTACATTGACTACAGGCGTATCCATATCGCCAGGCAGATACTGTTTGGTCAAAGCGATGGCATTCTTGACCTTCTCGGCCGTGTTGTATTTGTCTACACGTTTTTCAAGTTCGAGGACAATGTTGAATTTGCCCGCAGAAATAATCGTCGCCATCTTGTCGATGCCGTCGATATTTTTGATCTCCTGCTCTATCTTTTTGACTGCCATTTTGTTGAGCATATCTATGGAGGCTCCGGCATAATGTCCGTTGACCGATACCATATCCAGCTCAAAAGAGGGGAAGATCTCCTTGGGCGTTTTGGTGTAGAGTACCGCTCCTGTCAGAAAAATGAGTATAAAAAGAAAATAGTTGAGGCGGCTGTTCTCGACGAAGAAGCGTAAAAGTTTCTCAAACATGGCTATACTTCAAATTTCTTGTAAGGCAAAGTAATGATATTGTACGCTTCCGGCAGGGAGGCAGAGGGGAGAGTCTTCCATTTTTTGCCGAGTTTCTCTTTGAGGGCATCGGAAATCTTCTGCAGGGCTTCGTCAGCTTCCTCGAGGCTCAGCGGCTTGACTTCTATAAAGACTTGAACAGTTTCTTTATGTTTCCCCTGGTAGACTTGATACGCTTCGATATGCAGTGTTCTGAAGAGCTGTCTGACCAAGTGGTAGAAGCGCAGGTATTCTTCTCCTCTGTATTCCAGTACAAGATAGCTGGTGCGTCCCTCTTTGAGCAGCGGTGCGGCAGCGGTATACTGTCTGTTGAGATGCTGGTTGAGCAGAAGGGGGGTGAGAGGTTCTTCTATACGTTCAAACTTGGCATAGAAGGTACGATGGTCGAAATGGATCTTTTCGACGATCGTATTGCGTTTGATGTAGTAGTGGCTGTCATGAAGTTCTAAGTCAAAAACTTTCAAAGATGCATCTCTTTAATGCAGCAAACTGTATGAGCCGACTGCTGACAGGCAAGGAAACTGCAGTGCAGGCGAGGTACTCAATATCGAGTCGCAGGTCGACATGGCATCCGTGTGGTTTTTGGGGACTTTGTTCAAAAAACGTCCTTTGTTAGTAAATTGGTTTGTCATAGATGACAAAATTGGAAGCCAGTTCTTTCATCTCTTCCTTGATTTTTGCATGCAGTTCGCTGTCATTGATGTTGTCGAGAACATCTGCGATCCTGTTCGCAATGATTTCAAATTCCAGTTCTTTCATTCCGCGGCTTGTCAGTGCAGGAGAACCGATACGGATACCTGAAGTCACGAAGGGAGATCTTGTCTCTCCGGGAACGGTATTTTTGTTGACGGTGATACCGGCTGCCCCCAGTGCCGCATCGGCATCTTTTCCGCTGAACTCTTTGTTGAGGAATGAGACGAGAACAAGGTGATTGTCCGTTCCGCCCGATACGACATCGTATCCTCTCGCAACAAGAACTTCTGCCAGTTTTGCGGCATTGGTCTTGACTTGTTTTGCATATACTTTCCATTCAGGGGAGAGGTTGTGCTTGAAGCCTACTGCTTTGGCAGCGACCACGTGGACAAGAGGTCCGCCCTGAAGACCCGGGAATATCGCTGAGTTGATCTTCTTGGCAATCCCTTCGTCATTGGTCATGATCATACCGCCTCTTGGCCCTGCAAGCGTTTTGTGTGTCGTTGTTGTGACCACATCGGCATACGGGAACGGACTTGGATGTTCACCGGCGCAGACAAGGCCGGCAATATGTGCAATGTCGGCAAAGAGGATGGCCCCGACTTCATCAGCGATCTCTCTGAACTTTTTGAAATCGATCTCTCTGGCATAGGCGGAGGCACCGCAGACAATGATCTTGGGCTGAACGATCTTTGCAATGTCCATGACTCTGTCATAGTTGATACGGCCGTCAAGCTCTACGCCGTAGGTAAAACTGTGGTAGTTTTTACCCGAAAAACTCGGTTTGCTTCCGTGGGTAAGGTGTCCGCCGTGGCTTAAGTCCATCCCCAGAATTTTATCACCCGCTTTGATGAGTGCCGCATAGACTGCACCATTCGCCTGGCTTCCGGAATGGGGCTGAACATTGGCATAGTTACAGTCAAAAAGCTCACAGGCCCTGTCTATGGCAAGCTGTTCTACCACATCGGCATATTCACATCCGCCATAGTATCTTTTGTAAGGGTAGCCTTCGGCGTATTTGTTGGTAAAGACTGAACCCATTGCTTCCATAACCGACGGGATCGTGAAGTTCTCGGAAGCGATCATCTCAAGGTGGTTGGTCTGCCTCTCTCTTTCATTTTCGATAGCCTGGAAGATCTCCGGGTCAAAAGTTTCAATAGCGTATGACATACAGTTCCTTTGGGGAATAAATTTAAATGTATTTATAACAAAATTACTCTAAAAGGGTTATGAAATCAAAAAAGAGTATTTCTTTCATTTACAGTTGATTGATACTTTACTGTTATGATAACTTCAGAAAAAATTTCAGGAGCAGAAATGAAACGTCCCGTACTGATATTGCTGCTTGTACTGCTTCTGTCAATATCAGGCTGGGCGAAAGACTACACCCAAAAACGTGAGGTGCGTATCTTCATTGACCGTATGGTCACACACTATCATTTCAACAGAAATGATCTGAACAGGCTCTTTTCCCGCATTACTTTTCAAAAGAGGGCGCTTGCCATTTATGTACCGGCATACAGAGCAAAATGGAAGCCGCCGAAAAGAAGAAAGAAACAGGGCTCCTGGGACCGCTATGAAGAAGTTTTTCTTAAAGCTTCGAAAGTACAGAAAGGCGTGGCCTATATGCATAAACACCAGAAAATACTTCTCAGAGCATACCGAAAATACGGAGTACAGCCGGAATACATTACAGCGATCATCGGCATAGAAAGCCACTATGGTGTCAATACAGGCAGATATCCTGTCCTTGATACTCTGACGACTTTGGCATTCGAAAAGAACAGAAGACAGAAGTTTTACCGTACAGAGCTCAAAGAATTTCTGCTGATGGCACGGCGGGAGAAAGTGGATCCCCGGCATATCAAAGGCTCTTTTTCCGGAGCGATCGGGCTGGGACAGTTCATGCCGAGCAACTACAGGCATTTTGTTGTAGACTTCAACCATGACGGCAAAAAAAGAATGAACAGTCCGGATGATGCCATAGGCAGTATCGCCTACTACTTCAAGCGTCACGGCTGGCGCAGAGGGCAGCCTGTAGCAGTACGTGTTTCCTATCCGGGCAAACGCTTCACCGGACGGAAAACAGGATATCGCTACACATACAGCCGTGCATCACTGAAACATATTTCTCCCAAATGGCATTTTGACTACCAGGGCAAGGTACATTTGATCAGACTGAAACGCTACGGTTTTGACGAACTCTGGTACGGCACACATAATTTTTATGTTATTACACGCTACAATCACAGCAATTATTATGCAATGGCGATCTATCAGTTGGCAGAGCAGATCAAAAAAGGATATAAAAAGAAGTACGGCAGCTATTTAAGATAAGCTTCAGAGTGCGCCATGCCCGCAGAAAATACCCTGGATGCGCGTAGCACAGGCTATTT
Organism: Sulfurovum sp.; assembly: GCF_015493435.1. GTDB lineage: Bacteria > Campylobacterota > Campylobacteria > Campylobacterales > Sulfurovaceae > Sulfurovum. The sequence continues at coordinate 130,618 of NZ_WGDD01000054.1, forward strand.
CTTCTCCTGCGCTCTCTTGTTGCAGGCTGCTGCGTCGATACAGAAGAAGCCTTTGCCTTTTTTGGCAGGTTTAAGTTCCTCTTCGTTGGTGTTACCGCATTTTTTACAGGTATTTCCCGGTTGGCTCTCTTCAAGTTTGGCTTCGGGTTTCATGGCAGGGAAGAGGATGACATCACGAATGGAATGGTTGTTTGTCAGCATCATGACCAAACGGTCGATGCCTATGCCTTCTCCTGCGGTGGGTGTCATGCCGTGTCCGAGTGCCCTGACAAAGTCAAGATCCATGTGCATGGTCTCATCATCACCGGTTGCTTCTTTTGCTTCTACCTGCGCCTTGAAACGCTCGAACTGGTCGATCGGATTGTTCAGTTCGTTAAAACCGTTGGCGATCTCTTTGCCTGCCATAAAAAGCTCAAAACGTTCCGCAATATCAGGATTTTCGTCACTTCTTCTTGAAAGCGGAGAAATATCGATAGGATAGTCCGTGATAAAGGTTGGGTTGATGAGTTTGGCTTCAACGAATTCATCAAAAAGTTCTGCCTGAAGATAGCCGAGTGTCAGGTTCGGGTTGACCTCTACCCCATGTTCCCCAAGGTAGCTGATCGCCTTTTGTCTGTCTGTGGCCGCTTCTTCAGGCACACCTCCGATCGTGGTCAGGGCTTCAACGAACGGTACTTTGGCAAACGGTGTACCAAAGTCAATTTTCATCTCTCCGTATTGTACTTCTTTTGGCATAGCGAGCTTTTCAAAAATATAGTCGAAAAGATCTTCCGTCAGTTTCATGAGGTCATAATATGTATGATAGGCCCAGTAGAATTCAATGGAGGTGAACTCGGGGTTATGGGTCTGGTCCATTCCTTCGTTCCTGAAATTCCGGTTAATCTCAAAAACAGCTTCCATACCGCCTACCGTCAGACGTTTGAGGTAAAGTTCAGGAGCGATACGCAGGTAACGGTCTACGCCAAGCGCATTGTGGTGTGTCGTGAACGGTTTGGCATTGGCACCGCCGGGAATAGGGTGCATCATGGGTGTTTCGACTTCGAGGAAACCGTGGTCTTCAAAGAATCTTCGGATCAGCGAAACGATTTTGGAACGCATTATGAAGGTTTGTTTGACTTCCGGATTCATGATCATATCAAGGTAGCGCTGGCGGTAGCGTATCTCCTGGTCTGTCAGGCCGTGGAACTTTTCGGGAAGCGGAAAGATCGCTTTGCTGACCATTTTCATATCGGTACAGTGCAGCGTCAGTTCGCCTGTCTGCGTCACAAAAGGATAGCCTGTCACTTCAATGATGTCACCGACTTCAAAAAGTTTTTTGACCACATTGTTGTAATACCCTTCAGGGAGGTCATCACGGGTATAATAGATTTGTACCAATCCTTCGGAATCTTCGATCTTGGCAAAAGAAGCTTTTCCCATGATGCGGATGAACTTGAGTCTTCCTGTAAGGGTGTATCGTTTGCTCTCGTCTTTCTTCTCCTGGGCATCCTGCTCTTTAATGTAGGCACATTCTTGCAGAAACTGCGCAGAGGACACCCCTTTTTCTATTTGGCTGGGATAAGGGTTGATCCCCTCTTCTCTTAGCTTTTCCGTTTTTTTGATTCGTTCCTGAATATATTGATTTTCAAATATCAAGCTTTCTCCTGTTCTTTCTGTTCGTCATTCTGGACTTGGTTCAAGATCGTCATTTTTACAGTCGTCTGTGGGATCTTGCAGATCCTGAAACAAGTTCAGTATGTTTTTTACGGGTTTTCGTTCTTCTGGCATGTCTCGCACAGACCGATGATCTTCATCGTATGGTCAGTCATTTTGAAATGGAATTTTTCAGCGATCTCTTCTTGCTGGGTTTCGATCATTTCATCAAAAAACTCGATAATTTTTCCGCACGAAGTACAGATGAGGTGGTCATGGTGTTTTTTCAGTCCCAGTTCGTATTTCTTTCCCTGTGCACCAAAAGAAATGGAACTGGCGATCCCTTCGTTTTCAAGCAGGGTCAGTGTCCTGTAGACAGTAGCAATGCCGATCGTGACATCCGGATATTCTTTTTTGATCAGAATATAAATGTCTTCCGGTGTGAAATGCCCGTCATTTTCATAAAGGAATTTTAGAACAAGCTCTCTTTGCTTGGTGAATTTCAGCGAATTGTTTTTAAGCAGTGTTTTGAATTTGTCCAAAAGAAGCGGATAGGTAATCATAGCGGTATCCTTTATTCTGCCGTGGCGGAAGAAATGTTTCCTTCTGCCGTTTTGTTATGCTCTGTATGTTTTTGGGGCGGCTTCAGCCCGGCAGCTTTTTTCAGTATGTCGGCTTTGGACTGTTCCCCGAGTCCGAGTGCAGCAGGGTCAAGATGGATAATTGCGGAACCGGTTTTGATCAGATAGGGATACAGTACGGAATGTTTGACATATTTTCCGAGATTTTCTTTGACCAGTGTCACATTGGAAAGGGCCGTTACGATCAGTGCGAAAATGATGAAGTATTTTCCTCCCCCCGCAATAAAACCAAACAGCCGGTCGATAAAACTCAGTCCGCTGACACTGGTAAGCTTGGAAAGAATGGACCCCAGCAGCGTTGCTCCGAGCCATACAATAATAAGCACGGCAAGAAAACCAAAGAGCTTGAGCAGTGTAGGATTCTGCATTTGCAAAAAGTTGTCGTTAATGAAAGCGGCTGCGGTATCTGCAAAGCGGGAGCCGAAGTAGACACCGGCCACCAGCCCTGCCAGACCGAAGATCTCTTTGATAAATCCGTTCATGAAGCCTTTGATACCCAAAATAAGTACGATCGCACCTATGGTGATATCAAAGTAGTTAAAATCAACCATCGTAAAATTTGCCATTACGCTATTACTGCCCCTTTGCTAAAATTTCCGTATTGTATCCAGTCAAGCTGTGTTTTCTGCATTTTACAGTGCTTTTGTCATCTCTTCAGGCTTGTTGGCAAACTGAAGTGCCGTTTCACGGCTGATCTTGCCATCCCTGATAAATTTAAGAAGGGCCTGTGTCTGCGTCTGCATACCTGTACCTTCCTGTCCGAGCTGCATCTGTGAATAGATCTGGTGTACTTTGTCTTCACGGATCAGGTTGGAGATCGCATGGTTGGTGACAAGTATTTCAGAGGCTGCAACCCTGCCGCCGCCCAGTTTCGGGAGAAGGGCCTGTGCGACCACGGCAACCAGGGATGTGGAGATCATCGCTCTGATCTGCGGCTGCTCATCTCCGGTAAATACATCGATAATACGGTTGATGGTACCCGGTGCGGAAGAAGTATGGAGTGTACCGAATACCAGGTGGCCTGTTTCTGCTGCGGTCAATGCCGCTTCGATCGTTTCTTTATCCCTCATTTCCCCGATAAGGATAATATCGGGATCCTGACGCATGGCATACTTGAGTGCGGTGGCAAAGCTTTTGGTGTCTTCACCGACACCTCTGTGGGAGAAAACACATTTTTTATTGGTATGAATGAATTCCACGGGATCTTCCACCGTAACAATGTGTTTTTGTTCCGTCAGGTTGATCTCATTAAGCATAGCTGCCAGAGTGGTTGATTTACCTGAACCTGTCGGCCCGGTAACAAGGATCAAGCCTTTTTCCCGCTTGATCAGTTTTTTGTAAATGGTCGGTGCCCCGAGATCATCAAGAGAGGGTATATCGATGGGAATAACCCTGAAAGCTGCCGCAACATCTCCCAGTGTACGGTAGTAGTTCGCCCTGAAACGTCCGATGCCGGGCAGAAACAGTGCAAAATCAAGTTCATCATTTTCTTCAAAATGCTGTTTTTGTTTTTCTGTGATCATGGAGTAGCACATCTCTTCGATATCTTCTCCGGTGAGTTTGGGCAGGTTTACGGGCTTGAGTGCGCCGTCCAGTCTTATCTGCGGCTCTGCATTACTGACCAGGTGAAGGTCGGATGCTCCGTGTTTCACAACACTTTGTAACAGTTTTTTGATATCGAAGTCAGCCATAAAGATCCTTTATTTCAGTAGTAAATTTTGATACTGTGACTCATTATATCCAATTATTATATTCTTTTCAAAGGTAATAACCGGTCTTTTGATCAGCATGTTCTCTTTAGCCAGCCAGTGGCGTTTTTCATTGTCTGAAAGGTTTTTTTCTTTGAGTTTCAATGTTCTGTAAGTCATACCTCTGGTATTGAAAAGGGTATTGATGTCGCATTTTTCAAGCCAGTTGTCAATGATCTCCTGTGTGACAGGGGTTTCCCGAAAGTCGATGAATTCATAGGCTATCTCGTGGGCTTTAAGGAATTTTAATGCTTTTCTGACACTGTCACAGTTCTTGATGCCGTAAACGTTGAGCATAGGCTTATTCAATAATCGCAGGTACTATGAAAAAGTCATCCTGACTCTCAGGTGCACGGGAAAGGATCTCTTTTGCAATGCTGTCTTCTGTCCTGGGTATGTCTTCTCTGAGCGGTGTACCGCCTTTGAGTGTCGAGAATGCCGCATCCAGGGCATCGGTATCGAGTTCGTTCAGGTTGTCGATGTATCCGAGGATTTCGCTAAGCTGGCCCATGACTTCCTCTTTTTTCGAATCATCAATATGAAGATGAGAGAGTTTTTCCAGTTTTTCCAAAACAGTGTTGTCTATCTGCACAGTTTGCCTTTTTGTATGTATAATATAGTAATATTCTTATTATATATTAATTTGGTTTAAGATATAACTACAATAACAAACTATAGCACCAAGGATAAAAATATGATGCAGCAATTAGACATGAGTTCACCGGAGTTTTTGGCAGAACTGGAAAAAACCAAAAAATTTACAGACAAAGTATGCAAGCAGTTCGGCTGGGTGTACCATCCGATGGAAGATGTCAATGAAGGCGTACAGCTTGGTCTGGCAAGACACAAAATGCTCTACGGCAAACGCTTCTGTCCCTGTTTTATGGTAGAACCCGATGAAAGCAAACCGGGAAAATTCAAAAGTTCGGATGACCGTGTTTGCCCCTGTCCTCCTGCCATTAATGATGAAGTTCCCAATGAAGGAAAATGCCACTGCGGTATTTTCTGTACGCCGGAGTATGCCAAAGAGAACAGTTAATTAATGCAACTTCGGTACAATACACCTCTATTTTTTATATGAAAGGGGTATGTAATGCATGAACTCTTAGCCAGAGACAATATTAATTCTGAGGATCTTGAAGCACTGCTTGAAGCAAGGGAAAAAGGAGAAGCTGATTTTCTCCTTGTAGATGTACGCGAAGATATGGAATATGATATGGGACACGTCAAAGGGGTCGATCTGCTTAAGCCGACATCGACATTTCAGCAGTGGGCAGAATCTTTTTTGAATGAGCATAACGGCAAAACAGTTATCTTTACCTGTAGAACGGGAAGCAGAAGTGCCCAGGTACAGCATGTATTCAAGAGTAACGGTTTTGATCGTGCAATCAACCATGCCGGCGGTATTGTAACGTACCGCGGAGAGATCGAACGCTAAACGACAGAACCTTTCTGTGCACCATTAAAAAAGAGATAAAATGAATGTTGTTGATCTTCTGATGAAATTGTTGAGTTTTGAATCCATTACGCCCGATGATGCAGGCTCCCTCTCTTTTATAGAGCAGTATCTGGACGGATTTGAAGCGGTGCATGTCAACGAAGGAGGGGTTAAAAACCTTTTTTTAACCAAAAAATTCGGGGATGGTCCCCATCTTTGTTTTGCAGGACATGTTGATGTTGTACCTCCGGGAGACGGCTGGGAGACCAACCCCTTCGTACCGGTCATTAAAGAGGGAAATATTTATGCCCGTGGCGCACAAGATATGAAAAGCGGTGTGGCCGCATTTCTTCAAGCGCTTAAAGAGACAGAAACATTCAGCGGCAGACTCTCTGTTCTGCTGACTTCCGACGAAGAAGGCGAAGCTGAATTCGGTACGGTGATCATGCTTGAACATCTCAAAGAAACCGGGCTGCTGCCGGACTACTGTATCGTGGCCGAACCGACATGCGAACATGTTTTCGGAGATGCGATCAAAATAGGACGAAGAGGTTCTATCAACGGCTATCTTACGATTCATGGCAAACAGGGGCATGCGGCCTATCCTGAAAAGGCGGTCAATCCGGTCCACAGGATCGCACATCTTTTCCATGAACTTGCCGGTGTCCATCTCGATGCAGGATGCAGTGATTTTGCGCCAAGCCAGATGGTGATCACCGATATTCGCGGAGGGATGCAGGTAACGAATGTGACACCCGGTTCACTGCAGATCATGTTCAATGTACGCAATTCCACGAAAACTGCACAAAAAGATATTACACTGTATATTGCCAACATACTAAAAGGGATCGACTACGATCTCAAATTGACACAGGGATCTTATCCGTTTGTGACGAAACGGGATTCAAAGATCGTAAAGCATCTTTCAAGAAGCATTAAAAAAGTGACGGGTGTGGAAACAAAGCTCTCAACAGCAGGCGGTACCAGTGATGCGCGCTTTATGGGGGCGTTCGGTATTGATGTTGTTGAATTCGGTGTTATTAACGACACGATACATGCGCCCAACGAGCGGACTTCCATCGAAGAGGTGGAAAAACTCTATACTGTTTTTAAAGATACGGTGGCACATTTTACACAGAGGACTGAAGCATGACAGGAATGAAGAAAATAGTGGCTGCGGCAGTGCTGCTGGCAGGAACGGCGCTCTTTGGTGAGATGGTATGGCAAAAAGACCTTCCTGCTGCATTTGAAAAAGCCCGCCAGGAGCATAAGACAGTGATGGTTTTTGTTGAAGGTGAACACTGCCGATGGTGCAAAAAGATGAAATACCGCACACTGAGCGACGAGAATGTCGAAAAAAGGCTTGCTCCCTACATTACTGTCAAAGTGATGGAAGAGAATACAAAGGCGGTCAACACACTGCCGAAGATAGACGGTGTTCCCACCATTCTTTTTATGAGCGCTGACAAAAAAGTGATTGAATCCGTGGTAGGGTATTACGATACGGCGGATTTTATCAGTTTTATAGATACCGTAGAGAAAAAAGTGCCCTTGAAAAAACAGTAAAACCGTTTGTATATTTGATGAGAGATCCGAAGGAGAGATAAAGCGTGTTCACCAAACCGAAGTTTACAGAATATGTTATGGCAAGACTTGTCACACTGGGTGTTTTTGTTTTTGTACTCTTTGCTGTCCTGATCGTTATGGTGATGAATGACCAGGATGATATCATACTGGCCATGACGCTGCTCGGTATAGCCTTTGCACTTTTCATATTTTCCATTTACCGCGGTGCAAAACGCATGCAGAATGAACTTGAAGTGATCAATAAATACCTCAGGAACCTTGACGAGATAGAACATATTGATTATGAGACACGCTTTTTCACCCATGAGTTCGAAGAGATCAACGAAAACCTGATCCGTGTGCTCAAAAGTGCCAAGAAACGTGAAGATATCAAGCAGCGCTACAATGCCAAACTCAAACTCAAGAACCGTCAGCGTGCCGATATGCTCTCTGCCATCGCCCATGAATTCCGCAACCCCATCGCATCCATTATGGGATATTCGCAGACGCTGCTGGAAGACCCTGATATCCCCAAAGCGCTGCAGGTGAAGTTCCTCGGAAAGGTTTATAATAACGGACAGAAGATAGAAGACCTCCTCTCAAGGCTTATTCTCTGGAACAAATTCGAAAGCGGTGAAGCGACACTGCATAAAAGTACCTTCAATCTGCTTTCTCTTGCCAACGAGGTCAAAGCGGTACTGCAGGAATCCTATAAGAACAGAGAGATAGAGATCATCGGCGAAGAGCGGACCGTGGAAGCGGACCGTACCCTGATCGAACTGGTATTGAAGAACCTGATCGAGAATGCCTTGAAATATTCCAAAGATACAGTGACGCTGAAAATAGACAAAGACCGTATCTCTGTTATTGACAAAGGTTCAGGGATCAGTGAAAAAGATTTGGGGAAAGTGACCAAGAAATTCTACCGTTCAGGCACACATAACTGGGACAACTCTATGGGCCTGGGACTCTCCATTGTCAAAACAGTGTTGACACTGCACGGCAGTACACTTGAAATAGAAAGCAAACTGGATGAAGGCTCTACCTTCTCTTTTCAACTATAGTGTTCTGACAGGAATATGTTCAAATATTGATATCGAAAGAATGCAAAAAAAATATACTATGGAACTATCAGGAAAATTCTGAATGATGCGAAGATGCCAGCAGAAGGAAGAACAGTGCAAGTAAAAAAAATACCGTTAAGTCTGTTAACGACAGTTTTATTTTTGATAGGCAGCAATGCCGTGGCTGACGGACAGATGGGATATATAGAAAAAAGAGCAATGCCTGTAACGCTCAAAACTGCAGCAGTTTCAAAACCGAAAAGAACCCTGAACGGGAATATGACACTGCACTACAATGTACTCCCGCCAAGCGTGGACAATATATATGATATGTTCTCCAAAGGTGTGTTCTACGGAAGGATCAGGCTAAACAGTTTTTACTGGCACTGGACTGACCCTCTCTATCCTAACAAAGCACCCAAGGAATTGGGTATCGGCGGTAGTTTGATCTACAAATCTGCCATCTTGAGCCACTTTGGTTTTACCTTGGGATATTATGCTTCGATGAATCCGTATTTTTTCAGACCGGATGCTGATGAAGTCGGTTTTGCCAAAGCGGGTAAAGATACATTCAGCCGTTACAAAGTCGCAACCGGCGGCGGTTTCGGGTTGTATACTCCGGGGCAGGGATTTCTGGAATATCATAACGGTACAGTAGATGTGAAGGCCGGACGCCAGCTTTTTGAGTCTGTCTTTACCAAATCAAACGATACAAAAATGATCCCCAATACCTTTGACGGTATTTCGTGTACTTTGAAGATTGCGCCGAAAACAGCAGTCAGAGTAGCATGGTTTGGCTGGCAAAAACTCAGAGACCATGAAAAGCACCATGATGTGATCACATTCAAGGATGGTTCGGGCAGCCAATACGGAAAATGGAACAACAATGACGATTCCGGAGGACACAAGGGGCTGACGTATGACAACTTTGTTTCAGCAGGTAAGAATCCTAACCATAATATGTATGTTGCTGATTTCAAGTCGACTTATATCAAGAATCTGAAGTGCATCGCAAGTTACCTTCAGATCCCTGGTGTACTGAAAGATGCCGTTCTAGAAGCACACTATAAAGTGCCTGTTTCTGATACAGGATGGGCAGTACGACCGGGTATTCGGTATTTTATGCAGTTCGATGATGGCGGTGGAGAGGTAGCCGGCAACTCAAATGCTCTGGGTGCAAAGCTTATAGGGTATGATTCAAGTGTAAATGGTTCATTGGATTCAAATCTCTTTAACGGCAGAATAGATGTTTTGATGCCGGATAAAAAAGGTTTCTTCAGAGTGGGGTACTCGAAGGTAGCGGATGAGGCAGATATCGTTGCTCCATGGAGAGGGTTCCCTACAGGCGGATTTACCAGAGCCATGGCACAATATAACTGGTTCTCGAATACAGAAACAATGATGATCAGAGGTGTATACAAGTTCAATTCTACATGGAAAGCCAGTATCCGTTATGCGGTGGAAGACTATGATGATACAAAACCGGTCCCGGCAGACGCCAGTATTGTTAATATAGATACATGGACAAATATTACAAAAGACCTTCAGATGAGAATGCGTTACGGACACGTAGTTGCTGATGCCAATACACCAAGTGTCACGAAGCCTGGGAAATTTAAGCCAGATTGGTCATATGATGAATTCCGTTTGGAATTCAATTACCTCTTTTAGCCATAGAAACAGTTACTGTAATAAAACAGAATACCTGTTTTTTCCGATTTTGCAATCAAAATAAAACAAAGTACACTATTACTTATGGATGCTGTCATAACAATTGATGAAAAGTACCGCTTTTGATACATAGAAGCAAAATGCATCTCTTTCTTGGAGATTATAAAGCGTTTTTAATGCAATCTTTTATAGACTTAATTCATGCGAAATACCCGTAAAACCAAGGTTTAACGGGTACTTATAACTATTATAAGTTCAGCAAAAAATTCAAGGAGGAAGTATGAAACTAGGTTTCTTAGTTGACCTTAACCTGTGTATGGGGTGTAAAGGTTGTGAAGTAGCTTGTAAAGTGGAAAACGAAGTACCGCTAGGCTCTTGGCGTCTGCGTGTAAAATATATTGATATCGGGACATTCCCCGAAGCATCGAGATCATTTACGCCGCTGCGCTGTAACCATTGTGAATCTGCACCGTGTGAACGTATCTGTCCGGTGTCTGCTCTGCACTATCTTGAAAACGGTATTGTGAACGTGGACAGCAGCAGATGTATCGGCTGTGCCGGTTGTATGATGGCGTGTCCTTACGGAGCAATCTACATGGATCCGGAGACAAATACGGCGGATAAATGTACGTACTGTGCACACCGTGTAGAGAGCGGCATGATGCCTGCCTGTGTGGTGATCTGCCCGGTACAGGCAAATATTTTTGGTGATATCGATGATGACGAGAGTCACATTTCACGTTATATCATGGAGCATCAGGGTGCAGTTCAGGTACGTAAACCTGAAAAGAATACGATACCGAAACACTTCTATGTCGGCGGAGGCAATCAGACACTCAACCCGCTTGCACAGCAGAGGATCGAAGGATACAGTCTCTTTAATAATGTTACGCATCTGAAGCATATAGGTAATCCGCATGAGAGCGTAATAGACAGGTTCCTGGAACCGTTCGAAACGGAAGAAAAGCTCGATAACAGAAGTTTTGTCGACTTTGACAATAAAGCATATGAAGGAGGTCACTAATGGTAGAACATGGTATTCATGCAACACAGGCTGTTGTAACATTGGACGTTCCGCTTCCGGGTATTATCTGGGGCTGGATGATCACATTGAATATGTGGGCAAAAAGTATCGGAACAGGTGTCATTATTGTAGGAGCGTTCCTTCTTTACAGACATAAAAAAGAAGAGATGCCGAACCTCAGATGGCAAATGCCGCTGATTTCGTTTATCTTTTTGAATATTTTCCTGCTGTTTACATTGACAGATCTCCATCATCCGTACAGAATGGTCAACATTTTCCTGCATCCGCACTGGACTTCTGCAATTACTGTAGGCGCATGGATGGCATCGCTGTTCACAGCACTGGTCACAGTGATGTTGGTGATCGGCTATTTTGATGCACATCCGTATACCGGAAAAAATTGGAAATTGGCAAAAGTGGCAAGAGAAAACAGCAGTTTTTACGAAAAGATCTTTCCTTTCGTTGTATTTCTTGCTTTTCCGGTAACGCTTTATACCGCGATCATTATGGCTGAAGCTGCAGCGAGAGAATTGTGGCAGACACCTGCGGAAGTGATGCAAATGATCTGGGCGGCACTGCTGGCAGGTTCTGCCGGACTGATCATGATTTCCGGTTCCTGGAGCAAAGAAAGCAGAAAAGACCTTGCACTGGTATTGGCGATTGCGACACTCTTTTCCTTCCTGATGTATATGGGTGAATATTTCTTCTCATTCAAGTCTGCTGAAGCGGAAGCGACACTGGCGTATGTCCATTCAGGCGGTGAATACAATGCAGAATTCTGGTTCGCAATGGTACTTGGATTCATCATTCCGTTCTTCCTTGCTGTGAGAAACATGAAAGAAGACAATAGAACGCTGCTGAGATTTGCAGCAATACTGGCATTGATCGGGCTGTATCTTGCAAAAGATGTCTGGCTTAAGATCCCACAAATGCTAAACTTGAGTTAAGGAGGATATGTATGACAAAATCAATGAAAAATGATAATAATTTTATAGAAAGTAGAAGAAGCTTCCTTAAGGGAACCGCTTATTCTGTTGCAGGAGCAACACTGGCAGCGGGTGTTTTTGAAACGATCATTGAAACACCGGCAGCAGCAGAGGATAAAACATTCTCGGCTACACCCAAAACACTTTCATTCTATCCGCCGCTGGAACAGTGGGACAGTTTTAAAGAACTTGACGGAGATGACTGGAAAAGAGGCGGTACAGAAAGAAACGGCGTTAGAAGTGCAGACAATCCCAACGGGATCAAAGTCAATGAATATATGCTGGTTCCAACAGTATGCTCCAACTGTGAAGCACAGTGCGGATTGACTGCATGGGTCGAGATCGGTGAATATAAAAGAACAAAGAACCCGAAAGATCTTTTTGTCAGAAAATACATGGGGAACCCGCTGCATGCAGGGTCCCGCGGTAGAAACTGTGCCAAGGGATATGCTGCGGAAACGCAAATGTATGATCCGGACAGAATTCCTTTCCCTCTAAAAAGAGCTCCAGGCTCCAAAAGAGGTGAAGGAAAGTGGATCAGAACCAGCTGGGACGAAGCAATGGCGACCATCGGTAAAAAAATGCATGATACCCTTAAATCAGGAGATGAGATTTCCAGAAAATCTATCATGTATCATGTAGGCCGTCCGAACGAGAACGGTTTTGGCCACCGTATTCCGCATTCTCTTGGATGTGACGGATATGATTCCCACACGAACATCTGTTCTGCCGGTGCCCGTGAAGGTACGATCCAGTGGGCGAATGATGACAGGAACTCTCCGGACTGGGCAAATGCAAAACTGGTCTTCCTTCAGTCTTCCCACGCAGCGGATGCAGGACACTACTTCCAGCAGTCAGCAGGATTTATTGCCGATGCAAGAAGAAAAGGGGCAAAACTGGTCGTTATGGATCCGAGACTTTCCAACTCTGCGGGTATGGCGGATCTCTGGATTCCGACATGGCCGGGTACAGAAGCAGCGCTCTATCTTCACCTTGCGAACAGAATTCTAAATGAAACGGATCTGCACGGAAAACCGCTGGTAAACCATGCCTTCTTTAAAAACTGGGTCAACTGGGATCAGCTGATGACAGATAAAGAACAGCTGGCACTAATGGTTTCCAAAGGATATATGAAAAAAGTTCCTCAGGATGAAAGCTATGCAAGCTTTATTAAAATGCTTCAAGAGATCTATTCTCCCTACACGAAAGAATTCGTGATCAAAGAGTGTAGAATGGAAGGATATGGAGACAAGCTCGATGAACTGTTCGAAATGTTCATCGATGCGGGAGACCAGATATCTACTTTCCTCTGGAGAGCCGGTACGATCGGTCACAGAGGAAGCTGGATGAATACACGTGCAGGTTTCTTCCCTCTGGCACTTCGCGGTGCGCTTGCAGGAAATATCGGTGGTACAGGTATGCACCACTGGCATGTTGTTTCTGTCAACGGTAAAGGTGATGCGGCAACGGTAGCAGGAGAAAGACCTCCTCGTGTCGATGTATGGAACGAACTTGCATGGCCGCCTGAATATCCGCTCAGTACATTTGAAATGAGTCATATCTTGCCTCACCTGCTTCTTGACGACGAGTGGAGAGCAAAATGGAAAGCCAAAGGTTTGACAAAAATTCCTGAAAAACTGGCAGTATGGATCCCTCGTATGTACAACCCAGTCTGGATCAACCCGGACGGATTCAGATGGATCGAAGCACTGAAGCGTGAAGACAAAGTCGAATTGACATTCAACCTTTCCCCTATGTGGTCAGAAACAAACTGGTACTGTGACTATGTATTGCCGGTAGGTCTTGCGGGTGAGAGACACGACCAGTCTTCAGAACCGACGAAACCGGCAAAAATTATTGCATTTAAGAACCCTGCACTCAGGGTTGCACTTGAAAAACTTGGATGGAAACCGAAAGATCCGACACGTGCAACACTGGAAGCGCATATGACTGCCGGTCTCGGTGAGATTTGGGAAGAGATGGAATTCTGGATGAATATCATGGTTCACTATGTTGATCCGGACGGAGATCTCGGTGTCAAAAAATTCTGGGCATCCAAAGAAGATCCGTCAAGAGCGACAACGATACCTGAGTGGTATCAGGCTGCCTTTGAAAAAGTGCCGAATCTTAGAAAAGCGGCAAAAGCAGCGTATCCGCATTCGAAGTATCCAAACTTTGAGTTTATGAGAGACAGAGGAACATGGCTTGAAGAAGATCATATCTACAGACCTCAGGAGAGACCGCTCAAAAAAGTAGGAGACAAATATATCGCTCACGGTCATGAATATGATGAAAGTGATATTGAAAAAGACGAGTATGGTACACTGCTGGTTGAGGACCATGTCTTCGGCGGTATGAAGCCGATCGGTGTAGAGGTTGACGGAAAGATCGTACAGGGATGGCATACACTCAGCGGAAAACTGGAATTCTATTCCAAGTGGCTCGCAGAGTGGAAATGGCCTGAATACGCGATACCGATCTACCCAAGAAATGCGATAGAGCGCCAAAGAATGGTACACCTTGTTACACAGGTACACCATGATTTTATGGAAAAAGAGAATGAATTTGCGTTAAATACGGTATTCAGACTGCCGTACAACATTCATACGCGTTCTGCGAACTCGAAACACTTGATGGAGATCTCTCAGAACCACAACCCGGTTTGGATCAATACAGAAGATGCCAAAAAACTCGGTATCAAAAGAGGCGATGCTATCAAAGTGACTATTTCAGATACGGTTTCCGGTCTCGAGTCCGGCTACTTCATCGCAATGGCTGTGCCTACAGAAGGTTCTATGCATGGTGTCGTTCACTGTTCACACCATGCCGGAAGATGGAAACTCAAAAATGCGGTAGAAATCCCTGGCTTTAGACATAAGCTGGGTGTACTTGGACTCGGTGCACCGCTCTTCGATATGACGATGGATGGCAAAGTGGGTACCATGAAACCTAAAGAAGGTATCAAGGAAGGTATGTTGCTGCGTAGAGATACATGGCAGTTCAAAGAGTTCAATAAAGACCTTGACAATATCTGGTGGGACGGGCTTTCAGGTGCATGGCAGAATGCTGTGGCGCCTTCACATCCGGACCCAATCGGCGGTAATCATGCCTGGCATCAGAAAGTAAGCATTGAGCTTGCATCGAAAACGGACAAGATCGGTGATATTTGGGTCAATTATGACAATAACTTCAAAGTGTATCAGGCATGGAGGGACAAACTGACACGTCCTCTGGCCCGTGGTGACAAACTGAGAAGACCGGTACACATTAAAAGACCGGCTGTGCCATTGACACTCAAAGCGTACAGTGTAGATATTACCTGATAGGTATATGATACATATCGGCGGGCAGTTTGCCCGCCTTCCCCTGTGTATAGGATTTTCCAAATAATTTATGTTTTATTTAAGTCAAAATTATTTTGAAAGTGGTATAGTCACACCATAATAACGCAGGATGCTGTGGGAATACAGTACCCTACAAAAGGTTCAACACACGATGAATAGTATGAAACAGGAATTGGAAAACCGAAGTGCGCTTTATGCCTTGATCTCAAGACTGATGGTCACGGAAGTGGATGAAGCGTTTTTGGAGATCATTGAAAAAGAGGAGCAGTTCCTCTCCATGTTCCCCAATTATAAAAACTGGTCCAAGCGTGAAAAGTATACGCGAAAGGAATTGGTTGAGCAGTATTACAATGTCGACTATACCA
Organism: Sulfurovum sp.; assembly: GCF_015493435.1. Taxonomy (GTDB): domain Bacteria; phylum Campylobacterota; class Campylobacteria; order Campylobacterales; family Sulfurovaceae; genus Sulfurovum. The sequence continues at coordinate 146,097 of NZ_WGDD01000054.1, forward strand.
GTCTCTTTTTAATGCATCTTGTACCGTATGAAAGTTTTTATGTCAGGGATGACCAAATGATCGACAGCGGCAAAGGCAATCCTGTGATCGAACTGTATGATGCACTGGACTTCAGGGTGGAACTTGAAAAAGCGAGAGTGGTCAGCGGCGATCATATAGGTGTGGAACTGGAGTTTATGTATATGCTCTGCAATGCACAGCTCAAAGCGCTTGAAGCAGAAGACAAAACAGGGATATGCGAACTTTTCCAGATACAGAAAGGGTTTATGAAGGACCACCTTCTTGAATGGGCACCGATGTTCCTCATCAATGCAAAAAGAGAATCGAGAACACCGCTGTACCATGACGGTGCCGAATTGGCACTGGAATTTCTATTGAGTGATTATGAATATATCACAGAGAAGCTCTCTGATTACTGTGAAGATATTGCGTAGCCTATGAAATTACATTTTGATGCAGCACGCTGCGTAAGGGCAGCCAGTAAGTTTTCCAACTGTACCAAGTGTGTTGATGCTGCTCCCCAAAGTATACAGATCACGGAGCAGCTGCCCGAATTTGCAAAAGCGACAGGGGTTGAAGCTTCTGCCTGTGTGGGTGCCTGTCCCACGGAAGCATTTGCCCTGAGCGGATTTTCGACTACAGAATTTTTCTTTACGTTTCTGGAATCCAAAGTACGTCTCATCTCTCCGAGGGTCAATGTACCGTGTATTTCCGTCCTGAGTGTGGAACATCTCATTTCACTGGCATTGGCAAGCGACGAGCCGGTAATGCTTGACCTGGCAGCCTATGAAGAGGGGACACTGCTTTTTGAACTCATTGAAGACCGCATTGAAGAAGCCAATTTTGTACTCTCTTCTTTTTCCGACAAAGCCCTGTTGACCAATCTTGATGATGTTCAAGACATACCTCATTCCGAGCATATCCGGAAGCAGGATGAAAAAGATGTAGCCTCCCGGCGGGAATTTTTGACAAGAACAACGTCTGTCAAAGAAGTGCTCAAGCAGAAAAAAGCTTTTGACGAAGCAGTCAATGCCGAGGAACTTCAGCATTTTGAGATCGATGATGCCATTGTGGCCAAGATCAGAAACAAACAGCTTCCGGACAAGCGCAAAATACTTTTCACAACACTGAAACGTGCGGAGGTGCCGGATACCTTTGAAGTCCTGGCGGAAGAAGATGTGAGTTTTGTTTCCCAGAAATATGTAGATGATCACTGTACCAACTGTCAGATCTGTTACCGCATCTGTCCTACGGGAGCACTTTCGTCGGACGGAAAGTTTTCTATGATCCATTTTGATGCGATGCTTTGCGTCAAGTGCCGTCTCTGCCATGATGCCTGTGAACCCGATGCGATCCACTTGCAAAAAGGTTTTGAAGTGAAAGAATTTTTTGAACCGACACAGCGTACACTGGCATCTTTTGATGTAAAGCGTTGTGATGAATGCGGGAACTACTTTACCTATAGCGGCGGAGAACAGATATGTCCAAGGTGTGCTGTTGAAGAGGAAGAAGCGGTCTTTCTGCATGAAAATGCCAAGAAAATGTTCGGAGAAAAAGAATGAGACCTGAAGAGATCAAACCTGATACCGGTCTGTGTACCATTCTGGGCTACAATGCCCAGACAGGATATATGCGCAGGTACTTCAACAAGATCATGAAGCAGCAGCATATCAATGCAACAGCGATCGCTTTGAATATCGGTGATGAACATTTTGACTTTACCATGAGCAGTGTGGGCCAGTCGAAAGTGGATAAAATGATGATAGAAAGAGAGTTCGCACAAAAGGCACTTGCCTACTGTGACGTGCTGAATGAAACGGCTCAAAGAGAGGGTCGTGTGGATTTTGTTGAAGTGGAAGAGGGAAAGGTCAAAGGCTATTGTCTGGATGATGAGGCTAAAGCACTGTTCGGGAAACCGGAATATCTGGATGACCAGATACTTTTTGTTGCCAAAACGATGCTGCTTGCTTCCCGCTGGTTCAATGCAAAAATCGATGTGGATGATATTCCACTGCTAATAGGAGAATAAGATGAGAGATATGGAAACACTGAGAAAAGAATTTGAGAACTTTACCCTGAACGAAGACGCATGTGCAGATGGTACATGCAGCAGTGACGAAGAGGTAGAGTTAAAGGATTATCCTTCCTATACGGAAGTGCTGTATGCCAAGCTTGTCGCACCGTATGTCAGCGGTGTCTATATATCACGCTGGGACATCAAGGATATTGCACTGGTTGCGGGAGAATCGATGGCGATCCATCCGCGTAAACGTATGTTCGAATTGTTGATGAAGTATGCGGCGGACAAAGAAAATATGGAACTTGTACTCGATGCGCTGGAGCAGCATATGGAAGACAAGATCCTGATCTATGAAGAGCTGATAAGCGATTTCCCTGCTTCTGCGGAAATATTTCAGCCCAAAATCGACAAAGCAAGAAAAACGATAAAACTCTTTCCCCAGATCATCAAAGAGTACTTCGATTAGCCGCTATTGCTCCATAGACAAAAGAAGGGGAAAGCTTCTGTTTGTCTAATTGCTTTTTACCCCTCTCTTGGCATCATATTCCCTGACATCATTTTTGAACTGATCCACTTCCTGATGGAGGAACTGGCTGTAGTGTCCCCGCATGACGACAACAGGCATACCGACTTTTGCCCACTTGAAAAGGGCTGAAATATCCTGTCTTCCCACATGGATGCATCCGTGTGACATGGCAGCGGTATGCCCCAGATGGAGTGCCTGTCCGTCAGGAGTGAACTGCACTTCGAAGTCCATGTTGTTAATACCGCTGGGGTCCGGGTGTGTTTTTGACATATGGAAACGTCTTTTGGCCAGGACATGGAAAAGATTGTTGTTGGTCTCATGACCGCCTACAGGTACAAATTTGCCGTTCTTCTCTTTCAAATGTCCGCCGCCGGCACCTGAAGAGATCTTCCCGTGCCACCAGATGGTACCGTCACGGTCAACTGCATATACCTGCCCGTCGCTGCCGGGTTCTCTTACTGAGACGACAAAGAAGTCCTTTCCGCTCAGGTCCACGATATGCGGATTCTGAAAATTGACATCGGTCAGTTCAAATTTCGTGGCACTGAGCGGTTTGATGTTCACACGGTGTTTTCTGTATGTCTGGGCCGTCAGTACACCGGTGAACAGCAGGAATGCCGTAAGCAAAAGTCGTATTGTTTTCATCATGGAAAATCCTCCTCAGAATGTAATCTAATTGATTTATGGTAGCAGGTCTGCGATTATGATTGAATGAGAAGAGACACAAAAGAGAGGGGATAATCATAAATTTATCATATGTCTGAACACTTTGTACCAAATATGATAATTCTCTATTTTCATATTGTTATTCAATCGTATCTCCGCTATAATTTAATCCAAATTATCAATGATCAAGAGGGAAAAAGATGATGCGTTTTACCAAAATTTCAATGTTGGCAGCCGGTACCTTGGCGGTATTTCTATTCTCCGGCTGTGTCAGTTCCGAGTCGAGTGTGGCACCGGGCATCGAAGATTTCGTTTACAGAGGACATGATTTCGGTCCGGACAGGGACAGTGATTACCGACGCGGGGTTATGGACGGATGCCGTACGACAGACGGGGACTATACCAAAGACCATGGACGCTTCAAGACGAATGAATCCTACCGTGCCGGCTGGGAGCATGGGCGTTTGCACTGCAAAGGAACATCCGTCCAATGAGATATATGATACAGGTTTTTGCAATACTTTTTCTGTCGTTGACGGTACTGTATGCTTCAGCGGATGATTTCAGAAAGATCCATGAAGAAGCGAACAGGGCTTTCAGCCAGGCTCTCTCAACGCAGATACGCAGCAGTGCCGGTTCCGCTTCCGGAGCCGTACAGCAAGTCTATGCAGCGATCGGCTACAAGCCGGTATGGGTAGATAAAGAATATCTCTCTTCTTTCAGCGTAATGTTTCTCGGGGAATTGAAGGATGACCTTGACCATGGGGCACTTCTGTCGCTGAAACAACCGTATGAGGCTGTCATCAAAATGAGTAAAGATCTCAGTGAATCCTCTTCCATGGAGAAAAAGCTGCAGGTCGAACGGGCGATGATGCAGCTCTATGTCGACTACATCGATGCCATTCTCAAAGGAACGGACAGTAGGCTCACGCCTGCCGTACTGTTGAAAGAATCCTTGAAAAGAGACAGCCTGGTACACAGTTTCAACCTTCTTGCCAGCGCACGTATTGAGAAACGGACACCGGTAATCAGGAAAAATGAACGTATCCTCGGCAGCAAGATCAGGATCGATGGGAACCTGACGAAAAAATTGACCAGAGGAAGTGACAAAGAGCGCCTGAAAGAAATGTATAAGTGTTTGGATTTTCATCCGGTCTGGGTAAGCGAAAAAGGACTTTCTTCGTATACCGAAGAATTGTTTCATACCATTGAAACAGACAGGATATTCGATCACAGCGGCCCGACCTACAGAACGTTTGAAAAGCTTAAATCCCTTCCGGTGCCCAAAACAAAAGAAGAGATCGTTGCCAGAGAATTTGCGATCGCCAAACTCTATCAGGACTATATGGGCTACCTGCTTTACGGCGCGATCGACTGGAAGAAGTTCAAACAAAAATTACGGAAAACCCATAAACACGGGGCATGGGACGTGCATGATGTGCTTCTTTCCCCTGAACTGCTCCTGATCGAATCGGTGCAGAAGAAAACGCTCAAACATGCATTTGAAAAAGTCAAACCGGCGTATCCCGGGTACGATGCCATGGTCAAGGCCCTTCGTACGTACAGAAAGATCGCGCAGGCAGGCGGCTGGCCCGAACTGCCTGACTTCAAGGACCTTAAACCGGGTATGCATTCGTCTGTAGTACCGCTGCTTCGTGAAAGACTGAAGATCGAAGGAGATTATGTACCGTGTGCCGGTATCGCTGCGAACAGTATACATTACGACAGCTGTCTGCTTGAAGCCGTGAAACGATTCCAGTCCCGGCACGGACTTGAAGCAGAAGGCTACATCGGAAAGATGACGCGTAAGGCACTGGCAGAAACGGCTGCACATAAATATGTCCGGCTCAGACTTAATCTTGCGCGTCTGAAATGGCTCAAACGTGATAACAGCCGTTACCATATTGTCGTGAATATCCCGGACTTTATGATCACTGTATATGATGAGTGGAAACCGATGGAAAAGATGCGTGTCGTTACCGGAAGAAAAGGACATGAAACACCTATTTTCTACAACAGGGTCAAACGGATCGTACTCAATCCGTACTGGCGTATCCCGCCGAGTATCATCCGTCATGAAACACTGCCGAAATTGAAAAAAGACCCGGGCTATACGAACAAAAAGCATATAGAGATCCATACCGGCTATTCCGAGCATTCTCCGCGGGTAAATCCGTATAAAGTCAACTGGCACAAATACGGCAGGAAACTGCCGCCCTATAAGTTTATGCAGTCTCCGGGTAATTTCAATGCCCTTGGAAAAGTAAAATTTCTTTTTCCCAACAGTTATTCCGTTTATATGCATGATACACCGGAGAAAGCACTTTTCAAAAGAGATATCCGTGCCTACAGCCATGGCTGTGTGAGGCTGGCCAGACCTATCGATATGCTGGCAGCTTTTGCGGAGATGGACAAGAAGGTAGATTTTGAAAAGGCAGAGAAGATCCTTGAAAAGAATAAAAAAACACCGATTCGTCTTTCCCGCTCCATACCCATAGATATGATCTATATTACCGCATGGGTCGACAAAACCGGAAAAGTACAGTTCAGGGATGATATCTACGGTTATGATGCACTTCAAATGGAAACAGCGAAATGGCTGCCTTCCCCGAAAGTGAAAGTCTCTTCTTCTCAGGAAAAAAATACCAAAGCATCATAGCGGCAACATGGCTTTTGGCTTATATTATAATATGATGACCTTACTGCAAGGGGCAGAGAATTTCGCTTTTATGGGGTAGTTCGCCGAAGTGGAAGATGACTGCGTATTTTATGTTTTCTAGTGTTAATATTTTTTTTGTATAATAGCATCATATCAAAATTATAAAGGTTGAAAATGTCAAAAGAATTATCATTTGAGGAAGCGTCACTGAATTATCATAGAGCCAAAGGCGAATTTGATACGAACGGGAAAACAGGAACACTTTTAACAAAACCGTGTAATACAGAAGAGGAACTTTCTATGGCATACAGTCCCGGTGTGGCATATCCTTGTCTCGAGATTGAAAAAGATGAAGAAAAAGCGTACGAGTACACCAATAAAGGCAACCTGGTTGCCGTTGTCAGTGATGGTACCGCAGTGCTTGGACTTGGCGATATAGGGCCTTTGGCCGGTAAACCGGTTATGGAAGGCAAAGGGGTTCTTTTTAAATCTTTTGCAAATGTAGATGCAGTTGACATTGAACTTAATACCAAAGATACAGAAGAAATTATCAAGATCGTTGCGGCTATGGCTGACAGTTTTGGCGGTATCAATCTCGAAGATATTTCAGCACCAAGATGTTTTGAGATCGAAGATAGACTTAAAGAGATCTGTAATGTGCCTGTATTCCACGATGATCAGCACGGAACAGCCGTGATTACAACAGCAGGGCTCATCAATGTACTTGAGATGAGTGGTAAAAAAGCAGAAGATTTAAAAGTGGTTGTTATTGGTGCCGGTGCCTCTGGTATCGCATGTGCCTCTATGTACAAAAGACTTGGTGTAAAAAATATTACCATGCTTGACTCTAAAGGTGTCATTCACAGTGGTAGAGATGACCTCAATAAACAAAAACAAATGTTTGCATTTGATACAGAAGACAGAACACTTGAAGATGCGATGAAAGGTGCCGATATGGTACTTGGTCTTTCCGGTGCTGACCTTATTGACCCTGAGTGGGTAAAAACAATGAGTGATACAAGCCCAATTATTTTTGCCTGTGCAAACCCAAATCCTGAGATCAAGCCGCCACTTGCAAAAGAGGCACGTCCGGATGTTATCATCGGAACAGGAAGAAGTGACTATCCCAACCAGGTCAACAATGTACTCGGATTCCCGCAAATCTTCCGCGGGGCACTGGATGTAAGAGCGACAAAAATTACAGAAAATATGAAAATGGCAGCTTCAAGAGCATTGGCTTCACTTGCAAAAGAGACAGTTCCTGATAGCGTTAAAAAAGCACATGGTCGTGAGACAATGGAATTCGGAACAGAGTACATCATCCCTTCTCCTTTTGACAGAAGAGTACTTGTCTATGTTGCTTCAGCCGTAGCGCAGGCAGCAGTGGAAGACGGTGTGGCACGGATAAAAGAGTTTGACATCGATGCCTACAGAGAGAAGCTTCAGCATTTGGCTGAGCATCTGGACGGCAAACACTAAAATCATATGAATCTAACCTCCTACCTCGATTTGTATGCGCTGCTGGACAAGAAGAGCGGCAGCCGCGAGGAGAGGCGGGCTTTCGGATTGGAACATGAAAATCTCAAAGAAAAACCTCTGCAGCAGCTGCTACTCTGGACAAAGGAATACCGAGGGCGTTTGAAACGGCCTCGCCTAAGTGAAAAGATAGGCAGCTATCTTTACGGTATTACCCTGACATTGGGCATAATCGCTTTTTTACTCGGCCTTTTTTCGGGTATTGCACTGTTGAATTACAGCGGACATGAACCGGTCAATGTCGTCTATTTTATGGCTATGGTCATTCTGCTTCCTCTTCTTACGATGGCTCTGGCCCTCATTTCGATGTTCCGTGCCGGTGCTTCACGCAGTTTTCTGGTACATCTTTCTCCTGCCTACTGGATGGAAAAAATAATACGTCTTTTCCCCGGATCGGTCAAAAAAACCTTCGATGAGGTACAAATCAATCCGGCCATTGTGAACTGGCTTATAATTAAACGTTCCCAAATGCTTGCGCTGATCTTCTCTGCCGGGCTGCTTCTGGCGCTTCTGGGTATGGTAGTGACCAAAGATATCGCTTTTGCGTGGAGTACCACACTGCATATTGCCCCGCAGGAATTCCATCGTATGCTTGAAACAGTTGCACTGCCGTGGAAAGGACTTTTCCCTTCTGCCGTCCCTTCATTAAGCCTGATAGAGCAGAGCCAGTATTTTCGGCTCGGAGAAAAACTGAATCCAGAGATGGTAAAACATGCTTCACAGCTTGGTGAATGGTGGAAATTTCTTGCCTGTGCCACACTTTTTTATGCCATTATCCTGCGTTTTTGTATGTGGCTGCTTTCCGTTGCCGGATACAGACGGATACTGAAGCGCTCTTTTTTCAACCTTGACGGATCGGAAAAACTTTTAAGAGAAATGAATGAACCTGTCATTACCACATCTTCATCGAAACGTGAACCGGCGTTTGAATCAGAAGGAAAGCATTACAGCAGAGAAATAAACGTCTTTAACGATGCCTATGACAGAACCCTTGGATGGGCAATGTCAGAAGATGACCTGAAAGTTCTGAATGATGCAATGGGCGTCATTTCCCCGATGATGGAAGATGTGGGAGGTACCAACAGTCTTGAAGAAGACAGGAAGATCGTTTCCCGGACGGAAGGATCGGTGCTGCTTTATGTCAAAGCCTGGGAACCGCCCACGATGGATTTTGTTGATTTTCTCGAAGACTTGGCAAAAACAGCCGACACGATCACTGTGGCACCTGTGGGGATGCGCGAAGAAGCTTATCTTCCCGGAAACAGGGAACTTGCCGTATGGGGCAGAAAGCTTCAAAATCTGGGAGAGAAGAAAGTATGGTTGAAAATATGACCGGTTTGCATCCGAAATTTGCTGTGGTAGGGCACCCGAACAAGGGTAAAAGCAGCATTGTTTCCACACTGGCATTCGATGACTCTGTACAGATTTCCGATACTCCGGGTACCACGACGAAAAAGCGCAGTTTTCCGCTCACGGTTGACGGAAGAGTGGTCTATGAGCTTTTTGATACACCCGGTTTTCAGCGGGCACGCTCTGTCCTTTCCTGGCTTCAGCAGCACGAAGTGACTGCGGACAAACGGCCTGAAACGGTGCGGGCCTTTATCGGTGAACACCGGGAAAATCCCCGCTATAACGATGAAATAGAACTGCTTGAGCCCATTATGGACGGTGCCGGTATTATTTACGTGGTGGACGGTTCCAAGCCCTACGGGGAAGAGTATGAAGCAGAAATGGAAATACTGCGCTGGACAGGACAGCCTTCTATGGCGCTGATCAACCTTATTGACGATACGAATTATGTCGAGGAGTGGAAACGGGCGTTGGGGCAGTACTTCAAAATGGTGCGTCTTTTTAACCCGATGAAAGCGACTTTCCCTCAGCACCTCTCCCTGCTTCAGAGTATTGCGCAGCTCAAAGAGGAGTGGATCGGGCCGGTCAGCGAATCCATAGAACTCTTCAAGACGTACCACGAACAAATGTTTGAACAGACTGCGCAGAGCATTACACATTTGCTGTACAGGTCACTTTCCCATGTGGAAAGGCTTCCGCTCAGGACAGAAGAGGCTACAGAAGCAGAGAAAATACTGGTATTCGAACGCTATAAAGCAAAACTCAGAACCTTTGAAGAAGTCTCACAGCACAGAGTGGAACAGGTCTGGCACCATGAAAATCTTGAAAAAGCACAGCAGGCACTTCTTTTTGACGGGATGGATCTTTTCTCCAAAGAGAGTGCCTCGCTCTTTGGACTGAGCAGAAAAGAACTGCTGATCACCGGTACAACCGGCGGTGCGGTGACGGGTGCGGGAATCGACCTACTCCTGGGCGGCGCTACACTCTTTCTCGGTTCTGCCATCGGTGCGGTCGTAGGCGGTACAAGTGCTTTTTTCGGCTTCAGCGAACTTTCGGATGTTAAAGTGCTTGGACAGAAACTGGGAAAACGCTACCTGGAGACTGGGCCGATGAAGAATGTGAATTTCCCCTATATTCTGCTGAACCGTGCCCTGTTCCATGCTGTCAAAATAGCCGGCAGGTCACATGCGCTCAGAGACAAAGTTATGCTTGAAATGGGACGGGATTTTACAGACAGATGGATGGATGATGCGCTTCGCAAGTCTTTGGACAAATGCCACAAGGCATTCCGTTCGGGGAATGAGGTTAAACCCGAAGTATTGAAAACGTATGAATCTCTGGTAAAAACAGTGCTGAAACGTTTGGTGCAGTAAGCAGATTGACTCCCTGTATTGTTTCAGATATAATTATCCTATATTAAAAAAGGATAATAGATGCTAAAAGTCGGTATATCAGATATTAGTAAAAATCCGTCTCTTTTTGACAAACTTGATGATTTGGCGGAAGTTGTGAATAAAAAGACCAATCAGGTAAAAGGTGTTTTTATTCCCCGTGCCTATCTTTCTTCTTTTGAAAAAGTATTTGAAGAGATTGAATATCAAAAATTTGTTAAACGAAATGCTTCTCTCAAAAATACGTTGGATCTTGGCTGATCGGGATGCTCTGCCTTAAAAGAGTTTTTCTATCCCCATCATAACCACCACCGCTAAAAAACCGCCGGCGATTCCGGCAACAATATCATCCATCATGACACCCAGACCGCCTTTGAGCTCTCTGTCTATCCAACCTATGGTGGAAGGTTTCCATATATTGAAAAGTCTGAAGGAAGCGAAACTCAGTATGATGGCTGAAATATCCGCATAGGGGAAATGCATGGTCGCCGCTACGGAAGAGGCGATCATCAGACTCAGCCACATCCCTGCCGCCTCGTCAATAACAATTTCCTGCGGGTTGTGAATGCCTGTGTTGTCTTCATATTTGTTGATTTCGAGAATACCGATAACGGTAACGGCAAGGGTAAGCATGAAAAGGGTTTCCGTCCCGAGATAGTGAAGTATGAGTACCCCCGCCGCGAGTGCGGCAAGGGTACCGACCGTCTCCGGTGCTTTGGTACTTAGGCCGATACCGAAGAAAGTGAGAAAAAGTTTCTGTAGTGTCATGCATGACCTCGCTGTTTTATTTTTCATATTTTATCAAAGTTTTATACTTTTTTACATCTTATGCTATAATTCAACCCAAATAACCTATAAGACATAAGCATGAAAACCAATAAACTACGACTGGGTATGCAGCTGGTAAGTACCCTTCCTCCGATCCTTTTTATCCTCATTTATGCCCATAATAACTCTATTTACATGCTTCTGGCCGCGGTATTGGCAGGTTTGCTGGGGATCAACCTCTACCGGTACCGGCACAATGTTGCGCTTATCCGGTATTCACTCCTCTCCATACTGCTTGTCAGTTTTCTGCTGTATGCTTTTCACGGTCTTGGCAGCAAAGAAGCTCCGCAAACGTTTGAAACGTTGAAACGGGGCAATATTGCTACATTCGATTTTGGAAAACCTGTACACATAGACAAAATGTGCTATTACATAGGCATTGACAAAAATGTCAAATTTGTGCTTAGCGGTATTGACCGGAAAAGATGGCAGAAAATATATGAGTACAAAGAGAATTTCCCTTTTTCTTTCCGCTGGAGATGTGTCAAGGAAAATGCCACTGTATCCAAAGCGCGTCTGTTTGTCACTAAAAATGAAATGATGCTGGGCGAAGTCCGTTTTATGGACAAGGGAAGGACCATCCCTTTCACCTCCAACAAAACATCGCTGAATGATGAACAGAATCTGGCCATTGATACAAGCTATTTCGGCGGAATGTTCTTTGATGAAATCTATCACAGCAGAACAGCGTATGAGATACTGCACGGTATGCAGGTGTATGAGACGACCCATCCCTATCTGGGTAAATATCTGATCATTCCGGGTATAGAGTTTTTTGGAATGACACCGTTCGGCTGGCGTTTTACCAATGTTCTTTTTGCTGCAGCATTTATCTGGATGATGTATTATTTTGCCCTGCAGCTTTTTAGAAAACGTCTTTATGCTTTTTCTGCAGCTTTTCTGCTTACCTACAGTTTTATGCACCTCACCCAGTCACGCATTGGGCTCATAGATACTTTCGGTGTCTTTTTCGTGTTCGTTTCCTACTATTTTCTCTACCGTTTCATCCGGCAGCAGAAACTTTCGCTTCTCCTGTGGAGCGGTTTCTTCTTCGGCCTGGCAAGTGCCGTGAAATGGGCGGCTGTATTTGCCGCACTGGGCTTCATTTTTATTGCGGTCTACCTGCTGATCAGCCGTTATCCGCTTGAAAAACGTTTTTCCGGGTACCGCTTGCTGCTGTACGGTATTTTGAGTTACGGTATCATTGCCGGGGCAGTCTATTTTGTCTCTTTTTTCGATATTTATCTTCAAACGGGAAGCTGGCATAAGATCATCGATTACCAGTTCAGTATGTACGATTACCATACCAGACTGGTCGCTACCCATCCGTACAGTTCGCCATGGTGGAGCTGGCCGATCGATTTTAGACCTATGTGCTACACAAGGGAAATCCACGGTACGCTGTTCAGGTCGGTAACGGCGTTTGGGAACCCCGCTATTTTCTGGGTGGGAACCGTGTCTCTCTTTTATATGATCTATGCCGCGGTGAGACGAAATACGCTGGAAGCCTCTTTCATACTGCTTGCTTTTTTAGGTTTGTACCTTCCCTATATTTTTGTAGGGCGGCTGATGTTCATTTACCATTTTTACTATGCCGTGCCGTTCATGATGCTTGCCATTGTCTATATGTTGAGAGATGCAGCGCGGTCTTTCCCGAAATACCGCCAATACTATTTGGTGTATCTGGCATTGACCGCTCTGCTGTTTTTGGCCTTCTACCCGGTACTGAGCGGATACGAAGTACCAAAGGTCTATGTGGACTACAGCTTGAAATGGTTTCCGGGCTGGTGGCTATGAAGAGAATGTCATTAGGTCAATACAATCATACAATATGGGGATGCGACTTCAGTCGCTGCTCCAAAAACCTTAGTTAAACGATAAAGGAGTCAGCGCAATGAAACTGGGCATAGTCATACCCTGCTACAATGAAGAAGAGGGCCTGGGTGAAACGAGCAGACGTCTACAGGTACTGCTCGATGAAATGATCCAAACCGGTGAAATCGACAAAGAGAGTTTTGTCTGTTACGTCGATGACGGCAGCAAAGATGGAACGTGGCAGCTTATAGAACAGTTTCAAAAAGAATCACCGTATTTTAAGGGTATCAAGCTTTCACGGAATTTTGGGCACCAGAATGCACTGATCGCCGGATTGATGCAGCTTAAAGATACTGCCGATGCACTTATTTCCATGGATGCAGACCTTCAGGATGACATCAATGTGGTCAGGGAGTTTGTGCAAAAATACAAAGAGGGCTACGATGTTGTCTACGGTGTCAGGGAAGACCGGTCCAAAGATACGAAGTTCAAAAGGGGAACGGCGGAATTCTTTTACACATTTCAGCATTTCATGGGCATCGAAACCATTCACAACCATGCAGACTACAGACTGTTAAGCCGTAAAGCACTCGATGCGCTTGCACAGTTCAAAGAGGTGGACCTGTTTCTGCGCGGTATTGTTCCGCTCCTGGGCTTTCGTTCCTGTTCTGTCTATTATACACGCGCAGAACGCTTTGCCGGGGAGACCAAGTATCCGCTTAAAAAGATGATCTTCTTTGCGCTGGACGGCATAGCTTCTTTTTCCATTATGCCGCTACGGCTTATTACAATGGTAGGTTTCATACTTTTTATGTTTTCCCTGCTTGCCATTTTTTGGATTGCCATCGAAAAACTTTTTTTTGACAGTACGGTACAGGGCTGGGCTTCTACCATGATCTCCATCTATCTCATAGGGGGCATACAAATCATGAGTCTGGGGATCATCGGTGAGTATGTCGGGCGGAATTTTCAGCAAAGCAAAGCCCGTCCGCGATACATCATCGACAAAGAGATATAGTGCCGGTCAAAACACTCAAACAGTTCGTTACCTACAATCTTGTAGGTATTGTCAATACCCTTTTTGGCTTTTCCATCATTTTTGTACTGATGTTCGCTGGCGTCGGGGCAACATCGAGCAATGCCGTCGGGTATGCGCTTGGTGCACTGCTTTCCTACATACTCAATAAAAAATATACTTTCGGCGGGGTCAAGCACAGCACACTGCTCGCGGTAAAATTCTTTTCCGTTCTCTTCATCGCCTATCTTCTGAACCTTTTTACTCTCCAGTGGCTTCTTGGCATGATGAACCCCTATCTGGCACAGATAGGCGCAGGGGCTGTCTATACGCTCAGTTCTTTTCTGCTTGCAAAATTTATGGTTTTCAAGGTATAAAGATGAAAAGAAATATTTGGATGAAACCACTCCTGCTTCTTTTGTCATTCTGTCTCGGATTGGGATATTACTACTTCATAAATCTGAAGCCTATCGATATCAAACATTCATACAGCACGGCAAGCGCTTTTTCATTTAGCATTGACGCAAAGACAGCCCACACAGCCAAGCTGCAGATAGCGGCAGGCAATTTTAAACTGAAGCGCATTGAGTGTGCCGGAAAGAAGATCTTTTTCCCCTATAAAAAAGTGCAATGGTTCCGGGATATGGCCGAAGAGGGTACCTTCCCCCTGAAAAAAGGAAGCAATGTATGCCGTGTGGAGGTATACAATTTTCATCGTCCCTATACCCCTGTTGTCAAACAAAAACTCACTTATTTTGACTATACGCTCCTTTTTATTTTTATGGGTATTCCGCTCTATACGCTCCTTTTTTACCTGTTGACAGGGGGGCTTGATCTTCTGAAAAAAAAGAATGGCCCTGCAGCACCTGCCTCTGTAGAGAAAAGAGCATCGGCGATGCAGACATTTCCCAAATGGATACTGGGCATACTTCTTGCCGGAGCGCTCATACGGGTACTGTACTTTCACAAGTTCGGTGTCATGCTTTTTCAGCATGACTGGCAGGGGCACATAGAGTTCATCAAGTACATTTCGGCCCACTGGTCGCTCCCTCTGCCTTCCAAAGGTTTGGAGTATCCGCAGCAGCCGCTTTACTATCTTATCACGGGCGGCATAGACACACTGTTGACCAGGTTTGGACTGGCGCAGAAAGATGTATGGTTCGGCATAGGCTATTTTTCCCTGTTGTGCTCTTTTGTTTTTCTCTATTACAGTTACCGTTTTATGGCGCTGATGACACAAAATGAGTGGGTGAGGGGAATCGCGGTGCTTTTTGTCTCCCTAACACCTTCCCTGGTCTATATGTCTGCCCGCATTAACAACGATGTACTGGTCATGGCGCTTTCAGCTTTCTCTTTGTATTACGTGGTGAAAAGTTACCGCAGTGGGTTCGGGAAAGATTTCTACACAGCGCTTCTCGGTGTCAGCCTTCTTTTTATGACGAAGATATCTACCGTACCGATGGAGGTGCTTTTGTTCATTCTTTTGATCGTTGCCTATGCAGGAGCAGGGGAGCGTGAGCGGAAGCAGACGGGGAGGGCCCTTTACCTTTTTGGTGTTACAGGGCTGTTCCTGCTCGGTATGACACTGCTGCGGGTCTATATGCCCGCTGAAGGCATCCTGCACATGGTCAACAGCAGCGGCCATTACCCTGGGCAGAGCATCACAGCTTTGGGAGTGGACTATTTCGGTACCTTCCATTTCGGTACACTTTTTGAGGCAGGCTGCAGCCATGTTTTCGGGCAAGACCCCATACGTTTCTCTTTCCTGACCTACCAGTACGGCACTATGTTCTTCGGAGAGTTCGATTACAGTTATTTCCTGAACAAAAGTACCTGGCTGCACCCTGTCATGCAGGCAGTACTGCTGCTCGGCCTGCTTTTTGTACTGGGTTTCGCCGGATACATCGTCAGGCTCTACCGTGCATCGCTGCTTGACAAACTGCTTTTTGCCACCCTGCTGCTGAACCTGCTGCTCATCTTGAAATTCATGTTCGACTACCCTTCGGTCTGCAACACGGACTTCCGTTAC
>NZ_WGDD01000055.1 GCF_015493435.1 Sulfurovum sp.
GAGCGCAAGCACATCACTGAAGTTGTGCATCGCATCACTCAGCAGTGCCAACGACCCAGAGATGATCCCTCCTACGATCTGCGAGAGGGTAATAATAATATTGAGAACGATTGTCCAGAAAAGGTTCTTCCCGCTTACTTTATGGTGGTGACCACTCATATTGCAATCCTTTACTTTAAATTATTTATAATTAACCAACTGGTTAGTTAATTATATCTGTATATTTTTTAATTATTTCTTAAAAAATGTTAATTTCTATCCATTTTTAAATTAAGCATTGATTTATATAATTTACAACCAATTCTGTTATTTTAAGTCTTCTAAAGCTGTACATAAGCTTCATAGAAAAAGTAAATTCCAAACCCGATTAACAAAAGGGCAAACCCCTTGTTAAGCCAGTCCGAAATTTTTACCATAGCGCTACTTGAAGTGATGCTTTGCGCAAATCCAACCGAAACACCTGCAGCAAGAAGTAATAGAGAATGACCCAATGCAAAAAGTAGAATAAGCCCATAAGCATACAAGTACCCGCTGCTTCCCGCCAGAGAGACAATGGCAAAAAGCGGTGCAGAGGCACAGGGTGTACTGACCAGTCCGAAGATCAGGCCGATGAGCAAACCACCGAAAAGCCTGTAGCGTATCAGCCTGTGGATGATAGCCGATTTATCGACCTCTCCCAAATAGCCGAAGGCATACAGAGCGATGAGAATGCTCAGCGTACCGGCAGTAAGGTAAGCCCACAGCGGTGCAATGGAAAGAAAGCCTCCGAACTTTGCCACAACCAGCCCCAAAATGGAAAAGCTTACTGCTACACCCAAAGCAAAAAGTACCGTGAACGCATAGGTATAGAGCACTTTTTTTCTGCCTTCAAGGTCTTTGTTCAGGGCAACTGCACTTCCTACAAGCAACGGTACCGCTACCAGCGAACAGGGAGCCGCGGCCGTAATGCTTCCCGAAAGAAAAGCCCCTGCAAAGACCAGCCAGGAATTGGACTCAAGCAAATGGGCAATGAACGGCTGCATCTCAGACTCTCCTATCTACCGACATTTTTGTTGATGACATCGCTTCGGGATCCAATATTGTTCAGGTTAAAACGGTAGTCATAGTTTTTCAGCTTCGTGATCTTCAGAAGTTTCTTCAGATCGGTGTTAAGCATATGTTTCATGGCTTCGAATGCCAGTGCTTCCAGTTCGTCAATATCCTGCGGCGTGACCGTCAGGTGCATTTTCTGCTTCTTCTTGATCTCTGCCTCTTTTGCTTTGAGAGGCTTGATGAAACTTTTATCGGCCAGTTCCACCCTGTATGTCTCTCCAGTGGAGATACGCTGTACAATGAATGCACCGCCGAGACTGTTGTCCAGAGAGAGTGTCCGGTGATTGATTCTCGCACCGCTCATCAGTGCGGAGGTATCGACCAGACAGGGGCTGTTCTTGGCGACTACCCGAAGATCAGTCCGGTCGATCACACCATCGGAAAAGAGTTTCGGCAGTGTATTGGAAAGCTCCACATAGGCCAGCACCAGCCCGTCGCAGAGATGACCGTGCGCACGTGCAAGTGTCCTGATGTCGAGCTGTTTGGGGTAGCGGTTGTAGCGCCCCATCGCACTGTCGGTATCTTTCACCCATACCGGATGTGCATTGGGGGCGTCCCTGACAACATTCTCATAAAAAGCATCGTCAATATTAAGATGCTGCTGTGCCGCCAGAAGTACTGTACCCGCCACTGCAGCAAACCCTATTTTCCTAAGCATTCTTTTGTGCTTCCTCTATAAGCTTGACCACTTCCTCGACAGAAAGCAGCTTGCCGGTCGAAACGACTTTTCCGTCCAGGACAAGCCCCGGTGTACTGACCACATTGTACTTCATGATCTCCATAATGTCATCGACTTTTTCGATCTGGTGAAAACCACCTACCTTGGCGACTGCCTGTTCTACAACTTTTTCAAGGGCCACACACTTTGTGCATCCCGTTCCCAAAATTTCTATTTTCATTTTTTTCTCCTTATTCATTTTCTGTATGCTACCGTTTCAAATCATAAAATCGAAATGCCGGCAAAAAACAGTCCAAATTCCGCGGCAATGCCGATCAGGAATATCCACAATATATTCAGTTCAAAATAACGGACTGCAATGAGTGCTCCCACTGCCCAGATATAGGCTGCCGGAGAGAGAAGGCTGACTTCCCCCATACTCAGTACAACGAAAAAAAGCATTCCGGTAAACGCAGCCAAAATACCTTTTAGCCCTCTGCGGATAAAGAGATTATCTTTAATTTTAGTGTAAA
>NZ_WGDD01000056.1 GCF_015493435.1 Sulfurovum sp.
AATTTCAAAAATTTGATACGCATAGAGTTTCCTACAACGATCAGAGAACTCAAACTCATGGAAAGCGCGGCAATAAGAGGGTTGATGTATCCTGCCATGGCAAGCGGAACGGCGACTGTATTGTAGAGCAGGGAGAATCCGAGGTTTTCCCTGACGGCACGGTAGGTACGTTTGGAAAGCCGGTAGGCATCGTAAATACTCTGGGGTTTTTCATCCATAAGTACAACATCACTGACGGAAATGGCAACATCCGTACCGTTTCCCATGGCGATGGCAATATCCGATTTGGCCAGGGCGATAGTGTCATTGATGCCGTCGCCTGCCATGACGACAATATGCCCTTCTGCATGAAACCGGTCTATCATCTCCGATTTTTCATGCGGAAGCAGTTTGGCATAGACTTCTTCGATGCCGACAGCATCGGCAACCTTCTGCGCACTTTGCACATGGTCCCCGGTAAGCATGGCAACTCTGATGCCGAGAGCTTTTATGGCAGCAATTGCCTCCCTGGCACCTTCGCGTACAGTATCGCTTAACTCGAATCTGGCAGAGAGTTTTCCGTCGATGCTGAAGTAGAACAGTGTATTTTCACTGGTTTCTTCGCAGTCGATACCGAAACTTTTCATAAAAGAAGCATTGCCTCCGACAAGTTTGTGTGTCTGGTACTCAGCTTCGATCCCTTTGGCCTGAATGGTTTTGATATGTTCCAGTGCCAGTGTTTCAAACGTATTTTCATTCTCTTGTTCCAAATATTTTCTGATACCGTTTGAAATCGGGTGGTTTGAAGTGGAAACGAGGGCATGGAGCAGGGTTTTATGATAGGTTTGATAAGTCTTTTCCGAAACAACGGAAGGTTTTCCTTCGGTAATGGTACCGGTTTTGTCAAGGGCAAGCAGATTGCTTTTCGCCATGGTTTCAAGATAGCCTGCTTCTTTGAAAAGGATGTTGCGCTGGGCAGCCATACCGATGCCTACGAGTGTGGCCATGGGAGTAGCCAGACCCAGAGCACAGGGACAGGCGATGACAATGACGGAGATCCCGATGATAAGTGCATGTTCAAAATCGGCAGTAACGAGCCACCAGCCTGCGAGTGTAAGGAGCGAGAGAACGAGGATGACAGTGGAGAAATAACCGGAAACTGTATCGGCAAGCTGTTCGATGCGCGGTTTCTTGGTGATGGATTCTTCAAGAAGCGATACAATGGAGTAGAGCAGGGAAGAAGAAGCATCTTTGGTCGCTTCGTAACGGATCACGGAGTCAAGGCAGATCGAACCGCTGAGAATCGTATCTCCTTTCTGTTTGAAGACTGCTTCATTTTCTCCTGTCAGAGAACTTTCATCGAAAGAGCCTTCCCCATGGGTAACGATGCCGTCAATGACCACTTTTTCTCCGGGTTTGAGCTCGATGATGTCACCCAGTGTGACGTTCTCCACACTGACAAGCGCTTTCTCATCGTCCTGTATGAGGGTCACTTCGGTCGGGGTGCTTCCCATAATACTGTCCAGTGTATCGACTGCATGTTTTTTACTGAGCACTTCAAGGTATTTGCCGACCAGTACAAACGTGATGATCATGGCTACGGAGTCGAAATAGACCTCTCCGCGCTGTGTGATCATGGCATAGATGGAATAGAGATAGGCGGAGAAGGCACCGGAAGCGACAAGCGTATCCATGTTGACGATTCTGTTTTTGTACCCGTACCAGGCACCGCGGAAGAAGACCCATCCGCTGTAAAAAAGCACAGGAGTCGCAAGAATGAATTCTGCCGCATTGAGAATATTTTTAAAAGACTGTTGTATACCGCTGAAGTAGCCTGCATAATGGGCAATGGCGAGCCACATAATGTTCATGGAGCCAAAAACGGCGACAAGAATGCGTGAATAATACTCTTTGCGTACTTTTACGGCACGTTCTTCCTGCAGCGCGGGGTCGTAGGGGTAGGCATTGTAGCCTATGGAGCGGATGGTTTCGATGATCTTGGAAAGTTTGATCTCATCAGGGTCCCAGACGATCTTGGCTTTATTGTTGGTGTAGTTGATCGTTGCTTCAATCACACCGTCTGTTTTATGCAGTACCTTTTCGTTGAGCCAGACACAGGCAGAACAGTGGATGCCCTCAATAATGAGATGTATCTCATCGAGGCCCTCTTCTGTACTTTTAATATATTTGTTTTTAAAACCTTCGAGGTCAAATTTTTCGAGGTCATTGCTGTTCTGGGCTGCCGGCTGAAGAGTGGTGTCGCCCAGTTTGTCGTAAAAGGTATCGAGCCCTTCGCTTTGGAGCAGATGGTAGACCCCCTGACACCCTTTACAGCAGAAATAAAGCTTTTCACCATTGTGTTCCTCTGTGATCATGACAGATTCGTCAAACTTGAGATGACAATGGGTACAGGATATTTCTGCCAAATAGTTTCCTTTTTTTTCTTTTGGGTATCACCTATTGTTAGAGATCCCCTTTTGTCTGTAGTCAAAGCACTATAAATAGTACTTTACCTAAAAATGGGTAAAATCCACTATGGAAACTGCATATTTGCTTACCGCTATATTGGCGATACTGGAACTTTTTGAAGCCTGGATGCAGAAAGCACCGACACTTCTGGGTGTCATGCAGCGTCTCTACAAATGGTATGAAAAAAGTATTTTTCTCTTTTTTCTGATGCATCCTGCCTTTTATTTTGTGCTTTTTGTGGTACTTGCCACAGACCGGCTCAATGCCTATATGATCGTCATACTTTCTCTGAAGATTTTTGATCTTTTCTATAAAATCGAGCTGATTAAAAAAATATTCCTGCAAAAAACGGTGCCGCAGGAGCTTGCGGCTATGCTGGAATGGCAGCTTCCCTCCTGGTTTTTTCTGACAGGTGTACTGCTTTATCCTCCGCTGCTTTTTTACGGATTACAGTAGGGTACCGCCGGAGAATAGCATCCCTCAGCCTTTATACCGCACCCTGATCGATCATTGAATCCGCTACTTTCCTGAAACCGGCGATATTCGCTCCCATGACAAGATCTCCTTCCTGTCCGAATTCTTTGGATGTCTCATAGGCTGTTTCGAAGATGTGGCGCATGACCTGTCTTAGTTTAATGTCAACCTCTTCAAAGCTCCACTTTTCCATACTGGCATTCTGGCTCATTTCCAGCTGACTGGTAGCAACACCACCGGCATTGGCTGCTTTCCCCGGACCAAAAAGAATATTGTTCTTCTTGAGGAAGGCTATGGCATCCGGAGTCGTAGGCATATTGGCACCTTCATTGACCAGGATGCAGCCGTTGGCGACCAGTGTTTTGGCATCCTCCAGATTCAATTCATTCTGTGTGGCGCAGGGGAAGGCAATGTCACAGGGAGTATTCCAAGTCTGATGCTTCCCTTCAGGATAGTGGCTCACAGGGGTATAGACACTGTCCGGATGTACCTGTGCATAGGTTTCAAGCGATTGATGGTTGATCTCCTTAATCGCTTTGAGCGAATTGATATCGATGCCTTTTGCATGATAAATGGTACCCCGGCTGTCACTGCATGTGACAGGAATAGCACCCATTTCATAGAGTTTTTCGATTGTATAGGTAGCTACGTTTCCTGAACCCGATACGGTGCAGATCTTGCCTTTGAGCTCGGTATCGTATTTTTTTAAAATATTTTCTGCAAAATAGACTGCCCCGTAGCCGGTAGCTTCTTTTCTTGTATTTGATCCGCCCCAGTTCAGCCCTTTGCCTGTAATAACCCCTTCAAAATGGCCGGTCAGTTTTTTATACTGCCCGAACAAATAGCCTATCTCTCTTGCACCGACACCGATATCTCCGGCAGGGACATCTTTTGTTCCGCCGATATATTTGTAGAGTTCAGACATGAATGCCTGGCAGAAGCGCATAATCTCATTGTCGCTTTTTCCTTTGGGATCAAAATTGCTTCCTCCTTTTGCCGCACCGATCTGAAGGCCGGTAAGGGCATTTTTGAAGATTTGTTCAAAGCCGAGGAATTTGATGATGCCGAGATTGACAGAAGGGTGGAAGCGAAGCCCGCCCTTGTACTGCCCGATCGCAGAATTGAACTGTACCCGATACCCGTAGTTGGTCTGCACCCTGCCGTTATCATCTACCCAGCATACACGAAAGATGATGGTGCGCTCGGGAACCATGATACGTTCCAGGATATTATGCATATCGTACCGGTTGTCTTCTTCCAGCAGGGGAACAAGCGAAGAGACCACTTCATGTGCAGCCTGGTAAAATTCATCCTGGCCGGGACTGTATTCCTGCACTTTGCGTAACACTTTGTCTATATGGGACTGTACTGACATGACTAAGAATCTCCTTCACGAATGAGAATAGGTATATTTGGGCTGATTTTAGCACGAACCGGCTGTAAGTTTGACATTTCAGCCAAAAAGGATTATAATTACATCACTACACATCGATGAATTTATTGCTGTCAAGAGACAGTAGTAACTATTATCCGTGCAAATTCTCCAATTTTTATCCATATAAGAGGAACAATGAGCGAACACAACAAAAAACCTGCCAATGGCCACAATGCCGGCAGAAAAAACAGAACACATGTACCTGTACAGGGCTATAAAATAGAAGATCTCCAGCAAAAACCTCTCGATGAACTTGTTACCATTGCCAAAGAAGTCAGCGTTGAAAATCCCAACGAATACCAAAGACGCGATCTGATCTTCGAGATACTGAAATCCCAGGTCAGTCAGGGGGGATTCATTCTCTATACCGGTATTCTTGAAGTGATGAATGACGGGTACGGTTTCCTGCGTTCCATTGACGGAAATTTTGCCAACTCAAGCAACGATACCTATGTCTCGGCGACACAGGTCAAGCGTTTTGCACTGAGAAACGGTGATATTGTGACGGGTCAGGTACGTCCTCCCAAAGACCAGGAAAAATACTATGCCCTGCTGAAAATTGAAGCGATCAACTATGTCGCGCCTGAAAAATCCAAGCAAAGGCCGCTGTTCGATAACCTGACACCGCTTTATGCCAATGAAAAACTGAAACTCGAATATAATCCGATGAAAATGACCGGCCGCGTACTTGATCTGTTTACCCCTATCGGGAAAGGGCAGAGAGCACTGGTCGTTGCACCGCCGAGAACTGGTAAAACCGAACTGCTCAAAGAATTGGCACACGGGATCACCCATAACAACCCGGATGCTTCTCTGATGGTTCTTTTGGTGGATGAAAGACCCGAAGAGGTAACAGATATGCAGCGGTCGGTCAAAGGAGAAGTCTATGCCTCCACATTCGACCTCCCTGCGCAGAATCATGTCAGAACAGCCGAAATGGTCATTGAAAAAGCCAAAAGACGTGTGGAAATGGGAAAAGATGTCATTATTTTGCTTGACTCCATTACCCGACTGGCACGTGCCTACAACACAGTAACCCCGAGTTCGGGCAAAGTCCTTTCCGGCGGTGTCGATGCCAATGCGCTGCATAAACCGAAAAGATTCTTTGGTGCGGCAAGAAACATTGAAGAGGGCGGTTCTCTGACCATTATCGCTACAGCGCTTATCGATACGGGAAGTCGTATGGATGAAGTGATCTTCGAAGAATTCAAGGGAACAGGTAACTCCGAAGTGGTACTCAGCCGTCATGTTTCGGAAAGACGTATCTACCCTGCGATCGACGTGACCAAATCAGGAACCAGAAAAGAAGAACTTCTTACCGATCCGGAAACTCTCCAGAAAGTATGGGCACTGAGAAACGCCATGCAGAACATGGAAGAGGTCGAAGGACTCAAATTCCTCTTCTCCAAAATGATGAAAACGAAGAGCAACGAAGAATTCCTTGCCATGATGAACGAGTAAATACTTCATGAAGATCGGAGTATTCGATTCTGGTCTTGGCGGTCTGACTGTGCTTCAGGCTGTCACAAAGGTGATGAAAGGCGTAGAGCTCTTTTATGTCGCCGATACGAAAAATGCTCCTTATGGCGAAAAAACACCTGAACAAATTCTACAGTACAGTCTTGATATCACAGCCTACTTTCTCAAAGCACATCAGATCGATGCACTGATCATCGCCTGCAATACGGCAACTTCCGCTGCGGTTAAAACATTGAGAGAAAAATACCCCGAACTGATTATTATAGGGACGGAACCCGGGATCAAGCCGGCACTGGAACAGACTAAAACGGGGAGTATCGGTGTGCTGGCCACGCCTGCGACGCTGGTGGGAGAGAAGTATCAGGATCTGGTCAATGTACTCTCAGCCAAAGAGGATGTCACGCTTTACGAGCAGGCATGTCCGGGATTGGTGGAGCAGATAGAGAAGGGTGAGATCGAAAGCAGTAAAACAGCCCAAATGCTCGAAAGGTGGCTTCACCCTATGCGGGAGAATGATGTCGACACAATCGTGCTCGGGTGTACCCATTATCCGCTGGTGGCACATAAAATAGAAGAAATCATGCAGCGTGAAATGAACCTGATCCATACGGGAGATGCTATTGCAAAGCGTCTGCTTGCACTTTCAGAAACAAAGGGACATGTGAATGAAGGGGAGCTCAATATCTCTCTCTATACGACTTCACATATCGATAAAGAGATCGTCGCCAATATTATGGGCGGCGATTACACTATAGAACAGATTATAGACCTATAGCAGCTCTTACCTGTTCCATTTTGGCATCGGCGATGGCCTTTGCTTTTTTCGCACCCATGGCTAGAATATCATTGACTTCATCCATATGGTCAAGGTAGTAGGCTCTCTTCTCTCTGGCTTCGGCCAATTCTTCCCAGATAAGCTCTTTGAGGTATTTCTTGAAGTGGCCATAACCCTCTTTGCCGCTTCTGTAGCGTTCCTGAAGCTCTTTTTTCTGTGCCTCATCCAGAAAGAGTGCTGAAAGGTTGTAGATGTTGCAGTTCTCCCATTCCAGAGGCT
>NZ_WGDD01000057.1 GCF_015493435.1 Sulfurovum sp.
ATCGCAAAAAAGAGAGATCATCCCCATCGGGATGCCATACATATAGCCGGATGGGTGAGCCTCTTTCTCATGCATGTCATCTGGCCGTTCCTCTGGATCTGGGCTTATCTTTACAAGCCCGGTGAAGGCTGGGGACTTGAAACGGTCGAGCTCAAAGATTCAACCCTGTCACAGAAAGAGATAACAGAGCTTAAAGAAAGACTCGAAGCACTTGAAGCCAAACTTTCCGAGGCCTCTGAAGACACGACTGTCCCGCCAGAATCCGATACCCAAATGGAGGTGAAATAGATGGAAACACTCATGATACTCACCTATGCCACTTTCTGCTGGATCATTTTTAAAGTTTTCAAGATACCGGTGAACAAGTGGTCTCTTACCACTGCCGTACTCGGCGGGATCATCATGCTTTCCGTCATTCTGATGGGCATGGCATACTACCATCCCGGTTCCAGAAGTGCAAGAAGCTATTTTCTCACCACACCTATCGTTTCAAATGTACGGGGAAAAGTTGTTGAAGTAGTGGCACAACCCAATAAACTGGTACACAAAGGAGATGTCCTCATCAAGATCGATGAGACCCCGTTCAAAGCAGCACTCGCAGACCTCGAAGCACAACTTGAATTTGCCAGGAAACGTTTGCAGGACACCATAGAACTCAGACGTGTCGCAGGCGGATCGAAATTTGATATCCACGAGTATGAGAAACAGGTCGGTTCGCTTACTGCACGGGTTGAAAAAGCACAATTCGACCTTGACAGCTGCACCATAAAAGCGGCGACAGACGGTTATGTGACACAGGTCAGGGTACGTCCGGGACAGATGGCTGTTCCTTTTCCGAGTTTTCCGGTACTCACTTTCGTCAATCTTGACTCCATTGCTTTCATTGCCGGATTCTCACAGGAACCGTTGACCAATATCAAAAAAGGAAACCTTGCAGAAGTGATCTTCCCTGCCATACCGGGACGCTCCTTCCAGGCGCATGTCGTACGTGTATTGCCTACCATGGCAGAAGGTGAGATCGCCCCTGACCGGAAAATGTTCTCTTTCAATACCCAGCTGCCTGCAGGACAAGTCCCGGTACAGATCAAGATCGATGACAATATAAGTACCTATGACCTGCCGCTTGGAACAGATGCCGTCGTTGCAACCTACGATATGTCAAGTCCGTTCTGGTCACATGTTGCGATCATCCGTAAGATCCTTTTGCGTATGCAAAGCTGGCAGTATTTCCTGCGTTTCCATTAAGAAAAAAAGGACAAAACAGATGAAAAAAGTCATATTTTACAGTACATTTGCCCTCTTTTTTACTGGTTGTGCGCAAAATATTCCTACCCATAATGAAGCAGTCTCAGACATCAAAAAGGGCCCTCATGCCATCAAGCCGAGATCTGCTTTCGCATCCCCTCATACCAATGGTGCGGTACAGGATAACTGGCTGAAAACTTTCCGTGATCCTAAACTCAACAAACTCGTCAGAGAGGGCGAGGCGCACAACCCCAACCTGAAAGTAGCTGCCTTCAGAGTGGAAAGAGCCGCTGCCCTGACCAAACTGACAGAGTCAGAACTCAAACCCACGATTAATATAGCCGGATTCTATCATGACAACAACAATGCCGGTGCCAACGAAGTCTCATTCGGCGGGCTTGGAACCAGTTGGGAACCGGATGTATGGGGCCGTGTAGGCAACCTTGTTTCGGCAGATCAAGCATTGACACGGTCACAGATCGCCGATTATGAATTTGCCCGGCAGTCACTTGCCGCACAGATCGCAACAGTATGGTTCCAGCTTAATGCCAACAGCAAAATATATGAATTTAACAAAGAGATCGTCAAGATCCAGGAAAAAGGTCTCTTTGTCCTGAATAAACGTGAAGAGATCGGCCAGGGAAACAAACGTGACGTGCATCTTTCCAAGGCGCTCGTTGCCTCGGCAGAAGACTCGGCACGTGCATCACTGGCGGCCAAAGAGCGTTCCCAGAGAGCACTGGAAGTACTCATAGGACGCTATCCCTCCGCCAGGATCACAGCAAAATATTTTTACAGAACACTGCCCAAGATCCCTTCCGGACTGCCGGCGCAAATACTCGAGCGCAGACCGGACCTCATAGCGGCAGAAGAACGCGTAGCAGCAGCGTTCCACCAGAAAATATCTGCCAAACTGCTGCATCTGCCGAATGTCCGTTTAAAACTGGGTCTTGGGCCCAACAGTATCAACGACGCCATCACTTCTCTGACAGCGGGTATTTTTGCACCGCTTTACACCGGCGGAGCCATTGAAGCGCAAGTCGCTACAGCCACAGCAGAGCAGAAAGCGGCTATTGCTTCTTATGCCTGGACCGCCCTGCGCGCATTTCAGGAAGTTGAGGACAGGCTTGCAGCAGAAAAACATATGGCAGTGCGTTATACCTACATAAGTACTATGGTCAAAGAATACAAGACCGCCTATGATATGACCATTGAAAAATATCGCATCGGCGAAAGTACCGTACTGGATATCCTGGTCATTCAGGGAAAATGGATCAAAGCAGAGATCGCCAAACTGCAGATCGCCAAAGAACGTCTGATCAACCGTGTCAACCTTCATCTTGCATTGGGAGGGAGTTTCGATACCAGGCATGCAAACTACAAACTGAAGCAAAGGCAATAAAAAATGCATGAACATCTTGTCTTTCTCGGCATAAGTCTTGTCGTTCTGGGCTACGGGCTTTTTTCCAATCTTCTTGGAAAATACAATATTTCCGGTCCGATGGTCTTTACAGGTGTAGGGATACTGCTCTCCCCGCCTGTACTGGGAGGCACCCCTATTCATGCCAATGCAGAAGCCGTACAGATCATCGCAGAGATCACCCTGATACTCGTACTTTTCAGTGATTCTTCTGCCCTGAACCTCTCACAGCTCAAAGCAAACTGGCAGCTTCCTGCACGTCTGCTTTTTATTGCCATGCCCATCACGATTGTTATTGCAACACTCACAGGCATGTGGTTTTTTCCCCATGAATCATTCCTCTACATCCTGCTGCTTGCACTCATACTGGCGCCGACGGATGCTGCACTGGGGAAGATCGTTGTCAGTGACAAGCGTATCCCTTCGGTCGTGCGAAACACCATCAATGTGGAGAGCGGGCTGAATGACGGTATCGTCTTTCCCGTGCTGCTTACCGTACTTGCCATGATCGTCTCCAACAGCAGTACGGCGGAAAGCGGCTGGCTCTCCTACATTGCCAGGCAAGTGATCATCGGTGCAGTTGCCGGCGGATTTGTGGGATGGGCAGGGGCAAGCATGATGATGCGGGCTATGAAAAAAGAATGGATGGAATATCAATACAGCAACCTCGCGCCCATCGCTCTGGCGGTCTTTTCCTTCTATGCCGCTGAATACTTGGGAGGCAACGGCTACATTGCCGCCTTCTTCTCCGGGCTTTTTCTGGGCAATACCAGTGAAATACTCCGTGAACATGTTGAAAGTTTTGCCGAAAGCGAAGGGGAATTTCTGGTGATGATCTCATTTCTGATCTTTGGTTTGGTCTTCATCCCCCTCACGATTGACTACTGGAACCTCAAGGCACTTGCTTTTGCCCTTCTAAGTTTGACCGTGCTGCGTATGCTGCCGGTCATATTGGGATTCGGTTTCTCCAAAGTCGACTTTTCAACCCGTCTGTTTTACGGATGGTTCGGCCCGAGAGGGATCGCATCGATCCTCTATATCCTCGTAGCCGTCCATGAAATTGGAGATATTCAGGGACATGAAGAGATCTTCGGTGTCGCATCACTGACCATTTTCCTGAGTATTTTCCTGCATGGCTTCAGCGCACAACCTCTGGCTGTCGGCTATGCCAAAACCCATCCGATAGCCGAAGAGAAAAACGAAGATAACACACAGCCCCCGGCTTAGGTTTTTGTCAGCCTTTCACTGAAATGATCCATTCTGAAAGGAGTGCCTATAAGCTGTTCAAAACGGTATTTCGCCCGCAAAAAGGTAAAACGCGGTTCATTTTTATAGATTTTAAACAGCTGTCGTATCATATTTTTACGGTGAAAATCTTCAAAATAAGCTCTTCTTTGTACTGACATCTTCCGCATTTCTCTTTTTTGGGCGCAATCTTCCAGGCATTC
Source organism: Sulfurovum sp. (assembly GCF_015493435.1). Classification (GTDB taxonomy): domain Bacteria; phylum Campylobacterota; class Campylobacteria; order Campylobacterales; family Sulfurovaceae; genus Sulfurovum. The sequence goes on from NZ_WGDD01000057.1 coordinate 4,114, forward strand.
ACATCCATCTACTGCAAGAAACTTGTAGGCAGCCAATTCATAATAGAAAAGGTCACTGGTCTTGATCTTGTCATAGGCAGAATAGCGGATGATCTGTTTGAGTGCATCCAGAGGAATGATCAACCCATGCCAGAGCAATGTCGTATAGAATTTCACCACATAACTGACATTTTTGATCTTGTTGTGTTCAAGCAGTGTATGAAAATGTTCCCAAAGTTCCGACGTAACATAACGTGTTCTGAAACGTGCCACTTCTTTGGCAATCCGTCTATGTTCTTCGGGTGATTCGTTGACGAGCAGCTCCCACTCTCTTGCGAGCACATCTGTACGGTGCACCATTTTCAAAAAAGCGGTATCATCGTTTTTTATCTCGCTCAACTCTTCGGGGGTCAACTCATTGAGCTGCGTCAAAAGGTCTTTAAAAAGGGTAAGATTGGTCTCATAATTGACAAGAGCAAGCTCTTCTTTGCTCATGACACCATCCCCGGTATGGATCAGGCCAAGGCCGTACTGCTGTGCCAGCTGCTGGTAACGAAGAATCACAATGATCATCAACAGATTGGATTTGTAAATGCTTTCATCTGCCTTGAGCATTTCGTAAATGGCAAGATAACGGTTCAACGCTGTATGCACAAAACGGTAGATATCTTCGCTGTTGAAATAATTTCGGTGGTTAGCCAGACCATAATGCATAAAAGCGCTCTGCATCAAAAAAAGTATTTGCAGCGTCGGATAGTTCTGCCTGTCTGCAATCTCTTCAAGTTCTGCAGCGATCTCATAAGACTCTTCCACATAGGCCTGTCTGGAAATTTCATGGTTCTTGAGCAGTGTTTCAAGTGCTTCACTTTTCTTCACATATGAAAGATAGGTCTGATATGCCGATGCATCCAGCCGTTCCAATACACTTTTGACGAAAGTATATCCCTGTCGGTACCCTACATCGAAACGTGCCTGTTCGGTATCGACCTGTAAACGCTCGAATTGCATTTCAAGGTTTTTCATTGTATCGGAAAGCAGGTTCCACTGTACAGCGATCTTCTCGCTCCGGCCTGCCCCTTTGGCTTGAATATTGTAACTGTTCCGGTGTTCCATCCCTGCCCAAAGGTTCTCGAACGCTGTATGCAGCTGTATCTCTATGTTGAAAAAATTCCGGAAACGGTCAAGAAGTTCCGTCTGGGACATAGCCGGGTCGAATATATCAAAAATATCATCTTCCGGCAGCCTGTTTTCCTCAAAATGCGTATCAAAACGCGGATAAAATCGGGTATGGTCACAGTGCAGTCCCCTGTATCCGCTTTTACGCTTGACACTGTAAAAACCATAGAGCAGATGGTCATCTGTTCGGTGTTCATAGTCAAAAAAGCTGTAAAGTGCCCGTGCCGCCCACTCCCGTTCATAGGGACTTGAACAGATAAAGAGCATCCCTATGAGATCGTGCAGTGCTCCGCCTTTAAGAAATATTTTAAGCGGGTCCTCTAAAAGTAAGGGTTGACGCAGTCCCAGTTTAACCAGTTTTTTGATCACACTGTCTGTATATTTGTACCGTATCTTGATCGTTGTGATCCCCGAATGCTGAAGTACTGCGATCTCTTTGTTCCCTGCTGTTTCTTCTTTAAGCGCCTTGAAATAGTGTATCAATCCTTCGGTAAATCTGGGCAGTATTCCCCGGGGTACTACACACCCCTTCCCCGCTATGACCTCATCGTCGATACCGACAAGACGGTAATAAACCTTCATGCACTCCAGGATCTTTTGTGTGAACGCATCTATTCCCTCTTCACCCAGAACAGCTGATGCCCGTTGGTTGCGCATACTCTCTCTTATCACTGGTTCAAGACTATGAACCGGTCTGTATTCCGGAGTGGGTGTAAAATTGAATATTTCTATGTATGAGTGCATGGTTGTCCTAAAATAATACTTTTTGTGTGTGACATTATACCTTTTGATGTTTTATGTTAAAATCTTATCACTGCCATGCATCAAAAGGATCCGTATGCCACATGCAAGTATTTATATCGCTTCCACAGAAGCACAGTCGGGAGCACTGGTTATTGCCATAGGTTTTATGGAAATGCTGAAAGGGCGCTATACCAATGTCGCCTATTTCCGCCCTGTAGTTCCGGAGAAAAAAGAGGATGAAACACATATCGGTTTTATGCTTGAACACTTCGGCTTGAAAATTTCATACGATGCCTGTGTCGGATTTACCGAACCGGAAATTGTTCAGGCATTTGCCGACAACAAAGAAGAGGCACTGATGGAAGTGCTCATTGACAAAGTGAACTGGCTGCAGCAAAATTACGATTTCGTCCTGATCGACGGTTATCCGCGCAACCGGTTTGCATCTACATTTGACTTTGACATCAATCTCAGGATCGCCAAAAACCTCGGAACGCTCTTTTGTCCTGTACTCAATGCAAAAGGGAAAGACAGCGAAGATATCATCAATGAGATACAGATTGTTTCAGAGACCATCAGCGCAGAGGGATGTCGTGAACTCGCTGCCTTTGTAAACCGCTGTCATCCCGATACGATAGAAGCCGTGCGGCAAGATATCAATCGTTTAGAAGACAATCAGCAGGTCTACCTGCTTCCTGAAGTAAAAGAGATCGATACCCCCACACTGAGACAGATAGCACAGGTTCTCAATGCAAAAACCGTACTGGGCGACGAAGAACAGTTCAATCATCTTGTCACGGGAACCAAGATCGCCGCTATGGGTGTAGCCAATTACCTTACGCGCATCAAGGAAAACCATCTCATTGTCGTCCCTTCGGACAGAAACGATATTATTATCGCTTCGCATCTCTCTTACGCAGCCAAGAACCATCCCAATATCGCAGGGATCATCCTCAGCGGCGGCATTCAAACGGATACGTGCATCATAGAGCTTATTAAAGATTTTCCGGAAGCACCCATTCCCATGCTTTCCGTTCAAAGTGACAGTTATGAAACAGCGATAGCTGTTGAGCAGATACAGGCAAGGATCACACCGGAAGAGACACAGAAGATCATACAGGTCAAAGCACTTTTCGACACCCATGTGGATAAAGAGAAGATCGTCGAAGGATTTAAGGCATGCAGAAACGACATTGTTACCCCTATGATGTTCGAATATCGTCTGTTTGAACAGGCACGCAGTGAGAAAAAAACGATTTTACTGCCCGAAAGTGAAGATGAACGCATTCTGAAAGCAGCTTCTATTCTGCTCCAAAGAGATATTGTCGATCTGATCCTCCTGGGAGAAGAAGAGGAGATCAAACACAGATGTGCACAGCTCAGGCTTGATATTGCCAAGGCAAAGATCATCGACCCGGCACAGGGCGGACTGTCCGAAAAGTTTGCACAGCAGTTCTACGAACTCAGACGTACCAAGGGCCTCACCCTTCCGGCTGCCAGGGATGCCATGTCGCATCGTAACTATTTTGCCACGATGATGCTCTATAACCATATGGCAGACGGATTGGTATCCGGTGCTTCACACACGACCGCAGACACTGTCCGCCCCGCTCTTCAGATCATCAAAACAACACCGGGCATTTCTATTGTCTCCAGTATCTTTTTTATGCTTCTCGATACCAAAGTACTTGTGTATGGTGACTGTGCCGTCAATCTTGATCCTACGGCAGAAGAACTGGCACATATCGCCATCTCCTCTGCCGATACTGCTTCCCGATTCGGTATTGAACCCAGAGTTGCTTTACTGTCCTACTCTACAGGCGATTCCGGCAGCGGTCCCGATGTAGAAAAAGTACGCAAAGCAACCAGACTGGCACAGAAACTGAGACCTGACCTCCTCATAGAAGGCCCCATACAGTATGATGCCGCCATCGATATGAACGTTGCCAGAAAAAAGCTGCCTGACAGCAAAGTGGCAGGACATGCTACGGTATTTGTATTCCCCGATCTCAACACAGGAAACAATACATACAAAGCGGTTCAGCGCTCTACCGGTGCCACGGCTATCGGACCGGTCCTTCAGGGCTTGAAACTTCCGGTAAATGATCTCAGCAGAGGCTGCCTTGTAGATGATATTGTCAATACGGTGGCAATTACTGCAATACAGGCACAGTACAGGGACAAAGCATGAAAATTCTTGTGCTCAACTCAGGAAGCTCTTCACTGAAATGTCAATATTTTGTCAATGAAAAAAGTATTGCTTCTGTCACTATTGAACGTATCGGCGAGAAAGAAAGTTACATGACACTGCATTTCAAGGGTCCACCGGTAAAACATACGATAGCCGTCAAAGACCATCATCATGCTATTGTCACACTTTTTGAACGTCTGAAAAATACCCGGATCATTTCGGATATTGGCGAATTGGATGCTGTGGGGCACCGTGTGGTCCATGGCGGTCCGCATTTTAGTCAGCCTGTGCGCATTACCGGTACAGTCATTGAAACCATACGCTCCCTGATACCTCTTGCTCCGCTTCACAATCCGGCCAACCTCGAAGGTATCGAAGTCATTGCCGCACTTTATCCTGACCTTATCCAGGTTGCTGTCTTCGACACTGCTTTTCACCAGACGATGCCGGACTGTACTGCCTACTATCCTCTTCCCTATCATTTATTCGAGTCGGCATCCGTGCGCCGTTACGGTTTCCATGGTACATCTCACGCGTATGTTGCTAAGGAGGCATCCAAAATACTGCATAAACCCCTGAAAGAGTTGAACCTTATTACACTGCATCTTGGGAACGGCGCCAGTGCTGCTGCTATCAAAAACGGAATCAGCATTGATACTTCCATGGGTCTGACACCGCTTGAGGGATTAATGATGGGTACGCGCTCAGGCGACATAGATCCGGCGATCACACCTTACCTCATGCATCAGCTGCATATGACGGCTGAAGAAGTAGACACCATGTTCAACAAAGAAAGCGGGCTCAAAGGTATCTGCGGAACCAACGATATGCGTGAAGTCATTTCTCATACGGAACAGGGAGATGAAAAGAGCAGGCTTGCCGTAGAAATGTATGCCTACCGTATTAAAAAGTATATCGGTGCCTATGCTGCTGCACTGGGAAGGGTGGATGCCATCGTTTTTACCGGCGGTATTGGAGAACATGCATCCAAAATACGTACACTGGCCTGTGAAGGTTTGGAAAATATATTCGGTATATCTGTTGATGAAGGGAAAAACAGTCTGAACGATCCTGCGATCCAGCAGAAGGACAGCAAGGTCGCACTCCTGGTGATCACTACCAATGAAGAACTGGAGATCACCAGACAGACCCAGGAGGTCGTCATACATTCTAAAGGGAACCTCTAAAGTTTAGAACTGATTCCCCATAGAGAATTCAAATGTAGCTGTATCATCATACTCATCCGGATTGATCGCATACGAGAAGATCAGGTTGATCGCACCGAAAGGTGACTGCCACTCGACCACTGCTCCTGTCGATGAACGTACAACGGAAGCACCGTAGTAGGACTGATCAGGATTGTTGAAGTCAATGTATTCAGGCTGTCCGCTCGGCGACACACCGCTTCGAACAGGATCTGTACTGATCCGACCGATATCATAGAAGAAGGAAAGTCTCATCTTCGCAGCATCGGATAAAGGGATATTCGCCTCAAAGGAGGCAGACTCACGCTCCGTACCTCCGATACGGCTTCCTGGATAACCGGGAATACCGCCCTTTCCGATAACATCGGGAGAAAGAGAATACGGATTGTATCCTCTGACCGATCCGACACCCCCCATAAAAAGTCTTTCCGCAATAGGAATATACTCATCATCCAAAGAGAAGATCTTGGTATACCGTGCTTTGAAACGCAGGATCAAGTCATAATCAATCAAGTCTTCCATACCGTAAAAAGCACCGAACCGTGCATTCACTTTGGTAAAACTGTCAAATTTGGTATAGCCTCTTTTAAGATTCTCCGGTGTCATGTCACCATCCATTTTTGAAAACTCGCCGGCAATCGATGCGATATACCCTTCTCTTGGAAGCAGGTAGTCATCGGTATTGTCAAATTTCAGACTGGCAAAACCGGATGCTTTTCTATACTGGTCGTTATAGAACTGGTTGGAAATCGAGTTGACACTCTCAAGATAACTTTCACTGTATTCCGACTGGTTATCCACATAGCCTACACCGACGGAAGCATAGAAATGCCGCCAGAACTCGCGTCCTACGTTCACTGATCCGCCCAGCTGGTCGATCGTATAGCCGTCTGTCTGGTCATAGTTGTATTCATATTGTCTTTTATAGAGACTCAGTCCCAAACTGTAGCGACTGTCCCAGACCCTCGGGTTCACAAAGGAAAGATTGTAGTTTTTTGAAACTTTTGAAAATTCAAATCCAAGTGTCGTGTTGATACCTGTTCCAAGGAAGTTCCTGTCAGAGATGGAAGCATTGACCATAAGCCCCTCATAGGAACCGTACCCGCCTCCTGCAGAGATCGTACCGGTCTGTGTCTCTTTGACTTTGACAAGGAGGTTGACCTTGTCTTCCGAAATTCTCTGTGTCTGAATATCTACTTTTTCAAAAAATCCCGTTCTCTTAAGTGCATTGATACTCTCTTTCAGGTCCGTCGAACTGTACAGGTCACCCGGTGCAAGATAGATATAGCGTCTGATAACCCTGTCTTTCGTTTCATCGTTCCCAGAGATCAGGACATCACCGATCTTTACTTTCTGACCCGGAGTGATTATATACTGGATATCCACGATACCCTTTTGCGGATCTTTATGCATGTTCGGTGTCACTTTAGCATAAGCATATCCAAGGTCGCCCGCTTTGTTTTCCAGCATTTTGATATCTTTACGCATTTTGGTAATATTGAAAACTTTTCCGGAACGCAGATCAAGATCGGAAAGGAGGTTGTCAGTTTTGAGTCCCGGGATGCTCTGGGAAATACTGATCTTGCCGAGGCGATACTGTTTTCCCTCTTTAATCTGGTAATCCACTTCAGCCGTATAGGAGCTGTAGTCTACCCGCATCAGCGGTTTACTGACATACGCATCAAGATACCCGTGTTCCATATACGTTTCTTTAACCCTGTAGGCATCGTACGGCAGCTGATCCACCTTTACCTCTCCGTTATGGAAAAAGATCGGAATGAATCCGAGTGCATCCTCCTGCTGGTTTACAAGGTTATGCTCAAGTTCGCTTTTGCTCAGGGCTTTGGCCCCGATAAAATTGATCTTCTTGATCTTGATCTTTTCACCCTTGTTGACATCAAAGGTAACGGCTACCGCATGTTTGCCCACCGGCTTTGTTGTCACATCAATGACAGAATCATAATTCCCTTTGGCTTCCAGCGCTGCCTGCATCGCTTTTTTAGCCTGTTCAATACGCATGACATCATACAGGTCGCCTTTTTTGATCCCGGCACCCTCAAGCAGTTTTTTACCGTCATCCCCGTATCCGGTCACTTTCACCTTTGCGATAGCTCTTTTTTCATTAAAATGATAGATCAGTGTACTGCCCTTCTGCTCTACCCAAACATCCTCAAAATATCCCTGGTCATAAAAATTCTTGACAGAATCATCTATCTGTTCACCTGTGACATTGTCCCCCGGACGGATACCTGCAACCTCATAGGCAACACTTTTTGAAAGATGCGCCAAACCTTCAAATTTGATATTGGTAATTTTCTGCGCAAGAAGCAGTGACCCTATTACCATCCAAGAAAGAGCGATTTTCCGTATCATCATAAAACAACCTTCATAAAACAACCTTGTTCATTTTGCAAATATTTTATCTTTTTTTCAATAAGAGCACAGTTAATATGCTATAATCACCCAAAAATCACTTCCTCGTTTCAAAGGGCACAAATGACAACAAAAATCGGAATTATAGGACTTGGGCTCATGGGAGGATCGCTTTCGCTTGCACTGAAAAAGTCTTCATCCCAATACCGTTTTATCGGTCTCGACCACAACAGTAAACACTGCACAGAAGCACTCTCCATAGGATTGGTCGATGAGATCGTCCAGACACTGGATGCGATCAAGGCATGTGATATTATTTTCCTGACGATTCCGGTGGACGGCATCATCGCTGTAGCCAACCAGATAGGTACACTTGACGAGGCATGTACCGTTATTGACCTGGGAAGTACCAAAGAAAAAATCTCTGAAAGTATTCCTGAAAATCTGAGAAAAAACTTTGTCACTGCCCACCCCATGACCGGAACAGAAAAATTCGGACCCACTGCTGCCATAGATAACCTTTACGAAGGCAAAGTTGTTGTACTCTGCGACATGGAGAAAAGCGGCAGACACCAGCAGCAGGTGGCAGAAAAGCTGTTTTCCGATATAGGGATGAAACTTGTCTATATGACGGCAAAAGCCCATGACCGGCATGCTGCATTCATTTCACATATGCCGCATGCACTGAGCTACGCTCTGGCAAACGCTGTTATGAAACAGGAAGACCCCGAAAGTATTGTTGCCCTTGCCGGCGGAGGCTTTAAAGACATGAGCCGCATCGCCAAATCTTCACCCAATATGTGGGAGGATATTTTCAGGCAGAATAAAACAAACCTCATTGAAGCGATAGAAGCATTTGAAACTGAGCTCGGACAATGTCGAAAGATGGTTGAAAATGAAGAGTGGACAACACTGCATACCTGGATGCAGGAAGCAAATACACTGCATGACATACTGTAAACACAGGGAACACAACACGATTGGCATATTCTATGCAGTATAAAGAGGATTTTATAGCCGGTATCTAAAGGTAGCGATCACATCTGCTTTTCTGCCGATGGTTTTTTCTATGACTTCTTTAAGCAGCTTTTTCTCTGCCGTGCTTAAACGGCCGCTTGCGATCACTTCACAGCGTACCTGAAGTTTCCTGCTCTGCTCGATAAGCTGTATATGTGTCAATACGACTTCCTGCGTGTTCAGGGTAAAATGAATATTCGAAAGACTTTTTTGGATCGCAATATTCTCCTTCATCTGCTCAAACGAGCTGTAAAGCGGAATAGAGACAAAGGCAGCGATCATAAACCATGTCAATATCCCCTTTTTTGCCACCCGAAGGGGTGAGTATCCCAGTACAACAAAAGTCAGTGCCGCAGCAAGTACGATGCCTATAAGGTTGGTCATAAAAAGCAGAAAAGCCGAACTGAACATATGCCACTGTGTCCAGCCCAGTCCGACACCGGCCACTGCGATTGGCGGTACCAATGCTACCGCGATCGCCACGCCCGCAAGCGAACCGGAAATCTTTTCATTGCTTTTGGCATAGGCTGCGGCCACACCTGAAGCTATAGCGATAAAAAGGTCCAAGGTTGTGGGAAAGAGCCGTCCGGACATTTCAGAAGTCAGTTTTTCCATGGGAATGAACCAGGCGATCAGTGCTGCGGTAAGAAGTACCGAAAGGACACCGACAACGATCGTTTTCGCCGAAGAGAGTTCCAGTGCACTGTCCTGCCTCAGCACCCCCATACTCAAACTGATAATAGGCTGCATCAGAGGAGCCAGAAGCATAGCACCGATGATCACAGAACTTGAATTGATGAAAAGACCGAACGTTGCGATCATCGTTGCCAGAATAAGCAGTATCATGAATGTACTGTTCAGCTGCCCCTCTTCCCTCAGACTTGAAAAAAGTGCAGCATACTGCGCCTGGCTGGCATGGTTGAACAGGGGAATGGCTTTTGCCAGATAGCTTGCACTTTCTTCATCACTTGGCAGGTGGTCGATCTTGAAACTGTTTTTCCCCTGAACATCCTTGCTCTGTTTTTCCCAAAACATTTTCCCTACACTCAAGCGCAGACTCTCTTTGGTACTTCTCAACAGCACCGGTGTTTCACAGCGTATTTCAGAGTCAACCAGCACTTCAAGCGGTCTTTCGGTTTTGATCTCCAGTTTGCTGCTGCGTATGTACCCCAGCGATCTTGGCAGCTGTTCCGATTTCCACCGCGACACCAGTGACCGAAAAAGATAACCCATATACTGAAGCATTGAAAGAGGAGCCAGGATCAGCAAAGAGAGCTTGCCGTCCGCAGCATTGATCTGTGAAGTAATCAGTTTTGAGGCAAAGGTACCGTTCTGGTATTCTACACCTACCAGACCTACTGCCGAAACTTTGGTCTCCTGTTCATTTTCATCCGTCAGGGTAATACGGGTATGACGCAGTTTGCGGACTTTTCTGAGTATATGGAAAAAAAGCTGTATACGATTGAAAATATTCTGCTGTCCCAGGGCAGTATCGTATGTATCGAGAGGAGGGGCATCACCGATAACCACTTCCTGAACGACCAGATCATCATTGCAGTAGAGCAGATCGATTTTTTGTTCGGCAGGTATTTTTGCCAGAGTGATACTTTCTTCGATTTTGGAAGAGAGTGCAAACGTACGTATGAGATTTTTCTGTGTCGGCAGCGGTACGATCCCGACACTCGTTTCATACAGCTGTGCAAAAGCAAAAACTTCTTTAATCTCTCCAAGTGTACCCGAAACCATAAAATGGGAAAACCTGTCATGCTCCGCAGTATGCATTTCAGAGAGGGGAATGTATGTAACATGTTCGCCCTCAAGCAGTGTTTTGCATGTGCCAAGGAACGTTTCGTCCACACTCCCGTAAATGTATGCAATCATGGATAGTCCCATGCCTTTATTCCTTCGAAAGATCAGCGGACTCTATATTTATCCACCAGTGCTTTCAATTCTTTTTTGTCAATTATAACACTTTTATCTCCATTTTGCTTGGCATAGAGTTTGCGTACCATTGCTTCGGCTTCTTTGTCATCATTGATATGGGCATAAAGCAGTTTCAGCGCTTCGGACTCTTTGAACGGACTTGGTACTCTGCTTTTAAATTTCGGCAGCAGACTTAACAGATACATAGAAAGTGCTCCGGCAAGAAAAGCCAGAACGATCATCCACCAGTTGACACGCACCACTTCCACCTTCTTCACGACCGTTTTTTCGGCATTTTGTCCCGGCTGAGGAAGGTTTGTCTGGACTTTTCCCTCATTGCTGCCGGCCGTAGGCACTGCTGCAGTGTGTGCTGCTGCTTTGACTTTAATATGATAGGCAGGGATGGTCAGGGTAGTGACCGTTTTCTTTTCCGGATCGTATACCGAAATCGTTCTTTTCGGAATGGTGAAATCATGATCTGAAATAAAGGCAAAACTTTTGACAAATGTACTTTTCAGCCTGTCCCCGGAAAGTTTGCTGTCTATTTTCGCATCATCACTGTAAACAGTCACTCCGTCAATTTCATAATCACCCAGATCAAAATCTTCGAGTGAGCCGTTTCCTTCGATACGTACAGTGAGATTGACCGGTTTATTGGCTTTTACCTGCTGATGGTCCAACTGGCTTGTCAGCGTGAAATTGCCTACCAGATCCGTATCTTTGGGTTTCGGTTTGACAGTAATATTCAATGTATTTGATACGATAGACTTCCAGTTGGAACCGAAGAATCTTCCGAACATGTCCTGTCTGCTTCTATCTATTTCGGAGATTCTGGCAGTAGCCGGCCCTATGGTAAAGTTACCCTCTTTTTGCGGTGTTAGAATGTATCTCAGTTCCTGAACCTGCTGGTTGCCTTTGATGTAAGATCTGGGTTCATTCACATCTTTGACAAAGAAACCCTTGAATACCGGCTTGGTATACTGCGGGTTGTCAGCCAGTCTGACACCGGTCTTTAAACTGAAATACACTGTTACAACAAGAGGTTCACCTACGATCACCGTTTTTTTGTCCGCACGTATGTGCAGCGAATATTTCACACTGCTGCCCATACCGGGAGCAGATGCCTTGACGACTTTGACCGTGATCGGCTTTGTAGTATATGTCTGTCCGTCAACCTTTACACTGTAAGAAGGGATCGTCACAGTATGCTGCGGTGCAAAACTCAAAATGAGATTCGTCGTATGCGTCATAGACATTTTTCCGTTAATATAACTGATGGAATTGTTCTGTCTCTGCGAACGTCCCAGTACTCTGGCATCATCAATCTTCTCTATATGCGGGAAAACGGCTCTTTTACCTTCCGCTTTGATGCGAAGCTGTACCATATTGCCGGCAACAACTTCTTTTTGGGACACTTCTGCTGTTACGCTTCCTGCATTGGCAAGCGTCAGGAAAAGCCCGAATAGTAATAATAAGTGTATATATTTTTTCATCATTTTACTCCATCTAAAATATTTGGTATCGATTGAGACAAGAAAAATGCACCCTGCCCACAGGTATCGGTTGCTTTACGGGTCTTACCAGGGATTGACATTTTCATTTCGTTTTCCTTTCTTCGGATTGTTCATCTGGTATATCATCGTAGGAGTTTTCTTTTGTCCCATTTTTTTCAACAAACGTTTTAATTCCTGTGCTTTGAGTTTCTCTTCTTTGCTCATCTTCTGTTTTTTAGGCTGCCCGGAAGCTTCATTGCCTTTTTTATTTTTGGGTTTCTGCTTTTTCTTTTCATCTGATTTTTTCTTCTCACCAGGTTTCTTTTTGTGACCTTCCTGATCTTTTTTGTTTTTTTGGCCTTTTTCTTTCTGATCTTTTTTCTGGCCTTTTTGCTTTTTCTTGTTCTGGTCTTTTTTGTTTTTATTCTGGTTCTTTTGCTGCTCTTTTTTCTGATTGTTCTTTTTGTTTTTATTCTGGTTCTTGTTTTTTTGATCGTTCTTTTTCTTATTTTGGTTCTTATTTTGGTTCTTCTTCTGTTTTTTGTTCTTTTTCTGCTGGTTCTTCTTCTGCTGCTTTTTCTTCTTCTGTTCCTGCTTTTTCTTCATTTTTTTTGCCAGCTCAAGATTAAATCGTGTGTCTTTGTCTTCTTTGATCTTCAATGCTTTTTCATAACTCTTAATAGCCTTGTCCCATTTTTTTTCCTGAAAATAGCTATTCCCGATATTATGGTAACGCATTGCATCATCCACACCTCCTGCCTTTTGATACATTTTGATCGCTTCATCATATTTTTTGTTCTTGTAGTAGGCATTTCCGATGTCATATTCTTTCTGGGGCACTTCTTTATCCAGGTTATGCAAAAGTGCGGCACTCTTGCCGTATTCTTTTGCACTGTAAGCCTGTTTTGCAGCCTCAATGGTTTTAAAGTCGGTTATTCCTGCATGCAGAAAAGTAAATAATGCATACTGCATAATAAACAGTGCCAGTATGCTTTTTTTCATTGTAAATCTCATAGTTTGCCTCCCATGCTTCCTGCTTCCTGTTTTCTGCTGCTTTTTAGTCTTGGCAGTGAACTCAAGCCTATCAAAAGCAAAAACAGTCCCAGCCCAAGCGGATAATAGAAATATTCCACACGCTGCTTGATCTTCACCTGGCCCTGCTCCTGAGCTTTGTATTTGGCATGGATCACATTGGCAAGACTCTGCATATCTTTATCGCCGTTCGCAGCTACGACATAGGCACCGTTATTGTCTTTTGCCAGTGTACCGAGCGCATCATTTCGCTGTGTAATAGCAATCGTACCGTCTTTGAGTGTCATCGGCTTGCCTTTCTTGTCAATCACCGGTGCACCCTTTTTGGTACCGACAAGCACCACATAGAGGTCAATATCATTGGCTTTAAGCACATTGGAGAAACCTTCGATCGCTTTTTTGTCTCCGCCGTCCGTGAAAAGTACAAGGATCCTCGGCTTTTTGTCTTTCATCAGTCTGCCTGCCAATTCCGCCAGAGCCGTAAAATCCGTGGACCCGAAATTGATATAGGAATCATCAACACCTGATACCAGCATTTTGAGCGTTTCTTTGTCTGACGTGAATGGGGCAAGAACAAAAGGATTGTGTGCAAACGCCACTACTCCGATGTCATCACTCGGCATCGCATCGAAAAATTCGTTCATCTTCTTTTTGGCAAAGGTCAGCCTGTTCGGGTAGACATCTTTGCTTCTCATGGAACCGGATATATCCAGAGCCGTAAGCAGTGTCAAGCCTTTTACGTCAACCGTCTGATCGGCTTTTTCGACTACAGGACGTGCCAGTGCGACGATCATCAGGAAAATAGCCAGAAACATGATGATATTCCGCAGCATGACAGGCATACTCTCATTACCTGCACTCAAACGTTCGAGTACTTTCTCATCGAATATACGTGAAAGTTTTTCTTTGTTGGTTGAAATCAAAAAGGCGAAGATCATAAAGGGAATGATCATCAGCCAAAATAGATAAGGATGCATAAATGTCATTTTTACACTCCTCTGCTGTTTCTGAAATAAATGAACAGAAGCAGACTCAAAATGGCTAAAAAGAGCGGATAAACATACAAATATGTATGCTCCACCACTTTCTTGTTATTGAGCTTTGATGCTTCCAGTTTGTCTATCTCGTCATAAATTTTGCTCAGCATTGCTGCATTTCTCGCACCGTATGCCTCGCCTTTTCCCGCTTTGGCCAAAGCCTGCAGATAGGCACCGTTATAATCTCTCGGCGAGCCTATACCGATCGTATAGAGTTTGATATTGCGTTTTTCTATCATACTTTTGACATCGGCAAACGAAATTTTACTCATATTATCCATCCCGTCCGTCAGTAAAATAACGATCTTCGATTTTGCTTTGCTTTTGCTCAGCAGATTGTATGCCTGTACCAGTGCATCGTTGATCGCTGTCCGCTTTCCGGCCATACCAAGCTCCTGCATCTCTGTAATGTCGGAAAGAAATTTTTTCTCAAAGGTCAACGGCGATGCGATGAATGCCACATCTGCAAATGTCACCATCCCGATACGGTCATTCTTTCGTTTCTTGATAAAATCGCTTACTACTTCTTTGACCACATCAAACTTGTTCTTGTACGGATCGTTCGGGTCAAATCCCATCTGCCGCATAGAATCACTGCTGTCTATCACCAGTACGATATCTCGTCCCTCTTTTTTGGAGTTGGAATAGCTTTTGGTGATGACCGGCGAAGCCAGTGCGATGACCGCAGCAACAATACCGATCCATTTCAGCCAGCTCAGCAGAGAACTTTTATGTCCTGTTTTGGCGATCAGGGTACCTACATGAGGAAAGAAGATCGCCCTGCTGCGCTCCCTGCACCACTTGGCACAGACAATAAACAGTATCAGAACCCCGAATGCCAGAGGATATTCAAAACTAAACTGACTCATCTACCACCTGCACATAGAGGTTAAATTTGTTTTTTGTATCTACATCCACGTTCTCTACCTCTTTTTTATATTTGTATTTTTCCAACATTGGTTCAAGTTGGGCAAAAAGCTCTTTTCTTCTTTCATCTGTTGCCAAAAGGCGTGCATAGTGTGTCGCTTCATACGCTGACTGCTTTGCATCCTTCCAGTCGATCTCTTTGAGTTTTGCCAAATATCCCTTTGCCAGATTGATCTTTCTGTTTTCCCAAAGTTTTTTAAGGACAAAAAAGAGTATGGCAAGCAACAGCAGCATACCAAAGCCTATCAGACCCCAGTAGATATAGAAACTGTTATCCGGGATATCCAGCAGCGGTTTGATGTCACGTAACTGGGCTGTTAAATTCTGTTCATTCATAGCTCTCTCCTGTCTGTGGTGTCATGAAACTACGGTATCCTGCCGTATTATGCAGCACAGAGTGCTTTCTCCCGACAGTACCGATAATAGTTACATTTTCATATCCCATTACCCTATCTCCTCATACGCTTCATCAGTTTCAGTGCTCCGTCTTCATCTGTATACACTTTGGTAAACCGGATGCCGTGTTTTTTGAACTGCTTATAAAGCTTCTCATCATTTTTCAAAAGTGCTTTCTTGTAGCCTTTCAGTGTCGCACTGTCAATATTGCCTTCAAAACTCTGTTTTGTTTCCATATCGATCAGCCTGAGATACCCAAGTTCACTGGGTTCTTCCTCAAACCTGTCACGTACGATCACAGCGAAAACATCATGTTTTTTGCTCAACAGTTTCAAATCGACTTCTCCGACAAAATCGGAAAGAATGAAAAGCAGTGCCTTTTTCTTTAAACGGTTATTCAAAGTTTCAACCAGTGCCTTAAAGTCACCCTCTTTGCCGATGGGTTCAAAATCAACGATATTTTCCACTGCTCTATGTACAGAAAAAAGCTTTTTGCTCGGTTTGCTCAGTTCATAGAGCCTGTCCGCAAAAATGATATGGGAGAAAAGATCAGCATTCTTCACTGCCGAAAAGCCCAAAGTACCTGCCACTTCGGCAATAATGTCAGACTTCTGCTTCACTGTTCCAAAATAGGTAGATCCGCCCAGCATAGAGACAACCACGACATTGAGTTCTCTCTCTTCTTTATATATCTTGACAAAAGGCTTACCCAGTTTGGCGGTTGTTTTCCAGTCGATTTTACGAACATCATCACCGTAGACATACTCCCTGAGCTCCGCAAACTCAAAGCCTTCGCCCTGGAACATAGAAGCATTGTTGCCAAGCATATCTCCATAAACCTGCTTTTTGGTTTTAAGGACGATCTTTTTTGCTTTTTTGTTCACCTTTATCCTTTATTTTATTTTTTTGCATAACAAAAGGTACACACGAGGGGTACCCCCTACGACTTGGATTAACATTCCTCACCGTAGGGGCAATCCCTTGTGGTTTCCCTCCTGCCTGCTACGGGATCGGAACCGCCGCCAATATCTTCTCGATAATATAATCCTGCGTAATATCATCTGCCTGTGCTTCGTAGCTCAGGATGATTCTGTGGCGAAGGATCTCTTTTGCGATATAGGCTATTTCGATAGGCGAAACATAGTCCTGCCCTTTAAGGTAGGCGATCGCGCGGGCCGCTTTGTACATATCGATACTCGCTCTTGGCGAGGCACCGAACTCAATATAGGGTTCAAGCTCCTCAAGACCATAAGCTTTGGGGTCACGCGTCGCCGCTACCAGCTCAATAATATATGCTTCGATCTCTTCATCCATATGCACTTCCAGTGCCTCTTGACGGATCTGTTCAAGATCTTCTTTGGTCGCTACCTGCTCAATCTGTTCAAAACTGTTGTTCGCAACACGTCTTGCGATCTCAAGTTCTTCCTCTTTTGTATTGTAACCCACAACGACTTTCATCATAAACCTGTCAAGCTGTGCTTCGGGAAGCTCATAGGCTCCCTCCTGTTCAACCGGGTTCTGCGTCGCCATAACAAGGAAAGGAAGGTCTATCTTGAAAGTTTCATCACCGATGGTCACCTGTCTTTCCTGCATGACTTCCAGGAGTGCCGACTGCACTTTGGCAGGTGCACGGTTGATCTCATCTGCCAGCATCAGGTTCGTAAAAACCGGCCCCTGTTTAATTTTGAAAGTGTTGTTGGAGGGATCATATATCTCCGTTCCGATAATATCGGAAGGAAGCAGATCGGGTGTAAACTGTACACGTTTAAAGTTCAGACCAAGTGTTTTGGCCAAAGCATTGACCGCTGTCGTCTTTGCCAACCCGGGAACACCCTCAAGAAGAATGTGTCCCCGACACAGCAAACCGGCAAGAAGCCCCTCTACCATTTTGTCCTGACCGACAAGTACTTTTGAAATTTCTGTTCTGATATTCTGTATGATTTGACTCAAGTCTTTCTCCTAAAACTATTTTATAATCATAGTGTACTTGAGCCAGGTTAACTAAAGTTAAATATAGCCAAAATTCCTGAGAAGCACTCCAGGACTATAGCCTCATTCTCATTTATATCGTCCATCTGTCACGCAGCAGTCCGGCAACATACCATTTCCCCCTATACAGCTCCAAAATCACAACAAGCCCCTGCCAGGAAAAATCCTCCTCTCTTGGCTTATCGTACCACAGCACTTCGTAGCCCTGACATTCGGCATTTTTGGCACAATGAAACCCCTTAAAGACTTTGAAAGGCTTGATCTCCCGTATAGGTTCAGTGTCATGGGGCAAGAAGGCAAGAAAGTCATACAGGGTCATATAGACCGCATCTCCCTTGCCATCAGTATATCCCCAGAAGTGCTTATGTTCGCTCAGCACATCAATCTGTCTGATCTGCTCTGCAGTAAAATGTTTGTCACCCCTGCCAAACACTGTGTAGTAACTCAGAGTGAGTCCGGCTGTCGGGTGCACAAATGCTGCGATCGTTTTCGGTTCCAGACGTGAAAATATTTTCAAGAACTTTAGTAGTGTTTGGTACGATTCACTCTCTGTTTTAGCGGATAACTGTTTCAAACGTCTGTTTTGCAAATAGTCGTCAATATAGAAGGCAGAGCTGCATATATCTCCTTCCGGGTTGATTTTCGGATCGGAAGAGGAAGCGCCGAAGCGGCTCTCTCCATGCAGCCTTTTTTTATCGATCCACTCCGTTTTAAGGTTCTTTATCTCATTGGCATCATCCGTTTCATAGTCAAGTACCCGCTCACATTTATCTGCTTTGCACTGTATGACATAGTCACAGTTCGCTTTACCATCTACCAGCACATATCCTCTGTCTGAAAATGAGAGATACTTTGCATTTACCCAGCCCTTCTCTTTCATCCCGGAAAAATGTTCATACCACTGCTGCATCAAAGGGTAGACCTGACACCAGAGAGAAGTCTTGACCTGCCTGCATTTTTCCACACCCACATACCCGCTTGACGGTATCTCTGCGATTTTTCTGGCTTTATAGTTCGGTTCCACCCGTACATTCAGAGTATCGTCTTCGGCCACATGAATAATTTTTCCAAAAAGCCCTGTCTCCTTTGCAGACAGGACAGAAGCGGACAATAGCAGCACTATTAAGATTTTTTTCATACAGGCATCTTTCATTTGAACGACCTTAACACAGTACAGGCCTCGGCATACCCTTTTTTACAGGCCTTGTCATAATACTTTTTGCTTATATCCACATCTCGCTTCACCCCTCGTCCGTAACGATAGAGCACGGCAAGGTTGTTGCATCCTCTTTCGCTTCCATTTAAATTCTTGCTGCTGCAGGACTTTTCATAATACTGCTTTGCCGTTTTATAACTCTTCCTGACACCATTGCCTTTGTAATAGAGGTTACCCAGTCGGTAACAGCCTATGGCATTCTCTCCGCTGCATGCCATACCATAGTATTTCCTGGCTTTCACATAGGAATGGGAAATCCCGGATTCTCCGTTGGCATAGGCATCACCCAAAGCCAGACATTCTTTTCTGTCATTTACACAGGCTTTTTCTCTATATGCCATACTTTTTTGAATGTCTTTCTCTACGTTTATTCCTGACTTGTTAAAATAGGCCAGTTTACTGCATGCTTCAGCACTGCCTTTGTCACAAGCCAATGTGTAATACTCAAGTGCTGTTTCATTGCTTCCGTTTTTTTTGGAATATTCAAGTGTCCCCAGCAGATAATATCCGAGTGCCGGATCGATCCCCATGACGCGTTTGTACGCTTTTGCCGCTTTGGAAAGGTTTTTCTTTATTCCTTTTCCATAGTGGTACATTTGCCCTATTTTCATACAGCTTGGGGCATAACCGTTCTTGCATCCTATTTCATAATAGCGTATAGCTTTCTCCGTATCTGTTCTTCGTTGGAAATGTCTGCCCAGTTCATAGCACCCTTTCATTTCACCATGGTGACACGCATCGACGATACTTTCATAAGCTGACATTTTGGCATATCCCTGCACAGTAGACATAAATATCAAACCCAACATCATATTCTTCATCTCTTTTTCCCCACTCAAAAAGTTGCCACTGCAAATATATGACCGCAGGGTTTAAATATGCTTCAGGGTACCTCTGTACCCTTCAGTTCCAAAGCATATTACGGAAACAAGGCTGCAATACTATGCTGACCGTAATGTTCCGGATCATATGCTTTGGTATAGTCTTTTTCCCTGCATACTTTTCCGTTTTTCATATAGCGAGCATAAGTGTATGCCTTAAAATCACCTGTACCGCCAATATTAAGGCCTCCGTCTTTTCGGTTCGTACCGTACATCGTACCTGAAGCAACCACATCTTTCGTACTGTAGCCAATACTCTTGCAATTGAACTTCGGATCCACTATTATCCTCAAACCATGCGTCTTGGCTTGCTTCATGCTTTTTTTAACCATGGCTTCAGAGAGGTGCTTTGCTATTCTTATCTCTTTATAGTCACTCAGCATCTTGTTAGAAGCAAGCGATATTACAGAAGTCGATAGTAGCATTAACAGTACAGTTGCATACTTTAGTTTCATGTTGATTTCCTAATCGTTTCCATCAACAAGTACGGCAAAATTCTCCGTGCCGCCTTTATAGATATTTTCATCACAGACTGCTTCAACATCATTCTTTACCATTTTGGTATAGTGATAAAGCACATGATCACCAAAATCCTGTTTTGTATGCTTCACAAACCCCAGGCTTTTACAGGTCAATGCCGCTTTTTCCATAATCTTATACGGGTTTGACCCCTCGTTGGCAAACTTGGCATTCTTTTTTTCCATTTTTGTCACAAATGACGGGGTATTTTTATAGATGCTGATCATATCATACTTATCGATATCGATCTTCTCTGCTGTATATGCTGCTGTCGTGACAACCATAGTTAAACTCATTACCGCTGTTATTCTTTCTTTTCCAAACATTTTGTCTCCTTTATATTTCGGTTTATTCTTCTGGCATACACTGCTTCAAAGCTGAAAAAGTTGCAGCTTTTTTAATGCATGGCAATGATTTTTCAAATGCATCAATCTCTTTAAGGATATCTGACTTTATGGTAGAGTTCCATTGGGTATGATGCACAGGATATTCACTGTCTGCTTTTTTTTCACACCTATTGGCTTCTTTTACGGAATTTGCATTTTGAAAACAGGTTTTGACTGCCGGCAAATCGGCAGCATCGTCAAGTATCTCTTTTTTGGCACTTGCCAGCATAGCATCTTCACCACCCATAGCAGCCATTGCAGCATCCTGCATTGCTTTTTTTTGTGCCTGTGACGGTTTGGCATGGGGATCATTCATATTAAAACCGGACTTTTGCAAGGCACCCATCGCTGCGGCCATTGCTTTCATACCGTTTTGCATCTCTTTGGCTTGCTTGATACTTGCTTTTTCATCTATTGCACTTAAGTTCTTTCTATCCAAATTCAATTTCTGTCCCATCATATCAACCATTGGATACTCAGGCAATTTAAAGTCATCGTCAGTCAGTGCAATATTAAAATCTGCTTTGGTAGCAACCTGTACACTTTTCAAGCCCATTATGTTTGACTCGATACGCAGCGGTATCCCTTTATAAATGCACTGTTTCACTCCCATCAGGTTCCATACATCACAAGTATATCCCAATACTTTGTCTGTACCTGTTTTCTTTCCGCCCATGCTTTTCATCATAGCTTCACCGGTCTGTTTCATATTTTTCCCGCCACCCATCATTGCATTCATGGCCATAGCCTGGTTTTCCATTCTTACAATGGTTTTTTTCTTGAAATCAACACGATACATCATACCCTTATTCATATACATCAATGTATGTGTTTTCTCCACTTTGGCTTGACCGCCGGTCGTCTCTTTTTTTACTTTGTTCTCTTCGGTCAGATCTTTTGTACCGTAGTGATCAAAAATAAGCCTTTTCTTCCCTACACCTTTGATCTTGACCATTCCCATTATGTTACCCGACTCTTTAATGCTGTATTCGATCTTGCCACTTTTGACATCATATCTTTTCATCATATCCGAACCTGCAAAAAGTATGGAACTACCAAACATTATGATTATCGAAATTTTTACTGTTTTTCTCATTTTTTCCCCTTATTTGGTAAACATATCGAGATCTTTGCTCATCTCGTCAAACTCTTTGTCTGCCTTCTCATTCTGGCTGCTCTGTTTTGGTTTTTTCTCTTTATCAACTGCTGCACTGTTCCCCTGCATCATACCTCCAAGCATTTGAAGCATGGCAGCTGCTTTCTTAAGATCAGCAGCATTCTTCTCGCTGATCCCTTCTATCTGTATCTTTTTGTCTCCTATCGTAACGGAGTGTGCATTCGTCTGTGTTGTTGCAGGTTCTGTTTTCTTTGGCTGAACAGGGACAACCACAGTTTCCGAAGAATCAGCCTTTATCTCCTCTTCATGGTTAAGATTGGTCAGATCAAGTATCAGTTTAGCCGGTTTGCCTGCACCTACTTCAAACGCTGCCTCTCCCGTACCTCCGCTGACACTTGCCTCTACACGGTATTTCCCTTCATCGAGTACCATATTCAGCATTTTGGAACAAGGTACCTTTTTATCATAAACAAGTTGTCCGCTGCTGGCATATATCTCATAAGAAACCTTCTCGCTCCCATTGGAACATTTTGCCCCTATGACAAAAGGAGAGAAAATAACATGTACTTTACTTACCTTTCCAGCAGTCACTTCAAACGGTGCCTCTTTTTTGAATCTATTGTATTCACACTTGAGAAGATACTTGCCGACTGGCAGTTGCTTGGTACCTGCTTCTTTCTTTCGAGGTCCTATATACCAGTTATCTGAATCATCTACTTCGCCATCCACTACTTTATAGGCGCGACAGTTTGCATCAATCCACTTGCCACCTTCTTTCTCACTGGCAGTTACTTCAACCTTTCCGGTCTGTCCCATGACCACATGAAGCTTAGTCGTCTCACCGGCTTTGATCTCTACAGGAATGTCTTTTCTCTTGAATGCATTGTATTCACAGTTTAAAGTATATTTCCCTACCGGTACCTGTTTGGTCCCTGCCTTTTTCTTCCGGGGACCCACATACCAGCTGTCAGATTTGTCTTCATTGTAAAGCCTGCAGCCTGCATCGATCCACTTGCCCCCCTCTTTTTCACTGGCAGTTACTTCTACGTTTCCGGTCTGCCTAAAAAACAGGTGAAGTGTTTTTTCTTCCTTATTCGCAAGGGTGAACTCCGTATGGGCCTTCATGCTGTCGTAAGTCGCTTCGACATAATATTTTCCGATGGGAAGAATACGTTCACAAGCCTTCTTCTTCGTCGGAACACACCACACTATCTGATCGTCTCTATTGGGTTTTCCGTCAATGATCGGGTAAATATACACAGAACCTTTTACTTTCAGCCCGCCCTTCTCTTCTGCCAGATCGATAGTCACCTTACCGCTTTTGATCATGATGACAGTATGGTTCTTTGCCTGTGGTTTAAGTACCATATCACCTTCTGCAGACTGGAGCTCTCCTGTTCGGTCATAAGCTGCTTTTACATGTATTTTACCCACTTTGACATCGACTTTCGGTGCTTCATCGTTACCGCTGTAGAGTACTTTCCCCTCCTGACTGACTGCCCATTTTACACCTGAGACATTCAGCCCTTTAGGGGACATATTGTAACGCGCAACCAACGTATATTCTGTCTGTGTGAGCACAGGTGCTTTTGGCTTTTCAACTTTTTTCACAATACTTTTCATCGCTTTGTTCAGGGCAGCAGCATTTTTGGCAGAAAAATACGCCCCTCCTGTCGCATGGGCGATACATTCCAACTGCTTGTCAGTCTTTTTGTCAACATTGAAACCGATCACATGTGTGACAAAGTCTATTCCCTCTTTTTCAAGTTCTTTTGCCGTACCGCAGGGATCAGGGTCACAAGTCTCTTTCCCGTCGGAGATAAGAATGATCGTTGCTTTCTCTTCTGTGAATTTCAACTCGTTCGCCGCTTTGCGCAAAGAACGGCTGATAGGTGTTTTACCCTTGGGCTGTATCTTCATGACCGTATCGATGACTTTGTTTTTATCCACCCTGCCTACAGGAATGACAGTCTCGATATCATTACAATCTCCTTTCCTGCGATGCCCATAAACGGTAAGTCCCAATTCGACATTGGGATTCCATTCTCTTACTACATTTTTTAATGCCTCCCTGGCTATCGCTATCTTTGGTTTTCCGTGTATCTGCCCCCACATACTCCCCGATGCATCAAAAATAATGACTGCACGCGGACTCTCTGCTGCCGGCACACTTGTAAACAATGTTGCCAAAACCAACACAAATCCAAATAGTATTTTTTTCATTATATTTCTTCCTCCCCATTCATCCGCATTAAATTGTTTCCGCTACCCAGCGGGAACCTGAATCAATGCTGTATTAGAACTGCACAGTCATTCCTGTCTTATCGGCACGGATCAACACGGACATCATTGTTAGGATAAAGGTAGATCTCTACTCTTCTGTTAAGTGCCATATTGCGTTCGGAAGTATTGGGAACCAGTGCTTTCTTATAGGAGCAGCCCGTCACATAACTTGGATTGTTTATCCCCTCGCGATAGAGTCTGTCAGCTACTGTTTTAGCCCTCTGTCTGGAAAGCCTGTAATTATAGTCATACCCACCTCTGTTATCTGTAAATCCTGCTACCTGTACGATCGTTTGCGGATATTCGCGAAGGATCTTGCCCACTTTACCCACTTTGTATGAAGCACTTGACGTCAATCTGGATGAAGCAGTCGGGAACATCATGCGGTCACGAAACATAATCTTCACGTATTTACCGTTGTTGGAAACGATCAGGTCCTGGTTTGGATCAAGATAGGCAAGCGGATCATTGTTGACACCGGTTCCCAGGGAACGTGCAATATCATTGGCTTGCTGATCCAGGCTGTACCCTATCAATCCACCCGCCGCAGTACCGATCGCTGCACCTATCAGTGTCGATTTCGTATTGCCTCCTATCAACTGTCCGGCCAAAGCACCGGCAGCAGCACCGCCGATCAGGCCATCTGTTGTATTGCTTGTTCCCGTCGAAGCACACCCTGTAAGCAATGCCGCACTGATGGATATTGCTGTGACTGATTTCAAAATTTTTACTTTCATTATTTCTCCTAAAATTTAAATATACTCTTATTATAGCCATAAAATGTGGCAAAAGTGTGGCATACCTTGTTTCTTTCTCTCTTTCATCCACCTCATTTAAAACTCCTACACTTTTTCTCACTCTTGAAACTCTTTTCACTCACTTGCCTGTCTAAAAGTATAGCTCCTCTGTTATTCATAATTCTTTGTCTTACAAACAGAGTACAGGCCGGTTCACCACATCCGTCACAATCAGAGAAAGAGAGAACATTACTGCGAAGATTATAGATAGTTCCCATCTTCCTGTAGCGTATCTTGCCATAGACATCTCCCAACAGCAGCATACTTAGCTCCGCAGGTGTATCGACAGTACCAAGAAATGAAAGAAGATCCTTTCGTGAGTTAATGGTTTGCACCTTTGAGTGACTGTCAATATAGTGCAGATTGTAAAAACCGGCAACAGCACCATCATTGAAAGAGTATTTCCAAAATGAATGCTTAGGCTTTTTCGCTCTGGCAGAACGGATCTTCTTTTTATCATTAGTAGAGAGCTTGTTGTAGGCAGCCATATCAAAAGACCACCCAGCAATATACTCGCCATAAATATTGTACTGTTTAATGTCAAAATACTTCACAGCTTTTGCCAAATGGACATCACTCAGTTTAGCTGACTTCAGAGATGCCGGTTTTCTGCCTTCATTTGTTTTTAACGGTTTATACTGCTGCCATTGTTTTTTACCCATAGTATGTGACCGGCAATGTGCATTTTCCACCTGAACGCCTAATATCAATACTGCCAATAGCATTATTTTAACTATTTTCATTACTGTTTCTCCATTATTATTTCGCCCCATTCAAACGCATAAAATGCTTATATTATAATTTATCATAACATTAAAATGTGGCAAAAGTGTGGCAAAGGAAACGCTTATGTATTTTGATAAAGTTCGATAATAAACCTGGTACCCGGCGAAAGCTGTTCTATACGAACAGTACCGCTCATGTGTTTCTCAATAATGATCTTCGTCATATACAGTCCAAGTCCCATGGAATCTTCTTTGGTGGTAAAATAGGGATCAAATACTTTTTCAATATTTTGGGGGTCAATTCCCTTCCCGTTATCTTCTACAATAATGGTGACAATATGGTTTTTTTGGTTCAATACCACTTTTATTTTACCTTTGACCGGCAGAGAATCCACCGCATTTTTAATGAGGTTTATCATCACCTGCAAAAATTCATTTTGATACAGAGAATAGGAAACTTCTTCAAGCTGTGTATAAAGCTGAATATCTTTCTTACGAATAGAACCTTCTACAAATTCTATAGACTTGAGGATCAGTGCTTTGAGATCTTCCACAGAACTCTGGTCTTTGGGCTGATAGAATGTTCTGAAATCATCAATCGTCTCTGACATGAACTCTATATTGTTTTCCATATCTTTGTAATAGGCATCCAGTTTGTCACACCCCACCTTTTTATCTACATTAAACCGCAGCAGTGCCAAAATAGAAGCGATCTTGTTGATCGGCTGACGCCACTGGTGCGCGATCATGGGGAGGAGTTCACCCAGCAATGCCTGTCTAGACTGAAATACAAGTTTTTCATTGGTCTCTTTAAGTCTGGATTCATAATTTTTCAATTTCCGATTCAGGATCGAAGAGAGATAGAGTGACAATAAAATAGAGATGACCCAGGTAAAGAGCATAAGATAGTAATTGATCTTTATATTTGCTTCCCGTTTCAATTCATTTTGTTTTTTCTGAAAATCACTGTTTTTCTGGATTGATTTGAGATTTTCCACTGCGGTAATGTACCAGTCATATTCCGGTATATAGTCCGTATATGCCATGTAATGCTTGTCCCGATACAGACCCTTTTGTACATAGCGGGCCAAAAAGCCTTTTTTTGTCTCTCCTGAAGTATTGATATCATCAGGAGCATAAATGATCTTGTGTTTAGAGTTTGAAACAAAAAAATATCCGTCTGTAAATTGATGATTGTCTTTGATATACGTCAAAATATCTTTACGTACATCTCTTTTCATATATTTCAGGTATTCTCCTGCACCAACATACCAGTTGTAACAGTCAAGCAGTTTTACATAAGAAATCTTATAATGCATTTCTTTGCGGTCTTCACTGACAATATACCAGTAGTAATCTACAAACCCTTCTCCTTTTTCACGCAACACTTTTGTAAATTCCCTGACAATATATTTTCCCTGGACATCCTGTATGTTCATAATGTTCGTACCTACCATTTCCGGATCGATATGCACAAAGATATTCCCCTGCATATCAATAAGGAAAAGATACCCGAGATCACCCTCGAACTTAATCCCTTCAAGTGCACTGATGATCATTTTTTTCAATGCGTTCTCATCCAGTGTATCTTTATATTTAGCATAGAGATTATTGGTAACATTCACAGCAAGGTTGACAATACTTTTGGCATCTTTTTTGATCTTGTTGCTGCTTTTGCTGTCATAATAGCGCACAAACTGTACCATGTTTTCCACTCTGTCGCGAAGCCGGTTCCCTTCCATATCCATCAAGGTCTGTTCATACTTTAGCGCCTCTCTTTTAATCTCTTTACGCTGAGAATAAAAAAAGAAAAGATGTGAAAGTCCTCCATAGAGAAGAAGTGCAACAAGCGGGAACAGTACGATCAGTGTCGTCAAGCGGAAAGAAGGCTTAACATTCCACCTCATCCTCGATCTCTCTCTTTGTAGTACCCTACGGTATTTCTGTTTTTGATCAGATCATCCGGTAGTTTTTTCCTCAAATGTTTTATAAATGAACGTATAGCATTTTCTGTGGGCATACCCTCTTCCCATAATGCTATGATTTCATCATACGTTACAATACCTTTTCGTGCGATCACAGTTAAAAACTTCAACTCTTTCCGGGTCAGAGCATGTTCTATACCATTCGCTCTCAACAATGATTCTTTTGTATAAATGAACACATCACGGTCCAGTTCCAGGACATTATCTTCCAAAAAATCGCTGTTCAGTGTTTCGAGCAAAAGATGGATCTTTCTGGAAGTAAGCGGTTTTACGATGTATTTGTCCAAATTCAATTCTATGGATTCCAAAAGATAATCAGTGTTTGTATAAGCAGAGATCACCACCACCGGAAGTTCTTTGTGGGTTTCTCTGATCTTTTTGATCAGTTCAATACCATTCATTTTGGGCAGTTCAATATCAACAAGCAGTACATCTATCTCATGCTCCAAAAAGGTCTGATACCCTGTCTCACCATCGGAAGCAGTATAAAATGTTTTAAAAAAATGACTTAAAAGCTCAGAAATATTTTGAAGAACATCTACTTCATCCTCAATATAAAGTGCCGTTTTATCTTTTAGGGAATCATACATCACCTACCCCCCTCATTTTCTGAATTATAACATGAAATTGTGGCAAATGTGTGTCAGAAAATATCTTAAATCAGAAAATAAAAATCTGTAGTCGTTGCCGTACTCCTGTGTAAATGTTATTTCCCTTTCAGGTACCCCATTGCCGTTGCAATAATATCATCGTCATCTTTGCTTCCTGATTTGAGTACTACCCGTTCTGTTCCCTCTTCCCGGAATTCGATGAAAACATTCTCACCGTAGGAAGAAACTTTGGAAATGCCTTGTTCTCTTGCCAGTACTTTCATGACCATGACATCAATGAACTGGCGGGTGATCGTGTCAAGCTTTCCGAAACGGTCCGCGATCTCAGCTTCAATCTCATAGACTTCACCTGTAGTTTCACACAGGGAAAGCCGGCGGTAGAGTTCAAGGCGCAGCCTGTCTTCTTCGATAAGTTCCTCACTCAGGTAGGCATCAATAGCCAGTTTCATATCGATATTATGTGCCACTTCCTTATCCTGCCCGGAAAGTTCGCGTATAGCATCTTCAAGCATACGCAGGTAAAGTGAATAACCGATCTGCTTGATATGCCCGCTCTGCGCTTCACCGATAATGTTCCCGCCGCCGCGTATTTCAAGGTCATGAAACGCCAGAACGGCACCGGAGCCGAGATCGGAGTGGGACTCGAGTGCAATGAGTCTCTTTCTTGCATTTTCGGTCAGTCTG
Organism: Sulfurovum sp.; assembly: GCF_015493435.1. Taxonomy (GTDB): domain Bacteria; phylum Campylobacterota; class Campylobacteria; order Campylobacterales; family Sulfurovaceae; genus Sulfurovum. The sequence continues at coordinate 32,800 of NZ_WGDD01000057.1, forward strand.
TCTTTGTCTGTCACCATAAAATAACAGTACCCTTCCCTGCCGCCGCGGCCGACACGGCCTCTCAGCTGATGCAGATCGGCTATACCGAAATTGTCTGCACCGTCCACGATCATTGTATTGGCATGGGGCATATGAATACCGGACTCAACAATAGATGTGGAGAGCAGCACATCATACTCCCCATCCTCGAACTTCATCATTTCATCTTCTGTCTCTTTTGCCGAGATCCTGGAGTGCAGAACGGCAATACGGAGTTTGGGCAAAATATCAAGTAGAGCCTTCTTCTTCTCTTCTATACCTGCAATGGAATTGAACACATAAAATATCTGTCCTCCGCGGCGCATTTCACGTAAAACAGCTTCTTTAATCACTTTGGTATCGTAACTCTTAACAAACGTACGCACACCCTGACGTTCTGTCGGCGGGGTAAGTATTTCGGAAAAACTTTTGACTTCGGAGAGTGCCAGGTTCAGAGAACGCGGTATCGGAGTAGCCGACATTGAAAGCAGATGTACATCAATGGAAATCTCTTTAAGAGCCTCTTTCTGCTTTACCCCGAACTTATGTTCTTCATCAATGACCACCAGTGCAAGATTCTTGAACTTTGCTTTGAGCAGCGCATGGGTACCGACCACCACATCAATCGTTCCCTCCTCAAGCCCTCTGAGTATCGCGTTCTTCTCTTTGGCCGTAGAGAACCGGTCAAGTTTGGCTACGCTGATACCATAGTCATAGAAACGCTCCTTCAGGCTCTTGTAGTGCTGGGAACTGAGCAGGGTCGTAGGCGCGATCATCATTGCCTGATAACCGTTCTTCACGGACACGAACATTCCGTTCATCGCCACTTCTGTTTTTCCGAACCCTACATCCGCAGAGAGCAGCCGGTCCATCATCCTGCCCGAACTCATATCATCCAGCATTTCATTGATGGCCTTCTCCTGGTCTTCGGTATGAAGAAATCCTGCTTTAGACATGAAAAGCGTATGCTCTTCCCTGTCTATTTTCATCTGGATCCCTTTTTTAAGATGGCGTTGGGCAGAAAGATTGATGATCTGGGAGGCGATAGCGAAAAGCTTTTCCTTCACTTTTCCCTTAAGCTTCCTGAAACTCGCTTTCCCCAGTCTATCCAGTACCGGAAGAGCACCTCCTTCCGCCACATAACGGTCTATGACTTCAAGACTTGAAACAGGAATGAGCAGCGAATCCTCATTTTGGTAAAAGATCACCACAAATTCACTGGTCGCACCAAGTACATCACGTTTTTCGATCCCTTTGAATATCCCTACGCCATGATTCTCATGCACCACATAATCACCTGGTTTGAGCTCATCAAGAATGATCGTCGCTTTTTTGACCCTTTTTTTCTTAAGCGGTTTGTTGAGAGAAATAATGAGTTTGTCATCCCCTATGAGATTGACGATACCCTCCTGGTAAACAAAATCAATATTCTCAAAACTGCTTAACTCCGAACCCCGTACAATACTCTCGTTCTTTGCAATAACCGTGATCTGTTTGTCTTTATGCATTTCGAGCAGTTTGTTAGGATCGACCGCTTCAAGGTCGCGGTACCGGTTCCCTTCCGGAACAGCCGGAAGCAGAAAATCTTTTCTGGGGACCAGAGGTTCTCCCAGTTCATAAATCTCTTTGAGCTCATCATCCAGATTGCTTGCCCATACGGTACTGAACTGGCGAAGCGCGTTTTCACCGAGATCTTCAAGGTGCCAAAGTCCCAGAGAATCTATATCTTTGACGAACGTATCGTAACTGCTTCTCTCTACTCTGCCTTTGAGCGCCTCAAACTGTTCTTTGTCAAGTGCAAGAAAAGCCGGGATAAAAACGGCACGCTCCAACTCTTCTTCAAAACGTTTCTGTGTTGTTTCGTCATAATGCTGAATCGATTCTATTTCATCATCAAAAAGAGATATACGGTACGGTTTTTCAGCATTGGTGGGAAAGATATCGATAATATCTCCACGGAACGATACCTCTCCTCTGCCCGCAGCAATATCGGTAAAATGGTATCCCCAATGGTACAGTTTTTCTTTCAATTCGTTCAGATCAACAGTATCGCCAAACTCCAGTATATGCCGAGAAAAATACTCCGGTTTCGCAAACGGCAACAGTACCGTACGGACCGGTGCAACCATTATTTTTCGTTTTTCAGAACGATAATAGGCAGAAAGCTGGGAAAAAAGGACTTGAATATCTTCTCCATAGGCACGCAGGTCTTCTCCCGTATTGACCCGAAGGTCGGGCAGGACGAAAGTGTCAAACCCGAGCAGTACAGATACATCACGTATCTGCTCTGCTTCTTTGTCATCTTTGCACAGAAGCAGTTTCTCTTCTTTCAGCTCTTCCAAATATTCGTATATGTTGCTTTGATAGATCACGCTTTTCTCCAAATTTTACCTTTAAAAGCGGATTGCATCCGCTCTGCAGGATTCCTCACAGGATACGGGTTACTCACCATCGTCATATGACTTTAAAAAGGCTTCAACCGTATAAAATGATCCAAATACCAGGTAATGTTCTTTTTGATCGATAGTATGCTCGAAATGCCGGTAGGATATGTCAACACGGTTCAATGCTTTTTCTATATTTTCAAGCGTCGTTGCACGCTGTGAGTCGATCCTGATGATCTCCACTCTTTTCACTTTTGGTTTCAGTATTGTCAAAACTTTTTCATAATCTTTATCATCCAGAGCGTTGTAAACCAGTACCGTATCCGGCTCCATTGCTTCAGCGACCACTCCGGCCGCCAGAGGATTATGCCCTACATCAATACGGATATTTTTGGCTAGGGGGTAAAAACGTCCGAAAAGTTCCAACGATGACAAAGTATCCACATTATAGGGAAGTTGCAATATATCAAGTGCCTGAATCGCTACCACAGCATTGTCTGCAAGATATTTGGGCCAGCCTTTTTGCTTCGCGATATTTTTCAACTTCAGGATATTTTTTCCAAATTCTGCAGGATAGATATCATCCATACTCCGGGCAAGCACAAGAGATGCCCCTGCCTCAGATACAATCCTTTCTGCCACCTCAACCACCTCTTCATACGGCTGCGGTGCCAATAATACGCTCTTTTGAATACTCCGTATCTTTGTAGCAGCGATCTCTTCAATGGAATTTCCCAAAAAAGCCTGATGGTCTATGCCTATGGGCGTAATGACGGAAAGTTCCTTGTCGCAGACATTGCTTGCATCAAATTCCCCGCCAAGACCCGCTTCAAGTACCATAAGGTCACATTTTTCAAACACCACGAATGCCAAAAGGGTCGTATATTCAAAATAGGTGAGTGCTTCACTCATTTTCTTTCCCAAAATAGCAAAAAGTCTTTGGTGTGCCAATTCCAACACTTCATCTGAAGCATCTTCCCCATTGAGCCAGATGCGTTCATTGAAGGTTAAAATATGCGGTGACGTATAATGACCGACCGACGTACCTGTTCCCTGCTTCCTGCTGTCTGCTCCAAAGAAAGCAAGATGGGCGATCATCCTTCCTGTTGAACCCTTGCCGTTCGTACCGACGACATGAATGGTTCCCGGACGGCTGATGTGCGGTTGAAGCATCCTGTATGCACTCTGTACACGTTCATGGTCAATCTCTTTGTAATAGAGCGGTTTTTGTGCTAAAAATTCTATGATTGACAAAATTTCCACTGCTAACGGGTACCTGCTGCCTGCCCGTTTTCCACCAGCATGCCTTTCGCACTGGCATAGGCAAGGAATTCATTGAGCGCTTTTCCCAGTCCTTTGCGGATCGCTTCGGTCCTCAGTGCGGAAGAGGTCAGAGAACTTTCTTCGATATCCGACTCGAAAATAGAAGAGATTGTTTTGGAAAGTTCACCCTGCTTGGTAACCATATCGAACTTCACCCGTATATTGGCACGGTAGCGTACCACATAACCATTCTCATAGGCAAGCGGGGTAAATGTACTCCCTTTGTAATCTATACGTATCCGGCTTTCAGCCTGTTCTTTGGGCACAAGATGTCCTTTAAAACGTGTATAGACAAGCCGGTTCATTTCGTCCTTGACATACGGTGCATTCTCCGGTTCCACCCTGTCTATCACCACTTTGACATATATCTTGTCTGAAAAAACATGACGGATGAGATGGGAGGAAGGCTTATATCCGCAGGCGGTCAACAGCAGCATCCCTGCTGCTATTAACGTAAATAGTGTCGGTTTGTTTTGGTGCGCAAAATGATTACTTATTAGATTCATATTCTTTCTTCTTCATTGAATAAAAGCAAAATTTGCTTTACTTTCACTATTCACTCTTAATGATTCACCCCAAGGGCACTTGTCCCTTCGGTCAGGCGCACTATACCGCTTAAGCCGGCTTCACCGCCAGGTTAACCAGCTTACCCGGTACAACGATCTCTTTGACGATCTGCATTCCCTGAAGCCATTTGCTTCCTGCCTCTTTGGCGGCGGCAAGTATTTCATCTTTGGCAGCAGACGGAGAAACTTCTATCTCGGTCCGTTTTTTACCGCCGATCATTACCACATAGAGTATACTTTCCTGAACGAAAACTTCCTCTTTCACTTCAAGCACCGCGTTAAAATTCTTTCTGTTAAAAAGCATTTCACTCAATTCGGCCGCTGTATGCGGAATGATAGGCTCAAGCAGGTTGAGCATAATGAACATGCCTTCCGTCCAAACCGCTCCGTTGTTCTGCTTGTCCAGTGCATTCAATGCTTCCATACAGGCCGCAATCAGTGTATTGAATGCAAAAGTTTTTTCATAGACATCCGTGGATTTCTGCAACGCCTCATACACTTTTACACGTGCCAGTTTCGATGCTTTGTCCAGACTTTCCTGATCGATATCCGGCAATGTGCTTCCTGTCACTTTCGATTTTCTGTCATACAGTTTTTTAATAAACCGGAATGCCCCTTCGACCGCAGAGTCATTCCATTCCAGCTCTTTTTGCGGCGGTGCGGCAAAAAGGATAAAGAGCCGTGCCGTATCGGCACCGTATTTCTCCACCAGTGCATCCGGATCGACTGTATTGCCTTTGGACTTGCTCATTTTGGCACCGTCCATCAGCACCATTCCCTGTGTCAAAAGCCTGTTGAAAGGCTCATCAATGTCATGGTGGCCAAGATCACGCAGCACCTTGGTAAAGAAACGTGCATAGAGCAGGTGAAGGATCGCATGCTCAATACCTCCGATATACTGATCTACTCCCAACCAGTAATTTGCATCTGCTTTGTCAATGCCCACTTCATTCCATCGCTTCGGATTGGTCGCATAGCGGAACTGATACCAGCTGGACTGTACAAAGGTATCGAGGGTATCCGTCTCCCGGACAGCATCCTGCCCGCATTTCGGGCAGGCACAGTACTTCCATGTCGGATGGTTTTCCAGAGGGTTCCCCTCGCCGGTGATCTCTACATCTTCGGGCAGTGCAACAGGAAGGTTCTCTCTTTTTTCGGGGACCAGACCGCAGCTGGGACAATGCACAAATGGAATCGGTGCTCCCCAATAGCGCTGACGGCTGATACCCCAGTTGCGCAGTTTGTAATTGGTCGTTCCTCTGCCCTTGCCCTCTTCTTCCATTATATTTATAATGGCAGTCTTTGCCTCTTCATTGTCCACACAGGAAAAACGGCCGCTGTCCCTAAGTGTACCCGGACCGGTATAGGGAAGTTCACTGCCGCCCTCGATGACACGTTTTATCGGCAAAGCATACTTCGTGGCAAATTCAAAATCTCTCTCATCATGCGCCGGTACTGCCATGACAGCACCGCCGCCGTACGAAGCAAGTACAAAGTTGGCAACCCAAACCGGGATCTCTTCCCCTGTTTGGGGATGGATCACGGAAATACCGAGCGGATACCCCTCTTTGCCCTGCTGTGCACGCTCCACTTCAGTCATATTGCTGATGGCTTTGATCTTCTCTGCCGTCCTGGTATCCAACAGTCCATGTTCAAGCATATATTTGGTAATAGGATGTTCGGCCGCCAGCGCTGAATAGGTTATCCCGAAGAGCGTATCGGGGCGGGTAGTAAAGACTTCATAGCCGTCAAACTTGCCGTTAAGCTTCTTTCGGCTCTCTTCACTCAGTTCAAATCTGAATTCCAGCCCCTGTGATTTTCCTATCCAGTTGCGCTGCATTGCAATGACCTGCGAAGGCCATTTTCCCTCAAGCTGTTCCAGGTCGTCAAGCAGTTCATCTGCATATCTGATGATATCGAGATAATACCCGGGCATCTCTTTAAGCTGCACTTCATTGTCACAGCGCCAGCAGCACCCTTCTTCAACCTGCTCGTTCGCCAGTACCGTATGACACGATTCACACCAGTTGACCGTGGTACTCTCACGGTAAAGCAGACCTTTTTCAAACATTTCAATAATAAACTTCTGCTCATGCTTGGTATAGAGCGGATCACAGGTCGCGAATTCACGTGTTTTCGAAAAAGAAAGCCCCAGTGAGTTAAGCTCTTTGCGCATATAGTCAATATTGCTGTAAGTCCATTCCCTGGGATGTTTTCCGTGTTTGATCGCAGCATTCTCCGCAGGCATACCAAAAGCATCCCAGCCTATGGGGTGCAGCACATTGAAATCCTGTTTTCTGTAATAGCGGGCGAATGCATCACCGATCGCATAGTTCCTTACATGCCCCATATGCAGACGTCCGCTGGGGAACGGGAACATACTCAAAATATATTTTTTCTTCTGCTCATGCGAATCGGAGGGCTCGAAAGCCTGTTCCTCTTCCCATATTTTCTGCCACTTTGCTTCAATCTCACCGGGAGTATAACTCATAATTTCTCGCTTATGTATAGTTGTTTAATTGCCAGGATTATAGCAAAGATGGGGTTAGGAGTAGTTGTGTCAACGGTTTGCAGAGTGCAGGCAATGTATACGTTATTGAAACGTATTGCATTGCCTCATATCGCCGGACTCAAATCCGCGTTTGAACCACGCCACACGCTGTCGGGAACTCCCATGTGTAAAAGTGTCGGGACGCACATGCCCCGTAGCCTCTTTTTGCAGGGTATCATCACCGATGGACGAAGCGGCACGCAGCGCTTCTTCTGCATCACCGGGTTCAAGCATATGGAATTTTTTCTGCGCATAGTGGCCCCATATACCGGCATAACAGTCTGCCTGAAGCTCGACTCTTACCTGCAGGGCATTCGCTTTTGCACTGCTGCCTCCCCAACGCTGCTTCAAGCGCTGCACTTTGTCAAGCGTACCCTGGATATCCTGGACATGATGGCCGATCTCATGTGCCAGCACATAGGCCTGTGCAAAATCTCCCGGTGCATTGTGACGCTGGGCAAGCTCATCAAAAAAACCAAGATCAAGATAGACTTTCTTGTCCACAGGACAGTAGAAAGGTCCCATTTGAGACTGTGCACTTCCGCAGCCGCTTCGGGTATATCCCCGGTACAGTACCATGACCGGTTTACTGTAGCGCATACCGTACTGCGCCAGCACTTCTGTCCATACATCTTCCGTACTTTTAAGCACTTTTTTAATGAATACCGCACGTTTTTCATCTTCTGCTCTGTTGACATGATGAGCAGAAGAACTGCCGACACCAACCAGAGACAGAGGATTGTAACCCATGAGATAGGCAACTGCAACTGCACCGACGATCAGCAGTCCCAGTTTGGAACGCAGCAGAGGTTTCACTATCGGCCACAGCATCACCATTGTACGCATATCGAGACCACCGCCTTTTCCGGTCGAAGCACGCCGGTCGTCAACGTTCCTGCTCTCCTCTTCGTTATCCATTCTCATCGCTCATCCTTGATGCTTTTTTCTTATCCGATTATACCAACCAAAAGTAAAATTTAACTACAATATATATACTGAAAAATGAGGAGCCTCTGTGTCATTAGCCTTAGCAAGAAAATACCGTCCTGCCACCTTTGACGACCTGATCGGACAGGATGCAGTCTCTCAGACCCTTTCCCTTGCACTCGACGGGAACAGACTCTCCCATGCCTACCTTTTTTCCGGGCTCAGAGGGAGCGGAAAGACTTCCACTGCACGTATTTTCGCCAAGGCACTGCTGTGTGAACAGGGTCCGACTTCCCGTCCCTGCGGTACCTGTACCCACTGCATTATGGCTGCCGAAAACCGGCATATGGATATTATCGAGATGGATGCGGCGTCCAACCGTGGTATCGATGACATCAAAGACCTTATTGAACATACCAAATACAAACCCAGTTCGGCACGCTACAAGATCTTCATCATCGATGAAGTCCATATGCTGACTTCCCAGGCATTCAATGCCCTGCTGAAAACACTCGAAGAACCGCCGGATTTCGTCAAATTCATTCTCGCAACCACCGATCCGCTGAAGCTGCCTGCCACCATCCTTTCACGTACACAGCACTTCAGGTTCAAAAAAATCCCACAGAATCTCGTACTGAACCATCTGGAACATATCCTCAACCTTGAAAAAACAGGGTATGAGAAAGAAGCACTTGAAATCATCGCCCGCTCGGGTGCAGGAAGCCTGAGGGACTCACTTACCCTTCTCGACCAGGCCATTGTCTACTCCAAGAATTTTGTGGATGTCGGCACGGTCACCGGTATGCTCGGTATTATTGAACCGAGTCTGCTGGAAGCCCTGCTTGGCAATATCCTTCAGAAAGACACTGTAAAAATTCTCGAATTCATCAAACTTGCCTCCGATTATGAAGCAGAAATGATCCTTGATGAGCTGACACTGTACCTTAAAGAACTTCTGCTTACGGGGAACAGCACGCTCAGTCCTATGATCATCGAGCGTTTTTTCCGCATTATTGCCCAGTCCAAAAGTCTGCTTTCCCTTGGAAGTGACGGAGAGTTCGTCCTTTCACTCGCACTTTTCAAAATGATGGAAGCGCTGGAGATCAGAGATATAGATACAATGATACGCGGCCTTGAAAAAGAACTCAAAGGTGTTGAAGTCTCGGAGATCATGGTTTCCACACCGGTTCCCGATCTTGCTGCTCCCCCAAAAGTGATCACTATTACTGAAGAAGAGATTGTAGCGACAATACCCAGATCCGACAGTCGGAATGCCGCATTAAGCGTAAAAGATACAGAAGAAAAAGTACCTGCTGAGGATTTGTCCGCTCATGGGCAGGAGCTTAAAACAGTACACAACACAGATTCATCCGCCGATTCCATTGAAACACAGACACATGAAGCAGAAATGCAAACCCGGCCGCTTGTAAAGACTGAAGCAAGCAGTCAAAAAGAACATACGCAGAAGGTAGATGGATCCGCCCTGCACGAGACAGAAGAAACAGTCAATACCCAGACTAAAATACAGGAAAACATATCTCCGCTCAACACCCAGCGTGCAACACCCAACACGGACAGGTTCAAAGAACTTGTCTCCAAGATCTATGACCGGAACTACGATCTGGGAAGCTGCTTTGAAAGAAATATCGAATTTGAAAGCTTCGCCGAACACAAGCTGACCTGGAGTTCCACGGCAGAGGAAGAAGAGAAAAAGATGCTCATCAACAATTGGGGTCTCATCAATATGTTCGTTAAAGATCTCTTCGGATACGAAACCAAAATAGTCAATATCGCTAAAAAAAAAACGATCACCCAAGAAAGCAGTCTCCCGGTAGAAACACCGCCTGAAAACATACCTGCTGCGTCATGTGGCGAGGACGGCAGCGCCTCGATGATAGAAGATATTGAAATGAAAAGTTCCTGTATCGCCCCCGAAGCAGGCAGCACTGAGGCGGCCAAAGAGAAAGATCCCTCTTCCCTCCTGGAAGAACCCATGATCAAAGAAGCGATTGCACTCTTCAATCCCAAAAAAGTCAGAATAAAAAGAAATACATAAAGCATTGGCGGGAAATTACCGGCCCTACGCTTCCTGCCAGGCTTGTGTCACTATTTTAGGCTTCTCGTCATAGATCTTTATCTTCTCTGCTCCGATACAGCGGCCATTCCCATCCAATTCAAAAACAATCATCTGAAAAAGCGATTTGCATGTGTCCGGTACATCAAAATGGCCGCCTATCCCCGTTAAAAAACGTTTGACCGGTATAGCACTGGACATCCCTATCACACCATCTCTGCATCCTGTCAGACCAACATCAGTCACATAGCAGCAACCTTCAACCACCTGGAGATCATCTGTACCTACATGGGTATGAGTCCCCAAAACAGCAGAAACATCCTCTTTCAGCATATGCAGAAGTGCCTGTTTTTCACTGGATGCTTCGGCATGCATATCAATAACAATATGTCTGATACCTTCTTCTTTGAGGGTGCTCACTACAGCTTGGATCATAGTAAAAGGATTATCCACCATCGGCATTGTGTAGTGCCCCATCAGATTGATCACGGCTATTTCATGACCTGCCTGTCTTATTCTGAAAAGGCCCTCTCCCGGAGTATCGGCCGGATAATTGATCGGGCGGATGAGCGGATACTCATCAAAAAGATTCAAAATCTCTTTTTTGTCGAAGCTGTGATTCCCTCCGGTCATGATATCGATACCGTACCCCAACAGTTCCTCGCAGTTCTTCTGTGTCAACCCGAAACCGTGGGAAGCATTTTCGTAATTGGCGATCGTAACATCAATAAAGTGTTCCTGCTGCAGGCGTTTGAGATGCCGTTTGATCATCAAACGTCCGGGTTTACCGACGATATCCCCTATAAATCCTATCTTCAAAGCATCCCTTTCATATTCTGTCACGGCAAACGCCCTTGAAAGCGAAGCGATTCGAGAGCCGTGACGATTTTTTGCTTCGTTATTTCTAAAAAAATGAAGAGAGGAACAATGCCTCACTTCAAACGGGAGGTAGGCAAAATAAAAATAAGTTAAATATTTTCCCCGGCAAAAGGAAGAAGTGCACTTGCCCAGGTGAGTCCGCCGCCAAATGTATCCAGCAGCATTAATTCGCCTTTTTTGAGCCGTCCTGACTCATAAATATCATTAATAGCCATAGGGATGGATGCTGCGGACGTATTACCGTACTTATGTACCGTCAGTACTACCTGATCCTCACGCATATTGAGTGCATCTCCAACAGCTTTGATAATGCGGTAATTCGCCTGATGAGGAATAAAGTGAGGGATGTTTTCTGCATGTATCTCATTTTTTTCGAGAATTTCTTTCACATCTTTTGTCAAAGTTTTCACTGCCAGCTTAAAGGTTTCATTTCCCTTCATCCGTACAAAATTCAACCCTTCTTTTATGACTTTCTCACTGACAGGATTGATCGCTCCGGGTGCAGGAGTTACAAGAAAATCGGCATAAGATCCATCCGCACTTGCATGTACATCGACAAAGGCTTCTTCTTTATTGTCCGTTGCACAGATCACTGCCGCTCCGGCACCATCGCCAAACAGAATACAGGTACTTCTGTCTGTGTAGTCCACAATGGTAGAGAATTTCTCTGCACCGATGATCAGTACATTCTTTTTCATACCCGATTCAATAAAAGCTTTTGCCACAGTAAGCAGATAGACAAACCCGCTGCAGGCGGCAGAAATATCAAAAGCCTGTACGTTTTTAATGCCCAGTTTATCGGAAATGATACAGGCAGTTGAAGGCATATTGAAGTAGTCAGGCGTCACCGTTGCACACAGAACAAGATCAATGTCTTCTGTTTCAAGTCCTGCACGGCTGATGGCAAGTTCTGCCGCTTTGGTACCCATATCACTCGTATATTCATCTTCAGCTGCAATATGCCGTTCTTTGATTCCTGTACGCTTGACGATCCATTCATCTGTAGTATCTACCATCTTTTCAAGTTCGGTATTGCTTAAAATTTTAGAAGGGACATAAGCGCCGATGGAGCGGAAAGAGGCATAGAGTGGTTTTGTTTGTGACATAACTATCCTTGACAAAATATTGGACATATTTTACCATAATATTCTAATGAGTGCTCTAAAAAAAAGTTTTTGGGAGGGAGAAAGGATTCACTCTGACAGTAAATCCTTTGAATTATTTATTTTTTCCGAGCAGTTCTTCGATCTCTTTGTTCACATCCGACTGGGTATACAGAATAGCCTGGAAGATAGCATTCTTGATCGCTTTTGCATTGGAGGCACCGTGGGATACTATGGCACATCCGTCCACCCCGAGAAGCGGTGCTCCGCCATACTCATCTTTATCAACCTGTCTCTTCATATTGACAAATACTTTTTTCCGCATCATCAAAGCACCGATCTTGGCAGGCAGTGATTTTCGAATATACTGTTTCATCAAAGTAAAAACAGTCGTCACAACCCCTTCGCTCGTTTTCAGCAGAATATTTCCCGTAAAGCCGTCACAGACCACAACGTCAACATTGCCGTTAAAGATATCTTTCCCTTCGACATTGCCTACAAACCCGCGAAGGTCTTTCAGCAGGCCGAAGGCTTCTTTGGTCAAGGCATTTCCCTTACTCTCTTCCGAACCGTTGGAGAGCAGACCCACACGGGGATTGCGAATACCGAGTATCTTTTCAACATATGCTTCACCCATGGCACCGAACTCATACAGGTTTTGTGCGTTACAGTCTGTTACAGCACCAACATCCAGTACCAGTGTTTTGTTCTTGCCCAGACTCGGCATCAATGTAGCCAGAGCAGGTTTTGAAATATATGGCAAACGTCCGATCCGCAGGGTTGCCAGTGTCATGGTCGCACCGCTGTGTCCCGCAGAAAGCACTGCATCCGCTTCTTTGTTGCGCACGAGTTCAACCGCTTTGTAGATGGATGAATCTTTCCGCCTGAGTGCATTGGTGGCATGGTCGCTCATATCTATGACATCTGTCGATTCTACAATCTCTACTTTGTCGATATAGTATTGGGGAAGTAATGAAAGTATCTCTTCTTTGTCACCTACAAGTATAGGCAAATATTTCTTCTCTTCAAGCGCCTGGACCACACCTTCGATAATAGGTTCGGGACCAAAGTCCCCACCCATTGCATCAATTGCAATTTTAATCATGGAGATTAAGCTTTTGTTGTTTTGTACTCACCGGTTGTCATGTTCATGTGGTGAGGCATTCTCCATGTTCCGTCTGCGTCTTTTACAGGCATTGGAAGTGTCAATTTGTAATGTGTTCTTCTTTTTGCTGATCTTGTATGACTCACTCGTCTCTTAGGTACTGCCATGGTATATCCTTTATGTAAATTTTATTATTAATATTCTACCTCAAATTCCTCTTCACTGTCATTGCATGTACTGCAATAGTGATAGGTACCTTTGAGGGCATTTATTTCACTTTCGAGAATGTACGTAAGGTCAATTACGCCATCTAAAAATTCAATTATATCCAAATCATCTTTATCTTCTGAAACCATATCGCTCAGTGTAAGCTTGAGTGCATAATCAGATGGGGCAGCGTATGTCACGCCGCATCTGTCGCAATCGAACTCCATTTTTCCTGATACCTGTGCATCAAGGCATACACGATGATAACCGCTTTTCTGTAACGTTCCCGCCATTCTGATCCCCTGAACTTCAAGCTCAAAAGGTTTGGCGGTTGAACCGACCTTCTCAAAAACTATTTTCAAGAATCGTCTTGATTAGTATATTTCTCTTTGTGCAAAGAAGAAATTGATCTCGATCTCTGCATTTTCAACAGAATCACTTCCGTGAACTGCATTGGCATCGATGCTGTCTGCAAAGTCTGCTCTTATCGTACCAGGTGCTGCTTCTGCAGGGTTTGTTGCGCCCATAAGCTCTCTGTTCTTCGCCATAGCATCTTCTCCCTCAAGCACAGTGACAACGACCGGTCCGGAGATCATAAAATCCACAAGATCCTTAAAGAAAGGTCTTTCGGCGTGAATGGCATAAAATGCTTCCGCATCCACACGTGAAAGTCTTGTTTTCTTTGTTGCGGCGATTCTCAGTCCGGCTGCCTCAAATCTCGAAAGGATCTGTCCTACTACGTTCTTTGCTACTGCATCCGGTTTAATGATTGATAATGTCTGTTCCATACTTTATTCCTAAGCGATAATTTACTTCTATAGACCTGCTATCAAAGTATTAGGGCGGGATTATACTGAAAAATATATTAAATTTTTATTAAAACAAGATAATTTTGAAGAGTCCGGAACTTCATTGAAGGGAAGCCGATAATAATGTGTCAAGAGATACATGTGGAATACCGGCAGAAAATCCTGCCGGCAGGAAGCTAAGCACAGATCAGTCTTCGATGACCGGCTCGCCTTTGGCACCTCTGTTCTCAGAAGCGGGCATTCCCTCTACAGGATCATCCCACTGGATACATCCCTCTGTCGGACATGCTTCGGCACATGCCGGTACATCATGATATCCTACACACTCAACACATTTGTCTGGGTATACATAGTAAATCTCTTCACCCGTTGGGTTATCATCCTCATCTACGATCGCTTCTACCGGACATTCGTCGATACAAGCTGCACAATTGATACAAGTATCTGTAATAATTACTGCCATTTGTTACTCCTTTAATTGAATATGGTCAAACTATATCAAAAGATTTTTAAGAAATCCTTTAATCTCAGGACAAATGATTCATTTCTTTCAATTAAAAACAAAACCCCGCACTGCAAGATTTCTCTAATTGATAATGACTATATTTACAGCCCGAGGAATTGCCTGATCTCTTCAGTTTTGTCTGTTCTCTCCCAGCTGAATCCCATATCTTCTCTTCCAAAATGGCCATAAGCGGCCGTTTTTTTGTAAATGGGTTTGAGCAAGTCAAGAGAGTCAATGATCCCTTTGGGAGTAAGATCGAAAAGTGCCTCAACGCAGGCAACGATCTTTTCTTCCTCCACATTCGCCGTGCCGTGTGTATCGACATAAATCGAAACCGGCTTTGCCACACCGATGGCATAGGCCACCTGAAGTGTCGCTTTCTCACAGGCACCGGCAGCTACCAGGTTCTTTGCTACATACCGTGCAGCATACGCGGCAGAACGGTCTACTTTCGTAGGATCTTTCCCCGAAAATGCTCCTCCGCCGTGAGGACAGCTTCCCCCGTAGGTATCAACAATGATCTTCCTTCCGGTCAGTCCCGCATCTCCCTGAGGTCCGCCGATGACAAATCGGCCAGTCGGATTGATATGGTACGTGATATCTGTCATATCAATATCATAGTGTGCCAGTACAGGGTCAATGACTTCTTCTCTGACTGCTTTTTGTACCTGTTCAAGTGAAACGGTTTCATGATGCTGTGTTGAAACAACGATCGTATCCACCGCTACGGGATTTCCATCGATATACTTGACAGACACCTGTGCTTTTCCGTCCGGACGCAAAAAAGGTACGGTACCGTTTTTGCGGACTTCTGCCAGTTTTGAAGTAATATGATGTGCCAAAGAAATGGGCAGAGGCATCAATTCTCTGGTCTCTTTGCAAGCATATCCGAACATCAGTCCCTGGTCTCCTGCACCTATCTCACCACTCTCCTGATCAACCCCCTGGTTAATGTCCGGAGACTGTTCTCCAATACCGTTGAGCACACCGGCACTTCTGTAGTCAAATCCATAAGCCGCATCGGTATAGCCGATCTCCCTGACAACTTCTCGCGCAATCTCCTGCATTGGTGCATAGGCGATCGTTTTCAGTTCACCCGCAATAACACAAAAACCATTGCTCAGTAACGTTTCACATGCCACTCTGGCATGCGGATCTCTCTCAATAATGTAATCAAGGATCGCATCAGAGATCTGGTCAGCCATTTTGTCAGGGTGACCCTCGGTTACCGATTCACTTGTAAAAATGTATTCGTTAGCCATTTTTTATTTCCTTTAATATGTAAGTTCGTCCACTGTCACTGAACTTCAATAAACATCTCAAGCAGATATTTATTCAAATCCAGCACCGGTACGCGGCTGCGCACCCTGTTATGATTTTTGTTTTTTGTTTTTTTGGTTCACCCGTGCAGCCAACTGTTCAGGAAGAAGCCCCAGGCTTTCTTCCACCAGCTTTGTATTGCCGTGGGTGATAAACATATCATCATACTCAAAAGAGGTTAATACTATATCCTGCATCTGTTTCCGGCTCAAAAGTTCAAGAATCGCAGACCCCACACCGCCCTGTTTTACAGAATCGGAGAAAATATACCATTGTTTATACTGTTTTCCCAGGGCTTCCAGCATCTCTTCATCCAGAGGCTTGACAAAGCGAAGGTCAAGTACCGCAGGGGTTTTCTCAAGCAGTTCAGCTACCTTCAGTGCCCTGCCTACACCGTTTCCGTACCCGATCAAAAGCATTTCTTCCCCTTCCTGAAGGAGGTTGGATCTGCCCAGTTCAAATGCAGGCTCGTCACTGCGGTCATTTGCCAGAAAAGCGCCTCTTGGATACCGGAAAGCACAGGGATGGTCAAACTCTTTGGCAAAGGCCATACAAAGTTTCATTGTTGTCTCATTGTAGGGTGCGAACAGTGTCATATTCGGTATTGCCCGAAGATACGATATGTCGAACACTCCCTGATGAGTCTCACCGTCTTCCCCTACGATCCCGGCACGATCGAGCGCAAAAGCCACACCCAGATCCATGAGTGCAATATCATGGATCACCTGATCATATCCTCTTTGCAGGAATGTAGAATATATAGTACAAAAAGGCTTGAACCCTTCTTTTGCCAATGGGCCCATCGAAGTGACGGCATGCTGTTCCGCTATGGCAACGTCCCAGAAACGTTCCGGGTATTTTTCCATTACGGCACTCATTCCCGTTCCACTTGGCATAGCCGCTGTCACACCTACTATTTTCTCATCTTCCTCTGCCATTTTCACCAGTGTTTCCGAAAAGACTGCTGTAGCGGTTTTGGGCCCGGCCTTCTTTTCAGATACCCCTGTTTCAAGGTCAAAAGCACTGACACCATGCCAGTGTTCTTTGGTCCCCTCGGCAATTTCATACCCTTTTCCTTTGGTGGTCTGGGCATGAATGATCACAGGTTTCCCCAGTGTTTTTGCTACTTCCATCGTCTCTATCAAAGAGTCAATATTATGTCCGTCCACCGGTCCGATATATTCTATACCCATCTCCTCAAACAGAATACCCGGTGTAATGAGTTTAAAAGAATCTTCAAAACGTTTGGCCATGTAACTTGCACTATCAGGAAAATGATCCAGCATTTTTTCTACTTTTCCTTTGAACTTCTGATAGAAAGAACCCGCCATCGTCTGGGAGAGGAGTTTGGAAATTGCACCGATAGGCTTGGCGATACTCATTTCATTGTCATTGAGAATGATCACAACGGGATATTTTCTGTCACCCAGTTCATTGAGTGCTTCATAAACCATTCCTGCACTCATACTCCCGTCTCCGATGAAAGCTACGGGAATACGGTCTTCTCCTTTGAGCGCAATCGCTTTAGCAGCCCCGACCGCCAGAGAGATAGAAGTTGAACTGTGGCCGGCTACATAATAGTCATATTCTGATTCTTGGGGTTTTGTATAGCCGCAGATTCCGCCAAACTTTCTCAATGTATCGAATTTTTCCCATCTGCCGGTCAAAAGTTTGTGTGCATACGCCTGATGGCTCACATCAAAGATAAAAGGATCTTTTCTGACATCAAATACTTTGTGCATCGCAACAATCAGATCTACTGCACCCATCGTCGAACTGAGATGTCCGCCGGTTTTACTGACTGTAGCAAGGATCTTTTTCCTGATCTTTTCAGCCAGGGCGTTGAGTTCTTCCGAACTGTATGTGCTGATATCGGTCATACTGCCTCTTTTTTAATATATGCATTTAGAAGTTTCTTGGCGAAAGCGATCTGCGTGTCATCATAAGGCAGACCCAATCCTTCCGCTATTTCTCTTATCTCTTTTTTACTCACCGTCCTTACCGCTCCGGATTGTGCGCGCTCTTCGGTAAAAGCACTCAGGTCAAGCGGTTTGACCTCTACTTCTTTTGATCGTACCACTTCGACTTTTTTCAAGAAATAACCTCTGAAAAATGTTTGAAGAAAATATTATTCTGGGCTTCAGTACCGATTGTGATACGCAGTGCATTCATTCCGTAAGACGCCAGATTGCGTATAATGACTCCTCTTCTGAGCAGGGCATCTGCAATTTCGGTCGAATCCATACGGTCATCGAAAAGATACGTGATAAAATTCGTATAACTGTCAATATAGGCAAAACCGTGTTCTTTGGCAAATACTTCATAACGTTTTATCTGTTCCTGATGCAAAGCGATAGACTTTTCTACGAACGTATTGTCTTTACAGGCTTCAATGGCAACACAGAGCGATAAGGTGGTAATATTAAAAGGCGGTCTCATTTTGTACAACTCCCCGATAAGCCCCGCGGGTGCGATACCGTACCCCACACGCATACCGCCAAGTCCGTGCGCTTTGGAAAAGGTACCGAGATAGATCACATTCTCATAACCCAGAAGATCCTTCGGTGTGATGGCATATTTTGCATCTTTTGCAGCGGCATATTCCATATAGGCACCATCAACAACAACCAGCGTGTCCTGATCTACTGCCTCGATGATCTTCAATACTTCTTCCCGCTCGGTCGCATCCCCTGTCGGATTGTTCGGGGTACAGATATAAATGATTTTAGGTTTATGTTCTTCATAGGCTTCTATAAACTCATCATACTTGTGTTCCCAGCTTTTCGTACGTATGACCTGCGCCCCCATCTGTCTGGCATAGATTTCATACATAGCGAAAGTGACAGCGGACATCAGTATGGAAGTCTCTTCGTTCAACAGTGCCCTTGAAATAAATTCAAGTACCTGATCGGATCCTGCACCAATGATGATATTCTTCTCTCCGACAGAAAATTTGGCCCCCAATGCCGCTTTGAGTTCAAACATACTGTCATCCGGATAAAGGTGCGCGATATCCGCATTGGATCGTATGACTTTGGCTATTGCAGGATTGGTCCCGATCGGATTTTCATTGGAGGCAAGCTTAACGACATCTTTTGCATCGATCCCGAATTCGCGTACGACCAGTTCAATGGGTTTGCCCGCTTCATAGGTTCGAATCGTTTCCAAAACTTTGTTGAATTTCACTTTTTATTCCTTTTTGGTGGGATAGCCCCACCCTGCGTTGGACTTCTTTTAAATATCGTCCCGTTCTTTGACATAAGATCCGAGTACTTTAATCTCATCTTCGTGTTTTTTCAGTATTTCAGCGATATCTTTGTCATCCTTATGTCCGTTGAACTCCAGGAAGAATACTGATTTTCCCTCTACAATATGTGATTTTATCTTTGTCAGATTCACTTTGGCTTTTTCAAAATCATTCAGAAAATCAACCAAAGCCCCCGGCTTATTGGCAAGCTTGACCAAAATGGATGTCTTATCCTCTCCGGAAGGCTGATTTTCAAAATTGGATACCACAAAAAAACGTGTCCGGTTATTCGTATCGTCTTCTATATTCTCGAACAGAATCGGAAGTGTATACATTTTGGCCGCCACGGAAGGACAGAGTGCCGCTGTGGTTTCATCTGCCGCTGCAAGCTTCGCCGCTTTTGCTGTCGATTCGACCGGTACATGTTCTATCTCGTCAAGTCCGAGATCCTGAAGAAATTTCCGGCACTGGCCAAAAGCGATATCTTTGGAATAAATCTTTTTGATATTTTTAATATCTTCATTCAAAGTGGCAAAGCAGAGATGCACATCGATTACTACTTCCGCAATGATCTTCAGATCATAGGCATCCAGACAGTTGATCGTATCCGTAACGATCCCGTTGGAACTGTTCTCAATGGGGATCACACCAAATTTTGCCGTTCCTTTGCTCACTTCTCTGAAAACACCGGGAATGGAGCTGATGGGAAGATAGGTACTCAGGGCACCGAACTTGCTCTCCGCAGCCTGATGGGTAAAACTTGCTTCAGGACCGAGAAAAGCAACTGCTTCGGGTAGTTCAAGGTTTCTGGCCACTGCAAACATTTCCAAAAAAAGAGCATCTATCGCGCCATTCGTCAGTTTACCGTTGTTTTGTGCTTTAAGGCGGTTCAGAATTGCCTGTTCGCGTTCAGGCCGATAAATGGGAGCGCCGGTGGTATTTTTCAGTTCGCCTACCTGATGTACCAGATCCATTCGCTCATTATATAGCGCCAACAGCGTATCATCGATTTTGTCGATCTTTTTTCTGAGTTCGTCCAAGGCCATTCATTCTCCCTTTTTACTTATGCGTTCCGCTGTAGGAACTCTTTCTCCAGACGTATCTGGTCTTCATATGTTTCACGTCTCCTGATCAGTCTGTCATTCCCCGCTTCCAGGGCAACTTCTGCCGGTTTGGGACGGGTATTGTAGTTGCTGGCCATGGTAAACCCGTAGGCACCCGCCGAATGTACCACAATAAGGTCATTGTGCTTCAGCGGCGGAAGCGGTACGTTTTTCCCGAAGAAGTCACCGCTTTCACATACAGGCCCGACAACATCTGCGAGCGTTTTTTCTCCCTCGACCATTACGGCATCGATCTTGTGATAGGCATTGTAGAGACTCGGACGGATAAGATCATTCATCCCGCCATCCACAATCACAAACCGTTTGCCGTCATTCACTTTTTCATACAATACACTGGTAAAAAATGCTCCGGCATTGGCCACCATATAACGGCCCGGTTCACACAGCAGAGTCACATCAAGCCCTTTGGTCGCCTCAAAGATCGTTTCGGCATAGTCACGCACAGGGATCGTCACCTCATCACTGTAAACCACACCAATCCCGCCGCCGACATCAAAGAATTTGATATCGATCTTGATCGCTTTGAGCGAACGTACCAGATCAGCGACGATCACCGCTGCTTCTTTGATGGGTTCGAGCTTGGTCAGCTGAGAACCGATATGAAAATGGATGCCAACCGGATTGAGATATTCGGATTTGTTCGCGTAGATATACATCCGTTTTGCCATATCGATCTCGACACCGAACTTGTTTTCATGCAAACCGGTTGAAATATACGGATGGGTCTGCGGGTCGATATTCGGATTGACACGGATGGAAATACGTGCTTCCCGGCCAAGCTCTTTGGCTACGGTTTCGACACGTTTCATCTCTGCCTCGCTCTCAAGGTTCAACAGCAGAATATCTTTTTGCAGTGCTTCGCGTATCTCGTCATCACGTTTGCCTACACCCGAAAAAACGATTTTGTATTTATCTATGCCCGCATCCAATGCACGTCTCACTTCTCCGATACTCACACAGTCCGCTCCTGCACCAAGCTGTGCCAAATGGGCAATGACCGATAAATTCGAGTTTGCTTTTACCGCGTAGTTGATCAGTGATTTTTTTCCGGCAAAGGCCTCTTTCAGTGTACTGTACCGATTTCCGATATAGTCAAAATCATATACATAGAGTGGCGTGCCGTACTTCTGTGCCAATGCTTTATAATCAATATCCATTCCATTCTCTTTCTGTTTTCATTTGTAATTTATATGGGAATAGCAAAAAAAACCCATACAGTATTTTCAGGTGATTTTATCTAAAAGTCGCTAAGAGAGAGATAGCCGCTTTCAATACAGTGTTCTGTACAAGGCTGCAAGCAACGCAAATACACTGTTGGCATACTGTTTTGCATGCTTCCCCAAAAGCGGTTTATTTTCTATGAAAATCTCTTAAAAAAATATCACTCAGGTGATTTTTCGTTCATCGGTAAAAAAGACATAGATAGCGAAGATCCATAAAATAACGATGGGAGCAATGGCTGTCAGTTCGGGAACAAGTACCCCGTTCGCACCGATCTGCTCCAGTCCAAAAAGGATCCCCCATACCAGAAAGGTAGCCCCAAGAGAGAGTGCGACAACCCCTCCTAAATTCATCATTCTGGCATGGAAAGGAAGTTTAAAAAACAAAATGATGAGCAAGGCAAGGGCAAAGAGCGGGACAATAGCTTTGTCATAGATCGCTGCACGGATCTTGTCTGAATTGAGATTTTGTTTCCGAAGCAGTTTCCATGTATTGTAGGCATCGATGATATTCAGGGCTTTCCCTTCATAAAGAGATTCGATGATCTTGGGTTTATATCCGTGCAGCGTAGCAATACGTTCTTTCCTGTCCACACTGTAGCGAATCAGTTTGCCTTTTTTATAGATATGGGTTTTAACTGTTGCATCCTGTGCGATCCACTCATCTGAATGAAAAACGGCTACCGGGGCACTGATCGTATAGCGGACCTGGTTGCCGGAAACTTTGAAAATAGTGATCCCTTCGATCTTTTTTTTCACCGGATCAAGTTTTTTAATGTAAACGAAAGTATCGTTATATTTAAAAAACATATCATTGACATTATAGGCATGGACCTGGTTATCCAAAAGCATATTCGCTTTGTCTTTTGCATAGGAAAAATCTGTTGTATGCAAATAAAGAAAAAGTGCATAGGTCAGAGATGCTACAACAAAAATGGGAAGAAAAAGTCTTTTTTTAGTGTAGCCGAATGCATGCAATGCTCCCATGGTATTGTTTTTGACAAGTGCCAGTTTGGTCATGATCACAGCAAAAACGATCGCCAGAGGATACAGCATACCCAATGCTTCCTGCCACATATAGAAAATATAAAGTATTTTATAGTTGGAAGAAGTATTCAGCTCCTGTGCATACTGAAAATAGTCAATCGCTGCAAAAGCGAAAGAGAGGCCGAAGAGAATCGCCAAAAGATTGTTGATATAGTGTTTTGCCAAATAGCGAAAATGCAAAGAAGGGTAAAATAACGACATATTACCCCAGTCCTTCTATGGACTTCAGGCTGTATTTCGATTTGACTGTATTAAGCTCTTCCGACAGCAGTGCTTTGCATGCCTGCACCACATGTTCGATGAGTTTTGTCAAATGCAGGTTCTCTTCTGCACTGAAAGGGTGCAGTACATAGTCTGCAACCTGTGACTTATATTCGGGCTTGCCTACTCCGACACGTACACGAATATAGTCTTTGCCTATGTGCGTATCCAGGGAACGCAAACCGTTATGTCCGCCGTGTCCGCCGCCTTTTTTGAAACGTACAGCACCGAACGGCAGATCGATGTCATCATGGATCACGATAATATCTTCTAGCTCTATCTTGAAAAACTGTTTGACGATCTCAACAGACTTCCCCGAAAGGTTCATAAAAGTAGCAGGTTTTAAAAAAAAAGTATTAGCAGTACGGTAAAGTGTGCCTTCAAAGGCATTTTTGGAGATGTCTCTGGCGCCAAGCTCATCGACGAGTTTATCGATGACCCTGAAGCCGATATTGTGCCGTGTCTCTTCGTATTTCGATCCCGGATTCCCCAGACCTACGAAGAGTGTCACGACGATACTTTCATTATTTGGATTTAATGACACCGCATACGGCAACGTCCGGTCTGTCCATCATTTTGCAGTCAGACGGAACTTCGATATCTCTTATGAGGATAGAGTCGTCTCTGTTGAGCGGCTCAACATCCAAGTCAAATTTCGCAGGCATATTTTCAATAGCCCCTCTTACTTTCACTCTTCTTTTAGACATAACCAGTACACCTTTGTTCTTCAAACCTACCGGTGTTCCGTGTGTGACAACCGGTACAAGAAAATCTGTCACCTGCCCGGGAACGGTTACTCTAAGGTCTACGTGTACCACTTCTCCGTGAACAGGGTGCAGTTGATATTCCTGGATCACAACATCCAATTCTTTATCACCGACCTTTACGGGAAATGCAAGGTTCTCCTTATTTCTGACTGCTCTCATAAATTCACCGCGTTTAAATGCAGCTTGAATGTTCTCTACGCCGTTTGCGTAAAGATTTGCAGTCAGATAACCATCTCTTCTAAGCTTCTTTGCAGTAGTCTTTCCGATACTCTCTCTAACGATACCTTCTAACATGTTTTGTCCTTAAATTAAAATAGAAACGGATTATATCGAAATAATTTTAAGAAAAACTGTGATTACTCTTCTTCGGATTTGAAATCAAAATATTCATCATTTTGCCGGGCTGCATTGTCATCTACAATTGCACCTTTTCCCACCCCCTGCATTTTCAGTTTCAAGTCTGCCGGATTTGTGGCATATTCCAGTGCCACTTCATTGCTGATCTCACCTTTTTTAATGAGATCGAGGAGTGCCTGGTCAAACGTTTGTGTTCCATAGATCTCCTTCCCGTCAAACAGTGCATCCGGAATCTCTGCGTCTCTGTTTTCTGCGATAAGCTGTTCGATCCTTGCTGTCTTTTTCAGGATTTCGATCCCGGCTATCCTTCCGCCGCGTTTGGTAGGAATAAGTCTCTGGGAGATAACGCCTTCAAGTACCGATGCCAATGACATTCTGATACGGTTCTGCTCTTCATTGCTGAACATACCGACAATTCTGTCGATCGTTTCTTTGGCATCCAGTGTATGCAGTGTCGAGAAAACAAGGTGACCGGTATTGGCTGCATGCAAAGCAATATCGATGGTTTCAAGGTCCCGCATTTCCCCCACGAGTATAATATCAGGGTCTTCTCTCAGTGCAGCTCTGAGCGCATCGGAGAAAGAGTGGGTATCCTGCCCCACACTTCTCTGGTTGATCAGACAGCCCTTGTCCCTGTGTACAAATTCTATCGGGTCTTCAATCGTAATAACATGCTTTTTTGTTTCATTGTTTATCTTGTCAAGAATAGCGGCGAGGGTCGTTGATTTGCCCGAACCGGTCACGCCTGTTACCAATACAAGACCACGCTGTATCGTTGTAAACGTTTTGATCACTTCGGGAAGTTTGAGTTCATCGAGAGAAAGGATTTTTACCGGAATCAAACGAAACACAGCACTCAGACCGTCCATCTGGTAGAAAATGTTCACACGAAAGCGATGGTCTTCTCCCAGTTTGTAACTGAAATCCAGTGTTCTGTCATTGACCAGTCTCTCATATTGCCCTTCCGTTGTGATCTCCCGAACCATTTCATCTACCATGTCGGCAGTCAAAGTGTCTTTCCCCAATACTTTCAGGACACCGTGAATACGTACTCTTATCTGGGAAGAAGCTTTAATGTGAAGGTCACTCCCTTCATTGCTGATCAGTGTTCTGAGATAAAGTTTAAGTTTCTCTTCCATTATGCTGTTTCTCCCAATTGATGTTATTCGATACTCTTCAACATGTCCTGAAACGCTTTTTCAAACGCTTCAAGGCCGTCTTTCAGCAAAGAATCATACACTGCCTGCATATCAAAACCGCAATCTTTCAGCTTGGTAAAGTAGCCGTTGATCTCGGCATCTTCCAGAGGCAGCTTCGGTGCGGTCGCTTTTTTGGCAAGATAGGCTTCGATCGTTCCGAGCGGTGCCGTATTGACAGAGTGCGGTGCCAAAAGCTCTCTGATATAGTAATCTGCCGGCAAATTATCCCCCTTTACACCTGTACTGGCAAAAAGCGTTCGAATGTTCGGTGTATAGTTCTTTTCAATAATATTGTAAATCTTTGCCGCATTGTAAATACCCGTTTTGGCCACATCCATTCCCTCTTCGGCGAGATCGGCATCGAGCAGTCTGTCAAAGCGGCTGACAAATACAGAAATGACCGCATTGACCTTTCCGCCGCCTGTTGCATCATATTCATGCAGACCTGCTGTCATAAACTTTAGACAGCGTCTGGCCTGCTCGGGAGAAAAGATCAGGGTGGCATTGACAGATATCCCCATAGAAAGCAGCTCTCTCATGGCTTCATATCCGGCATTGGTCGCCGGTACTTTTATCATCACATTCGGCTCACCGATCGCACGGAAAAGCCTTTTCCCTTCTTCTATCGTTCCCTTGGTATCATTGGAAAGGAAAGGATCGACCTCTATGGAAATATATCCGTCATTGGCAGTATCGTAGGCATGTCTCAATGCCTGGGCTGCCGTACGGATATCTTCTATCGCCAGTGCTTCATACTTTTCTTTGGCACTTTTGCCTTGAAGGGATGCCAACTGTTCTCTATAGGCCGGAGATGTTGTGATTGCCGAAGCAAAAATAGAAGGGTTGCTCGTCGCACCGTTAATAATCCCTTCATCTATCAATTTTGAAAAATCATTTTTAAGAAATTCTCTTTCCACAAAATCCAGCCATAATGAGAACTTCAATTCTCTGTCTACCATTCCTCTTCCTTATAATTCCATGTAAAATGCTGCCAGCTGCCCAGATCACTCGGTTTCTGCAGTGCCGCTTCAAGTTCATCGAGATATCTGTCCCGCGGAACAACTTCAGCACCCAGACCGACCATATGATCTGTTTTCATCTGGCAATCTATAAAATCATAGCCTTTAGCGCCTAAAACATCACTTAGTGCTTTGAAAGCCACTTTGGATGCATCTGAAGCCAAAGAGAACATTGATTCTCCAAAAAAAACTTTTCCCATAGCAAGGCCGTAAAGTCCGCCGACAAGTTCTTCTTCCCTGTACACCTCGACACTGTGCGCAAATCCTTCCTCATGCAAGCGTATATAGGCTTCCTGCATATCGGGAACGATCCACGATCCGCCCTGTCCTTCTCTGGGCACAGTGGCACAGTAACGTATTACTTTTGCAAAAGCATGATCGAATTTTACCTTGTATTTTCCGCTCCGCAGTACCCGCCTGAAAGATTTTCGCACTTTGAATTTTCCGGGATAAAGCAACAGACGGGGGTCAGGTGACCACCACAATATAGGATCACCCTCGTTATACCAGGGAAAAATACCTTTTTTGTAAGCGGTCAGAAGGCGGGAAGAAGAGAGGTCCCCGCCATAGGCCAAAAGACCCTCATCGGATGCATAGCGCGGGTTGGGGAAACTGTACGAGTAGTGACTCAATGGAGGGATCAGGTATTCCTCCTCATCGAACATGGAAGCCATATCAAAAATCCTCCAGGGATTTTTGGATGGAGGATGGAGAATTGAGGATTGATGATGACAAGTGCCGGTCCAGCACCACGTAGGGTGCTGTCTCCCGACAGCATCTTACGGTTTGAAACATGTTACGCTCCAAACACAAAGCTGAGTTTCCCGTTTTTAAAGCCGACCTTGACCAGACCGCCTTTTTTCAATTTTCCAAAAAGGATCTCTTCGGTCAGTGCCTCTTTGATCTTTTCATCGATGACACGGGCAATATGCCTTGCACCGTAACGCTCGTCATATCCTTCTTTGGCAAGATATTCTTTGGCTTTTTTGCTGACTTTTACCCTTATTTTTTTAGGTTTCAGCAAAAGATTGAGCTTGCCAACTTCTACCTCTGCAATGGAAACAAGCGTTTTCAGGTCAAGCGTATTGAATTCTACCACCGCACTCAGACGGTTCATGAATTCAGGCGCAAAAAAGGCTTTGAGTGCCTTGTCCGTTTTCATGGAAGTGTCTTTGTTGAATCCCATAACATTGGCTTCTTTGGTCCCTATGTTGGAAGTCATGATAAGAATAACATTCTTGAAATCACTCACTACGCCGTTATTGTCCGTCAGCTTGGCACCGTCCATTACCTGAAGCAGAATATTCATGATGTCCGGATGCGCCTTTTCTATTTCATCAAGCAGCAATACAGTATGCGGATGTTTCTTGATCATTTCTGTCAATAATCCGCCCTGTTCATATCCTACATAACCCGGAGGGGCACCAACCAGACGGCTAATGGTATGTGCTTCCATGTATTCACTCATATCAAGACGCTCGAAATGAACATGCAGTGTTTCTGCCAGCTGCGTCGCCAAAGCGGTTTTCCCTACCCCGGTAGGACCTACAAACAGAAAAGAACCTATTGGTCTGTCCGGTGCATTCAGTCCGGCATAGGAACGTTTGATTGCGGTAGCGAGTTCTTCAATCGCCTGATCCTGCCCGATAATATGTGCCGCCAAGTCTTTTTGCAGTGTTTTGAGTTTCTTTGTATCATCTGTCCCTATCACCGTGGAAGGAAGTTTCATCATCTTTGCCACACTCGCCTCAATGTCTTTGGGTTTAACCGTTACACCCTCTTTCCCCCGAAGCATAAAATGGGCACCCACTTCATCGATGATATCCATCGCTTTATCCGGTAAAAACCGGTCATGCAGGTATTTCACCGAAAGGTCAATCGCCGACTGCAATGCAGCATCGGTAAACTCGATATTGTGGTATGCTTCATATTTATGCTGTATCCCTTTGAGGATGGTAAAGGTATCAGCAATACTCGGTTCTTCCACATCGATCTTTGCAAAACGGCGGCTCAATGCCTTGTCTTTGTCAAAAAAGTTTCTGAACTCCTGATAGGTCGTGGCACCAATACACTTGAGATCACCTCTTGCCAGTGCCGGTTTGAGCAGATTGGAAGCATCCATGCTTCCGCCGCTTGTTGCCCCCGCTCCGACCATTGTATGTATCTCATCGATAAAAAGAATCGCATCATCCATGCCGCTCAGTTCTTTAATGATTCCCTTAAGACGTTTTTCAAAATCACCGCGGTATTTCGTTCCTGCGATCAGCGCACCCATATCCAAAGCGAAAACTTTGGCATTTTTCAGTACTTCGGGGACTTCTCCTTCGGAAATTTTCAGAGCCAGACCTTCTGCAATAGCTGTTTTTCCGACACCCGGCTCCCCTACAAGAAGCGGGTTGTTCTTCTTTCGGCGGCAAAGTGTCTGCATGACACGTTCTATCTCATCGGTACGTCCGACCACAGGGTCTATCTTTCCGGTCCCGGCCAAAGCTACCAGTTCAATGGTGAACTGTTCGAGTACCGTTTCCTCTTTTTTCGGTTTCTCGGCTTCTGTTGCTATCTCTTCATGGCTGTGGCTTATGACTTCAAGGACATCCACACGTGAGATCCCCTCTTTTTTCATCAGGTACACAGCATAGGAATGTTCTTGCATAAAGATCGCCGCGATCATATCGCCGATACTTGCTTCTGTACGCCCTGCAGAATGGATATGTGTCATCATATCGTTAATGGCGCGCGAAAGCGCTACGGTTTCAAAAGGTTCTACTGCCTCTTTAAGGGAGGGGATGGTTTTTTGGATATGCTCCACGATCCCGTCTTCAAGCATTGTTGTATCTGCATCGAGCATAGAAAATATTGCCTGTCCCTCTTCACTTCTGACCACAGAGAGGAACACGTGTTCCACCGTCAGGTATTCATGCCTGTTTTCTTTGGCATATTTCACTGCATTTTTAAATACATCATTGAGTGCAATACTGATCATCTTGTTTTTCCTTTATGCATCTTCTTCAATTGTCGCCAAAAGGGGAAATTCATTCTTTTTTGCAAGCTGTTTGACCTGTTCCACTTTTGTCTGTGCGATCTCAAAGCTGTAGATACCGCATACCGCTTTGCCCTTTTCATGCACCTGCAGCATGATCTGAACAGCTTCTTCAGGTGTTTTATGGAAAATGCCTGTGAGTATTTCCACCACAAAATCCATACTGGTATAATCGTCATTGTGCAGCAATACCCTGAACATTCTTGGCTCGTCCAACTCCAGTGCTGTTTCAAATTCTTCTTCAAACTTTGGCATATTGTGTTAAGATTCCTTATCAATTATGTTTTTTACTGTTATATTATACATAAAATTTGGAGATTTTCAAGTGTCATCGCTTTTCATTACGGCTACGGGTACCAATATAGGCAAAACCCGCACAACCCTCAAACTTATTGAAACACTGGCGGCACAGGGATACAGTGTCGGTGTCTACAAACCTATTGAAACCGGTGTGACAGACATACCCGCAGATGCCGCTGTCCTTCTTGAAGCCTGCCGGAAGGTCAACAACGCATTTAAAGAACTTACACCCGCAGATATTACAGCGTATACGTTCGAACTCCCCGCTGCCCCTTTCTGCGCCGATGAAAACAAACGTATCACCCCTGAAATGCTCATCGAAAAACATAAAGCACTTTCCGGGCTGTGCGACATCCTGCTTATAGAAGGTGCAGGCGGTCTTATGGTACCGATCACCAAAGAATATCTGATGCTCCACTTCATCAAAGAACTTGACTGCCCTGCACTGCTCGTTACGCCCAGCCGTCTGGGATGCATCAATGATACACTGCTTTCCATGATGGCGCTTCGGTCATTCGATATCGGTTTTGACTGGTGTGTCAACCTCTATGAAGACAAAGAGGATTTTGCCAAAGTCACACAGCCCTACTATGATGCCATTTTCCCGGAGTGGTGGAGTGTCGAAGAAGGACTCGGAGATTTTGCCGCTTCTTTTACTGTCAATCCGATATAATATGAATTCGGAATAGGCACAAGACAATGATCTTGAATGCATCATCCGGGATGCAACACGTCACACCCCATAGAGGATACCCATGCAACACTTGGTAGATACAACCGATTTTTCAGATATTCAAATAGCACAGCTGCTTCATGATGCCAGAACATTCAAGGCACAGCGTCCTCCCCAGCTTTTGAGGGATAAACTGCTCATTACCCTTTTTTTTGAAGCATCGACACGTACAAGGAGCTCCTTTGAAGTAGCTGCAAAGCGGCTTGGTGCAGCGATAGTACATCTTGACCCCAGCAGAAGTTCGACCAAAAAAGGGGAGTCGCTTGAAGATACATTCGCCAACCTCTGTGCCATGGAACCTGACGGGGTCATCATCAGACATACGGACAATGATGCACCGCAGCAGCTTGCCCAAATGCAAATGACTTCCGTCATCAATGCAGGTGCGGGAAATTATGCCCATCCGACACAGGCACTGCTTGATCTTTTTACGCTTACCGAACACTTTAATGGCCAGATAAAAAATAAAACGATCGCCATCGTCGGCGATATCGTCTCCTCCAGAGTCGCCAGTTCCGGTATCCGTCTGCTGACACGTATGGGGATGAACGTATTGCTCGTAGCCCCGGAACCCTTTATGCCCCAAAGTGATCTGCCGCAGTATGAGCACCTTGAAGATGTCCTTGACCGGGTAGATGTCATCATGAGCCTTCGTGCACAGCTCGAACGCCATGCCTCTCCCCTGTTTGACGACTATGCAGAATATGCCAAACACTACTGCATTACAAAAGAGCGTCTCAAAGAGCGAAATATTCTCATACTCCACCCCGGACCGGTCATGCGCAACATAGATATTTCTGACGAAATGCTTGACGATCCCCGGTGCAAAGTACTCGAACAGGTCAGGAACGGTGTCTATATGAGAATGGCTATTTTAAAATTACTGCTGCTTGACAGCAGTCATTAACACCCCGACCTGCAAGGAAACAGATGTCTTGGTTCACAAAAGAGGAGGGCTTTGAACAAATAAATAAATTAGGCCAAGCCAGAACGCCATTCCTCTTCATCATCTCCTATGACAAAAAAAAAATATTCGCCCAGCCGTTGGACCGGCTTGATAATGACATCTTCTACAAACTTGAAGCGTGGCGTAACTATCCGGTAAAAAAAAGAGACAGGAACTACACTTTTTCCACATCACCCGTCGCTTTTGAAACGTACAGAAAAGCAATGGAACAGATCATGGAAGAGATACGCTCCGGCAATACCTATCTTCTGAACCTGACATTCCGTACAGCCGTAGAAAGCAACCTTTCCCTCAAAGAGATATTTACCTATGCCAGGGCAAAATTCAAACTCTATTTTAAAAATGAATTTATCTGTTTTTCACCTGAAATGTTCGTCAGAATAGAAGGGAACACTATCTCTACCTACCCGATGAAGGGTACCATTGATGCCAATATTCCCCATGCTGAAGCACGCATACTTTCAAATGAAAAAGAGATGGCGGAACATGTTATGATCGTTGATCTTATGCGTAATGACCTTGGCATTGTCGGTACAGATGTCAAAGTTGAAAAATTTCGCTATACCGACAAAATCAGAGCCGGACAGAAAGAGCTGCTGCAAGTCAGTTCTCAGATCACAGCCAAACTGCCCGGGACATGGCATGGGAAGCTCGGTGAAATACTCGATGCCCTTACTCCCGCCGGTTCCATTACCGGTACACCTAAAAAAAGCACTGCTTCCATCATAGACCGTATAGAAAACTATGACCGTACATTCTATACTGGCATCTTTGGCATTTTTGACGGCAATGCCCTGCGCTCCAGTGTTATGATACGCTATATGGAAAAAGAAGGGGAACACCTCTTTTATAAAAGCGGCGGGGGCATCACCATCGATTCCGATGCCAGGGAAGAATACAAAGAGTTGACAGACAAAATATATCTGCCTTTTTAGAAATACGTCTTCTTTTATAAAAATACCGATTTCTCTGTGTGCTTCGGCAGGCTAATAGTATTTTTGTACATACATATGAGGCAGGTAAGCCATCACTGCCAGCATAAGCAGTACCATCATACCGCTGTAGAGCCAAATAAACTTGGGGTTTTTGGAAAGCATGAAACCGCCTATGAACCCGACCGTCAAGCCTCCGATATGGGCACTGACATCTACCGAAGCCATGGAAAACCCGATCACCAGGTTCAGAAGAACGATCACTGTAAATTCTTTCATGAATGTACGGGTATGCTCCCCAAGATGCTTTCGGTGAGCAATAAAAAATCCTGCCAGCGCACCAAATACACCAAAAATAGCGCCAGAGGCCCCTATGCCTACACTTTCAGGATGTACATACAGTGATGCCAGGCCGCCTATAAGCCCCGAAAAGAAGTAAACAGCCAGGTAGGATTTTGTATCGAAATACATTTCCATACCCCGGCCAATAATATAAAGTGAAACCATATTCATCAGTATATGCGTCATACCGCCGTGCAGGAACATGGCAGTAAAAAGCCGCCACCATTCTCCCCTGAGTACAGTGAGCGGGCCATAAAGCGCTCCCATGTCGACAAGTACCTGCATATTCATATCGGCAATACTGCCGCTCAGCAGTGCAGAAAAAAGGTATATTACACTGTTGACTGCAATAATGGTATAGGTGATCCTGTAACGTGAAAATTCTTTCATAGTGATTCTGTCAAATCAGCAGATAGCTTCAACAAAAAGTACACCGTCTACCCCTGAACGGGCGATCTTCACTATCTCTTTTTCATCATGAATGAGCACAAGCACTTTACTGTCAAACAGATATTCCTGTGCGATCGGCTGTATCAGCAATGCTTCTTCTTCCGTACAGATGATATAGTCTGCCCCCAGAGCATTGGAAAAAAGAGCCTCCTTGAGACTGTTGACAGTAATGGCATATGCAATATTGTTCTGCTGACAGTACTGTGCAAGTTCTACCGCATCGACCAAAGGTTCAAGAAGCACAATATCATCCGCTTTGCTGTTCGCAATATCTTCACGGCAAAAAACTTTACAGAAACGTTTACTTGCCACCCACGGATGTCCAATAATGATCATATCGATTCCTTTTACACTGAATTATTATAGTTTGCCGGCACACTCATCACAATAGTATTTGCCATGGATTATCGTGCTCTCTTTTGTCGTTACATAGGTACCGCATTTACTGCACTCAACCAGTGTATCTTCCTCAATTTTTTTCTGTTCTTTGCTCTTTGCTTTGGGCATACTCGGCAATTGTCCACCGAAAAACCGATAGATCATTACAGCGACTATCGCAAAAATAAGTAATTTTAAAATCATATTTCTTTCTTTATATAGAGATAGTTTCTCTGGTCTTTTTGTATTATATCATAACTCATTTGACCTTCCACCTGCGCCACTTCATCAAACACACGGCTTCCTTTGTAAAAAAGGTATTCCGTATGTGCATCGCTGATACGGGAAGTGAGGTCGAGCAGCAACTTCGTATTTGTCACAGCCCGGGAGCTGATCATGTCGAAAGCTTCGTGTTCCACCGCTTCGACCCGTTTGGCTTCCACCTTCACATTTTTCAACCCGAGATCCATGGCGGCATACTTCAGGAAGGAGACCCGCTTCTTCAGCGGTTCCGCAAGCACGACATCGGTATCAGGCAGCGCAATCGCCAGTACCAGCCCGGGAAAACCCGCCCCCGTCCCCACATCCAACAGTGTTTGGGGTATTTGTATGAAGGTCAGAGGGTACAGCGCATCTATAATGTTGTCATAAATTGCCGCAACCGTTTTGGCTCCTGTCAGATTATGTACCTGGTTCCATTCATGCAGCAAGAGGGCAAAACGCTCCAATGTTTCAATCACCTCATCAGAAACCGAAATCTTCTCCTCGTTCAAATAACGCTTTAAATCCATTCATTCACCATTCAACGTTTCTCATTGACAACTGTTATCAGCCCATTCTCTTCCAGCCTCTGCACAAAAACCAAAAGGTCATTCTTCAGCACTTCCTCTTCCACATCATACTGTTCCAAAAGCACACTCAGCACCTCCGGAAGTGTTTCATTTTTCTGCATCGCCTGCCAGATGGATGTACCTACTTCATCAAGCCCGAAATAATTCTCGGAATCCATATCGAGCAGGACCATTTCACCGTCCACTTCCTGGGCAAAAACGGTGTCTGAAAAACTGATCTTTTGGCTGAATGCTATCATCTTGGTTTCCTTTTAGAGAAAATGTCCCAATTCGTCTTTCTTCGTTTTGAGATACTTTTCATTGTACGGGTTGGGTTTGATCCTGATGGGAAGGCGTTCCACAATCTCTATGCTTCCGAGACTTTCAATCTTTCTGGGATTGTTTGTCAAAAGCTTGAGTTTTGAAATATTGAAATGTTTCAAAATATATTCAACGATCTCATAGGTACGCTCATCAGCGGAAAAACCAAGCTGATGGTTCGCTTCGACCGTGTTGTAGCCTTTGTCCTGCAAAGCATAGGCATTAACCTTGTTGAGCAAACCAATGTTTCTGCCTTCCTGCCGGTGGTAGATGAGCATACCCCCCTCTTTGGCGATAAGCTCCAGCGCAAAATGGAGCTGCTCACCGCAGTCGCATTTAACAGAGCCGAGTGCATCGCCCGTCAGACACTCGGAATGGACTCTCACAATGGGCACGTCCGAAAGGTCATCGCTGAAAAGGGCCAAATGTTCTTTTCCGTCGTCGCAATCGGTTATCTCTTTGAAAGCCTGTATTTTAAAAGTACCGTATTTGGTCGGTAAGGTAGCGATCTGTGATATCTCTATGTTTTTCATGGTGGAATTATACAGAAACAATTGATAATTAATAATTAACAATTAATAATTAGTGTAAAATAAAAGAATTTATTTTTAAAGGCAGTCAGATAATGTTCACACGTTTTAGAAGAAAAAGGATCCACCCCGTATTAAGAAACCTCCTGCAGGAGACACACTTGAGTGTCAATGACTTCATGTACCCTCTCTTTGCCAGAAGCGGAGAAGGCATCAAGGATGAAGTAGCTTCCATGCCGGGCGTTTACCAAATGAGCATCGATGAGATCATCAAGGAATGTGGCACACTTAAAGATCTTGGCATTAAAGCGATCATTCTTTTCGGTATTCCCGATGTGAAAGACAGTGTAGGGTCTGACGCAATGTGCGAACACGGGATCATGGCCGAAACAGTCAGAGCTGTCAAAGCAGCCCACCCGGACATATTCGTTGTCACCGACCTCTGTTTCTGTGAATACACAGACCATGGACACTGCGGTGTACTCGACCCTGTTCTTGAAACGGTTGACAATGACATTACACTTGACAACCTGGCCAGACAGGCTGTGGTACACGCCAAGGCCGGTGTTGACATGATCGCACCGAGCGGCATGATGGACGGGATGATCCAGGCGATCAGAAAAGGGCTTGACAGTGCAGGATTTGTCAACCTCCCGGTCATGAGCTACTCGACCAAATTTGCTTCGGCCTACTACGGACCGTTCAGGGATGTCGCCGAAAGCAGCCCGAGTTTCGGAGACAGAAGAAGCTACCAGATGAACCCGGCGAACCGGACCGAAGCCATTGCCGAAAGCGTAGCGGACGAACAGGAGGGAGCGGACATACTGATGGTCAAACCGGCACTGGCCTATATGGATATCATCCGTGACGTCAAGAACAACACCAGCATGCCGTTGGCAGTCTACAACGTCAGCGGCGAATACTCTATGCTCAAAATGGCCGCCAAAGCAGGTGTGATAGACTATGACAAGGTCATGATGGAAACACTGCTCGGTTTCAAACGTGCCGGTGCGGATATCATCATCACCTATCATGCGAAGGAAGCAGCGAAGATTTTGGGGAAATAATGATACATCCCCCTTATATTTTCAAGATTACCATAAGTCAGGGGTGAGGATACCCCCTGGCCTACACATTTTTGCCGCTCACATACATAGCACGTATATCCTCCTTTTTACTTACTTCCCATTATCTTGACAAAAGTGATACATTTTTTGTCAATTCTTTTGCTATAATCCGCTCCATGAAGCTCAAAAACAAAACCGCCGCCTTTTTTGCCCTGCTGATTTTACTGCTCATAGGCTTCATTCTCTATCAGAGCCTCAAGGCCCCTATATCTGTGGTCATACAGGCAGGGCATGAGGGACGTACCTGCGGCAATACCGGCGCGGTGTGCAAAAACTACAAAGAAGTAGC
>NZ_WGDD01000058.1 GCF_015493435.1 Sulfurovum sp.
ATAGGCAAGCGCATAAACGAATACACCCAGTGCTACACTTCTTACGACAAAAAGCGTCTTCGGGTTTTTGAAAAAACGTTCTCCCCATTTGTAGGCGAAGAGGTCGTTCCTGTCACGCTCTATCGTCTCGACCATTTTCTGCTCCTTTACTCTTCTTTAGCTCTCGAAAGTATCGAAAGCCGCTTTGGCATTGCCCATCACCGCACTGCTCTGTGCATGTTTGACAATTTTTACCAAATACGCCAGTTCTTCTTTGCTGATGCCCATTTTTTTAAGCATTCTTGTCTGCTCCATAATACACTCTTCACTTCCCAGTGTAATGGAAGCTGCCAGTGCAATCATCATCGATATTTTCGGATCGAACGGGTTTTTCTCATCCTGTACGCTGAATTTGCTGCTCATCGCCTGCTCGACGAGAAATCTCGGATCGATCGCTTTAGCGCTGTTCAGACTCTGGGGAAGCGCTCCCATTTTTTCTACCATCATCGCTTCTACCTGTTCGGGTGTTGGTGCTTGCATCATGTATTCCTTTAAAATAATATAGTTCTTGCAAAATGTATTGGAAATGACGGCTCTAGCCTCGTCACAAGATGGAGCTAAAGTACCACTTCCATGTTTGGCAAGATGTTTAGTAGATAAAACAAACTGTTCTATCTTCAAAACACTCCAAAAGGAGTGCTTCAAAGAGAAAACGTATCATTCATTGTCTTCGTCATCGTCGAAGAAGGCATCTTCTTCCGCTTTCTCTTTCGCTTTTTGTATCTTGTCAAGCTCTGCCTGGCTCATCATCAGTGTCTTCATCTTTTTGACAAAAACCGTTCTGTCTGGCAGTTTGGTAAAATAGGCGAAAATACCGTACCCCATGACCAGCACCGTGATGATGAGGATGACTTTCTGTGCCGGAGAAAAGGTCTGGATGGGTTCCTTAATGTTCATTTCACACACACCGCCCGGGCAGTACTTGGGATCTTTCCCCTTCACCCATTCAAAGATCTTGCAGCCCAGGCAGATGGAAAAAGCCGCTTCAAAAAAGAGCAGCGCCATACAAATGAGACAGACGAGGACTTTCAGCGGATTGGGCTGAAAGTCGATGACCAGATAGTAGAACATCGGCCAGGCAAGAATGAACCCCAGTGACCAGGCAAATCGCTTCTGTGCGGCACCCACATATTCCGGCTTCTGGTTCTGCACGAAAAAACGTCCCAGCATCAGACTGGGCGCATACCGGGGCTGAATGATCCGCAGAGTGAAATCGATCGCAAAAAAGGTCACGAAATATTCTGAAAAAACTGCGGTACCAAGCATGACACCGTTGGCAAGTCCCAGAAAGGCACCCACGAACAGAATCGCAGCCGCAGCACGCGCCTCTCTTTCATTCAGTACCCGCACTTCATAGCCGGGTACTTTCTCACCATAGGCAAAAAATGCTTTCCAATTCATCCTGTCCCCTTATGATTCA
The DNA here is from genome assembly GCF_015493435.1 of Sulfurovum sp. Lineage (GTDB taxonomy): Bacteria > Campylobacterota > Campylobacteria > Campylobacterales > Sulfurovaceae > Sulfurovum. The sequence continues at coordinate 1,460 of NZ_WGDD01000058.1, forward strand.
ATAGCTTCTTCCACTTTCTCAAGCGGATTCGTTTTCTTGTTGCCACTGTCGAAGATGTATGCATACATCGGTACATAGACCAGTGTCAGCAGTGTACCGACCAGCAGACCACCGATGGCGACATCTGCGAGCGGTGAAAGTCTCTCCAGCCCGACCGCCTGTTCCAATGCGATAGGGATCATCCCCGCAATAGTACCGAACGCCGTCATCATGACCGGACGGAAACGCACGCGTACCGCTTCCTGGGCACTTTCAAAGGGACTCTCTCCTTTTTCTCTGTAATCCTGATAGAAGTCTATCAGCAGGACGGCATTCTTGATGATGATACCAAAAAGCAGCAGGATTCCCAGCAGACTCGGCATACAGCTCGGTTTGTCAAAGAGCAGCATCCCCCACGCCGCCCCTATGAGGGACAGCGGCAGTACCAGGATCATAATGAACGCCAGCCGGACCGAACGGTAGATCGCGATCAGTGTCATTAGCAGAATGACCACTCCCAGCCCTATGGCTTTAAGCATACGTTTGAAACTGTCGTTGATCTGTGCGATATCCCCTGTCTGATCGATCTGGATATCCGTGATATTGGCATCTTTGAGTGCGGCAACTGTATCGTCCGTCAGGTGTGTGACCGGACGTTTGGCCCGGTAGCCGTTGACATCCACACTGTAGAGCATTTTGTCACGTTCTATCTTCGCAAAGGTCAAATGCCGCTTGAGCGTCGCGATCTGGCTGAGCGGTATCTCCCCTTTGGGTGTTGCGATAGGCAGCAGCCGGAGTGTCTCTATGTTCTGGGAGAATTTTCCTTTCAGATAGAGCCTGACATACTGCGTATTCATCGACTGGTAATTAGCATTGAGTCCTACGATCTGTCCTTTGATCGGCAGCTGCATCGCGATCTGATACGGCGTAATACCGTAGCTGAGCGCCTTGTTCTCATCGATATCAAGTTCCACTTCCATGAAGTCCTTGTCCCAGCTCGTACTGATAGACGTCAGTCCCTTCACATCCTGAATGGCTTTGGCAACTTCATGCGAAACATTCGGCAGTCCGTCAACATAGGGAGAACTCAGACGCACGTCGACTGTCGCTTTAATGGAAGAGAGTGCCGTCGCCCCGAAGTCAAACACATCATTGCGTTTGAGCCCTTCTGTATGGGAAAGTCTGTCACGAATGACATTCTCAAGCTGCCACATGGTTTGTTTTCGTTTAAAACGGTTTACCGCATTAATGGTAATGGTCGCTTCTGCCGGAAGGTTACCCGAACCAAGGCTGAGCACTCCGGGTTCCGTTCCGAACGCGACCGAGCTCATTTTGACCCATTTTTGTTTGTCAAGCCAGTTCAAGAACGGCTGTATCTTGCGCTCGGCACTGTCAACTGTTTCGTTTGCACTGAACGCAATCTGTGCCTTGATGATCCCGGTATCCATCGGCGGCATGGCATCTTTACCAATGGTAGGCATGATATTTTTCATACTCAGTACCAAAATAGCGATCACACCCATGGTAAGCATCATTCGTCTGGCAAACCAGAACTTTCCGTTGGAAAACTTAATGATCCCCTCGTAGGGACCAACCAGTTTTCCGATGGTATGCTGATAGAACCATTCAAAACCGTTCTCGATCTTTGTTTTTCCCACACCATTCCTGTACAGCCACTTTGAAAGCAAGGGAATGAATGTAATAGAAAGGAACCAGCTCACCAGCAGTGCGATGATCAGCGTTTCAATGAGCGGTTTGAAGATCTTCTCCGGAAATCCGCCGATGAACATCAGGGGAAAAAGAATAGCGATCGTTGCAATGGTACCCGCAAAAACCGGGCTGAGAACCTCTTTGGTCCCCTTCGTAATAGCATCTTCAAGCTTCTCATGTCCTTCGGTCAGATGCCGCTCGATGTTCTCCAGCACCACGACCGCATCATCGGTCAGCATTCCCAGTGCCAGGATGATCGCAGTATAGATAACGATATTCAGCTCGCCGCCGGTCAGCCAGATGATCGCCATGGTTGAGAAAAACACCATAGGGATGGAAAGTCCCGCAGCAACAATAGCACGGAAATTCCCCAAAAAGATCATAATGACCAGCAGGGTATAGATGATGGCATCCCGCAAGGCTTCAAGCATATTGTCATTCGCCTGCTCGATAAGATCTCTCTGTGTATCTGAGATCTGGAACCGGATATTGGGATATTTCGCCTCAAGGTCCTTCATTTCTGCCCGTGCCGCTTTACTTACATCAAGTACGCTTCCTCCCGGTGCACGCTGTATGGAAAGTGCAATGGCATCTGTTCCGTTACCGATGTAGCCGCTTGTCCGTTTCTGGTAACTCCACTGAATATCTGCAATGTCGCCCAAACGTACATTCGGCATGATCTGAAGCTGTTTCAGGCGCTGGATATTGTCTTTTTCCCCGTAAAAGGTCACCGTATAGAAATCATTTTTGCCTTTGATGAAACCGATCGGCATATCGCGGTTGAGTGTTCCTATGGCTTTGGCGATCGTTTCGAAGTTCACATGGTATTTTTTCGCTTTGAACGGATCTACTTCTATATTGATAGCACTCTGATAGCCCCCAAAGACTTCAACATTGCCTATCTTCTTGTTGCTGAGCAAATGCGGTTTGATGAAACTGTCCGCAATTTTTCTGATATCGGCAAGACTGATAGCGCTGTTTTTGGGACTCAGGGAGATCACATCTACCGGCAGGGTAAAATCCCCGGCGGTATAAATGGCAGGGTTGGTACCTTTGGGCAGTTTCGCCTTTACGATGCTCAGGGCATTCGCTACATCCACCGCTGCGGCATTCAATCCTTTTTTGTAGCCGAAATCCGCTTTGACAATGGAGTAGTTCGCCACATTCACAGAGCTGACATCGGTTACAAGTCCAAGACGGGAGATCTCCTCTTCGATCGGTTTGGAAACAGTCGAAGCCGCGACCTGTGCCGTTGCACCGGGCACATTCGTAATGACAATGACTTCAGGAGGGTTGGCATCGGGGAAAAGGTTTTTGGGCAGTGTCACCAGTGCAATGATCCCCATAATGAAAAAGGCTGCAATCACGGAATACAGCAGATAGGGCCTTTTGTAAAAAAATGAAAACATTCTCTACTCCTTCACTTTAAGCACATACCCGCTGGTGAGCTTCAGCAATATATCCGGTTTGGCCACTACGATCTTTTTTCCGCTGAGATCATCGGAGATCACAACACCCTGTTCCGCACTCTGTACGATATGGATCTCTTTGGGAACGGCACGATCTTTGCTGACAACAAGGACATAACTTTTGCCTTCTCTGTTCAGTACAGCGTCAAACGGCAGTTCGATCGCTTTGCCTTCAAAAACCACGACATTGACTTCCACTCTTTCTCCCGCACTTAAGCCATGGCTGTCTTTGACATAGGCTTTATATTCATTCAGTCCGTTAAACGTACTGTTCAGTGCATGAAGGGCATATTCTTTTCCTCCGAAGAGTACCGCTTTGGGTACGATATCCTGCGGTGTCCGTACCAGCAGACTGAAACCACTCTCCGCACTGATCTGGACCATCGGCTTGCCCGGCATAGTGACATCACCCACCGCAGCAAAGGTTTTAGCCACAATTCCGGAGATCGGTGCTGTGATCGTCGCATAGCTGAGCTGGTTTTCCACAGCCTTGAGCTTGGCTTTAAGTGACGCTATTTCTGACTGTTCTTTCTGCAGCTGCTCAATGGAAGCACCTTTGACCCGGTACAGAGCCTGGGTACGCTTGTGGCTTTTAAGCAGATTGGAAAGCGCTACTTTAAGTGCTTCGGTATTGGCCGTAATGTCTGTTGTATCGAGTTTGGCAACAACATCTCCTTTTTTAACCGCCATACCGCTTTTAACGATCTGTTCAACACGCGATGCGATACGTGAAGAAAGGGTTACATCTGTCTCGTTGACTGTCTGCGCCAGAGAAGGCAGTGTCAGTTTGTCTTCGGCTGCCTTGGGTACCATCGTTTTCACTACGATCGGATAGATCTTTGCAGGCGGCAGCGATGCCTCTTTGGCACGTTTGTCGTGGATCAACTTTATACCCAATACTGCCAGAGCAGCGATAATAACCAAAAACAGCAGTATTTTTAACACTTTTTTCATTTTACGATTCCTTTCATATTATTGCCGTAAATAACGGCCAGCTCGGCAACATCCTGCCACTTCTTTGCCCGAAAACTGTAAAGGTTGGCTTTGGCATTCGCCAAGGCATCTTCATAGCGCAGATATTCTTCCTCTGTGATCGTACCGTTGGAAAATGAAACTTTGGCAATGGTAAGCAGTTTCTGCTGGTCCGAAACACTTTTTTTGGCCAAAACGATCGAACGTTTAAGCAGCCCTATTTCCCGGCTGAGCTGTTTCGCCTGAACCGTAAGTGAATGACTCGTTTTGTCATATTCCGTTTTTTCCTTAAGATAGTCCAGTTTCGCTTCCTGTGAAGCAGTTCCTTTGCTGCTGTCAAAAAGCGGCATCGTAATGTAAAGACCAGCCGTACCGAAATGTTCATGGACACGTTTTCCGTTGTTATAGGCATCTGCCTGCGAATAGGTATAGCTTCCTTTGGTCACGATACTCGGTATATAGGCCTCATCTGCCGCTTTCATACCTTTTTTGCTTGCTTCTACTTTCTGATAGAGCGGTTTAAGGGCGAAGATCTCTCCTTTATGTACCTTTCTTTTCAGTCTCAGCGGCACACTGCCCTTGAGATATACACCGGTCAGGGTTTCTATTTTTGCCGTAAGCAGGTTGATATTCTGTGCAATATTGTTCAACGCAATATCAAGCTCATTGATATGGCTGCTCAAAATAAACAGGGCACTTTGGGGGGCACGTCCTTCTTTGACTTTGAGTTTGGTACTCACAGCTGTTTGCAGGATAGAACGTTTTTTGGCTTTCAGTGCCGACTTGAGTGCTTCGAGGTAACGCAGCTGTGCCACAGACCCCACGACGACCGCCTGACGCTGGATCAGGCTGAGCTTCCGTTTTTCTTTGGCTGCAAGATTGAGCAGTCTGGCTTTTTCTTTGAGCGTATAGATCGACTTGACAAAAAGCGGCCAGGTAAAACTCGCCCCTTCGCGCATGATCTGTTTGCTGAAAGGCTGTCCTATCTTCTGGTCTTTGACCATCCCGATCAGTTCGTTTGGAGCGACCGGCAGCAAACCGTTGGGTGAATTATAGATCTCATAGCCTGCATAGAGATCGGCTTTGGGCATCAGTTTGTCACTGAGCGCCTGCTCTCCCAGACTGCTTTTTTGGACATCAAGCAGGTCCAGCCTGCTCTCCGGTCTGTGATCAAGGGCATCGAGCAGCGCTGTAATGCTTGCTGCCTGGGACAGCTGTCCTGCGAGGAACAGTGAGACCCCTATTTTGTACAGTTTCAATTTCATTCACACTCCTTTAGCATTAATTTCATTTTTTTGATCACATAGTCGGCGATATCATCGATATCGCACTGATCGCAGGTATCAATCTCTATATCTCCCAGTTTGGCTGCTTTGATACGCAGCGGCTTGGTCGTGATCATAAGATTGAGTGTCCCCAGAATCATAAAATAGAGTATCATGGGTATCGGATCGTGGAAACATCCTTTTTCTTCTCCGCGCTTCAGAATATCATTGAAAAGTGCAAAAAGCTGCCGCATAGAAGTAAAAAGCATATCGGGTATAACCGCCCCGCTGTCACTGAGCTCTTTGAGCAGCAAAGAAGGCAGATAGGGATGTGCACAGGCAAACTTTGCATAGGTACGGATAAAGCCTTCCAGCTCCGCTTCCGGTTTTTTATGGGTCTTGTTTTCTTCAATGATCGTTCTCTGTATCTCTTCAAGCACTTCACGCATGACCGCTTCGTAAAGCCCCTTTTTGTTCTTGAAGTAGTAAAAGACCATCGCTTTGTTCAGGCCGCAGCGTTCCGCCAGCTCATCCATCGAAGCTGAAGCATAGCCTTTTTGGGAAAAAAGTTCTATGGCATGGGTAATGATCAGCTGTTTGGAGGCTTCCGCATCACGTTTATGTATTTTTTTAGACATAGCTATCCTAATTAATTAACTGGTTAGTTAATTATAGGATTAAATACTTTAAATTATAATTAAAAAGAGATCTGTTTGGGGAAGCATTATGCATTTCGGACTATTTTCTTATTGTTAACCCTTGTTGTATATGATTATATCATACAAATCATATAAAAACAGGGAAGGATCGCCGGTGTCTGCTTATCAAAAAATATTCGGTTTTATATTTTTGCTTTTTTCTGTAGGTGCGGCAGTTTTTGCGCCTTTCATGAAACTGATACAGGGGTAGCCATGTCCTCCAAACCGCATTACAGCCCGATTTTAGGACAATGGAAACGCAAACGCGGGTGGTTCTTCTATTTCTTTCTGCTGCCCCTTTTCTTTGCTGTCATTTTTCCCCTGTTCGCGTTGAACCTGAAAGCCCTTCTCCTGAACTCTGTGGCTTTTTTGCTGATGTATACTGCCTTCAGGGTCGCCAGAAAAGGCTTTGAACAGGAAGATGCCTACCATGAGGCAAAACTGGCCAAAGCCCCCCAAATACCTTTCAAACAACTTGCAGCGGCCCTGCTTGCAGTGACCGTGTTTTACACTGCCCACGTCGCGGGAAACTATACCCTGTTCAATTCGCTTTTTCTTTCTGCTGTATCGTTTGCAGGATTTCTTCTTTATTACGGGGTTGATCCGCGAAAAGACAAGCTGAAGGATTTTGGCGATATCTCTTCGGGGATAGTGCTGGACATGTTGAATGAAACAGAAAAGAAGATGGCAGATATCACAAAAGCTGCAGACAACATAGAGGATGGACCTTTGCATGATAAAGTGCAGCTGGCTGTCAAACGTTCACAAATGATTTTGGATGCACTGACCGACGACCCCAGGGACATCCGGGCAGCCCGAAAATTTCTTGTAGTCTATTTGGACGGCATAGCCGATGTGATCCACTCTTACAACACGGTCGAAGAAAAAAATATTGACACGGCTACCAGAGAGAAACTGCTTACACTGATGGATGACGTGGAAGCACATTTGGCCAAAGAGCTGAAACGCCTTAAAGCCGGTGACCGGTTTGACCTTGACGTCAACATCGATACACTGAAAGAACAGATCAAACACTGAAAAGGAACAAAAGTATGGAAGAACAAGTCAGAGAAAGGGTTGAGAACAGCATTGAAAAACATGAAGCGGAGGTACCCGAAGTATTGCCTGAGGAGCACAGCCAATTGCAGGAGGCCATAGACAGACTGGATGTAAAGAACAGAAATTCTGTCATCTATTTCGGAACAGAAGCACAGGAAAAACTCGATGAAATCTCCAACCGAATGATAGACGGCGTACAAAATAAAGATATCGGTGCCGCAGGAGAATCACTCAGTAAGCTCGTGGGAGCCATCCGGGGTTTTGATATCGATGAGCTCAACCCCAACAAATCACTTCCCTGGTACAAAAAACTCCTGGGTGCGCCCTCACCTCTCGTTGCGTTCCTGCAAAGCTATGAAGCAGTACGCGATCAGATTGATATGATTTCCAATGCGCTTGAAAAACATAAAAGCCGGCTCATGAAAGATGTAGTCTCTCTGGACAAACTTTATGAAGCCAATCTCGAATATTTCAGGGGATTGGAGCTTTACATCAAAGCCGGAGAAGAGAAACTCAAAGAGCTTGACGAAAAGACCATACCGGAGTATGCCGCCAAAGCGGAAGGCCAGGAAATGATGGCCATACAGGAACTCAAAGAGATACGCGGATTCAGGGACGACCTTGAACGAAAAGTGTATGATCTCAAACTTTCAAGACAGGTAGCAATGCAGTCCCTGCCGGCCATAAGGCTGGTACAGGAAAATGACAAGTCGCTCATCAGCAAAATCACTTCAACCCTTGTCAATACCGTACCTCTGTGGCGCAACCAGCTGGCCCAGACCATTACGATCTTCCGTTCCCACGATGCAGCCAGAAGCATTAAAGAAGCAAGTGACCTCACCAATGAACTGCTTGAGAAAAATGCGGACGGACTGCGTGAAGCAAATCAGGAAGTACGCAGACAGATGGAACGAGGTATCTACGATATCGAAAGCATCAAAAAGGCGAACAATACACTTATCGAAACGCTTAATGACTCTCTAAAAATTGCACAGGAAGGGAAAGCGGCCAGACTCAGGGCACTTGAAGAACTTAAAGAGACAGAAAGCAGTCTGAAAAATGCTCTTCTGTCCGCCAAAGCGAAAAGTGAAGCGCTACACTAAACTTTGACATGAATAACCTTCCTCTGCAGGAGGGAGGCAGTATTAGAGCTGCGGACCTGCCGAAGCAAAGTCAAATTCTCCGCCATTGTCATCATAACGGTGGAAGTTCTTCTGGAACATACCGGCAAGTTTTGCCAGCATAGCATCATACTCTGCTTTGTCAGCCCAGGTGTTTCTCGGGTTGAGGACTTCCGTATCGACACCTTCAAGCGTTTTGGGAATGGCAAGATTGAAGGTATCGAGTGTATCGAACTCAGTCTCCAAAATAGAACCGTTTAGGATACCGTTGATACAAGCCCTTGTATTTTTGATACTCATACGCTTGCCTGTACCGTAAGGCCCGCCTGTCCATCCTGTATTGACCAGGTAGACGTTCACTCCGTGCTCATCAATCTTTTCCCCGAGCAGTTTGGCATAAACCGTTGGATGAAGCGGGAGAAATGCTTCACCGAAACAGGCAGAGAAAGTAGCGACCGGTTCAGTGATCCCTCTTTCCGTTCCTGCTACTTTGGCAGTATATCCGCTCAGGAAATAGTACATTGCCTGCTCTTTGGTCAGTTTGGAGACCGGAGGAAGCACACCAAACGCATCTGCCGACAGGAAGATGATATTTTTCGGATGACCTGCCTGAAGATCATCTTTGTGATTCTCAATATGCTCTATAGGATAGGAAACACGTGTGTTTTCTGTTTTTGAACCGTCCGTATAGTCCACATGGCCCGTCGCATCTGCCACAACATTTTCAAGCAGTGCGTCTTTGACAATGGCCCCATGGATCTCAGGTTCGCTTTTGGGATCAAGATTGATCACTTTGGCATAACACCCGCCCTCAAAGTTAAAAACACCATTGTCATCCCAGCCATGCTCGTCATCCCCGATGAGTGCACGGTTCGGATCTGTTGAGAGCGTGGTCTTGCCTGTACCGGAAAGTCCGAAGAAGAGACAGACATCATTGTCTTTCCCTACATTTGCCGAACAGTGCATAGAGAGTTTTCCTTCCAGCGGCAGCCAGTAGTTCATCATGGAGAAGACCCCCTTCTTCATCTCTCCGCCGTACCAGGTCCCACCAATAATGGAAATATTGTCTTCTATATTGAATACCACATATACATCTGAATTAAGACCGTGTTCTTTGTACTTTTCATCTACTGCTTTGCAGGCATTATACATAGTAAAGTCAGGTTCAAATGTTTCAAGCTCTTCTTCTGTCGGACGAATGAACATATTTTTGACAAAGTGTGCCTGCCATGCCACTTCGGTAATGAACCTGATGGATCTTCTGCTTGCCGGGCTGGCCCCTGCATAGACATCGGTAATATAAATATTTTTGCCTGAAAGCTGATTGAGTGTGATATCCAGAAGTTCTTCATAAATCTCTTTTTTGATCGGTCTGTTCACATCACCCCAGGCAATGTTCTTGTTGGAAGGCGGCTGATCAACAAAATATTTGTCTTTCGGGCTTCTTCCCGTAAATATCCCTGTATCACACATAGCCGTACCTGAAGTAGAGATCTTGCACTCTCCCTGGTTTATTTCATGCGCTTGCAACTCGTCATAACTCAAATTGTAATAGACTTCTCCGATATTTTTCAATCCGAGTCTGTCAAGTCCGTTGGGCGTTCTGGTACTCATAGTATCCTCTTTATATAATTTTGTAAGGCAAAATGGACAGTGTCCATCACATGTCTCAAATAAAAACTCACTGAAAAGTTTTTATCTGAAACTGCTGACAGGTACTCTTTTTAAGAGCCCTGTACCAGTTGTCTTATTTGAATATGGACAGCAATACACCTGCTGCAACCGCTGAACCGATTACACCGGCCACATTCGGCCCCATGGCATGCATGAGCAGAATGTTACCCGGTTTTTCTTCAGAACCAACTTTGGAAACAACCCTTGCCGCCATCGGTACCGCAGAAACCCCTGCAGCACCGATAAGCGGGTTGATAGGCTCTTTGGAGAACCTGTTCATCAGTTTCCCCATGAGAACACCTGCCGCTGTTCCCGCAGAGAATGCCAAAAGACCGATGACCATAATACCGAGCGACTCTGCCACAAGAAAGGTATCGGACTGAAGTTTTGAACCGACACCCAGACCAAGGAAGATCGTAACGATATTGATCAGTGAATTCTGCATTTCGTTGGACAGTCTGTCCACCACGCCTGATTCTTTGGCAAAGTTACCCAAGGCAAAGGCACCCATCAAAGGTGCTGCATCAGGCAGGATCAAGGCGATCATCATAATGACTACAAGCGGGAAGATCAGCTTTTCAAGCGGATTGACCTTTCGGGTCGTTTTCATGACGATCTTACGCTCTTCGGGGTTGGTCAGTGCTCTCATGATCGGAGGCTGTATGACCGGAACCAGTGCCATATAGGAGTATGCCGCAACCGCGATCGCTCCAAGAAGTTCCGGTGCCAGTGCAGACGCAATAAAGATCGAAGTCGGACCATCGGCACCGCCGATGATAGAAATGGCAGCTGACTGTTTCAGCGTAAAGTCCACCATCCCGGTATATTGGGAAAGTGCTGCTGCACCTACCAGTGATCCGAAAATACCGAACTGTGCCGCACCGCCGAGCAGTGCCGTCTTCGGATTGGAAAGCAGCGGACCGAAATCGGTCATTGCCCCTACCCCCATAAAGATGAGCAGAGGAAAAAATTCATTGGCAATACCCATATTGTAAATAATCCCCAGCATTCCGTGCGGCCCAGTCATATTGGCGATCGGGATATTGGCGAGAAGTCCGCCGAAGGCAATAGGCAGCAGGAGAAGCGGTTCAAATCCTTTGGCAATCGCAAGGTAGAAAAGGAGGAAAATGATAGCGAACATAAGCACACGCCCCCAGCTTTGCGCAAAAAGGGAAATGTTTTTTCCTTCACCGTTCTTTACACCCTCTTTAGGATTAATGATCGCATTGAGTCCTGTGGTTTTGAAAAAACTCACGATCAGCTGGCCGACTGACTTTTCTTCATAGACCTTTGCTGCGTTCTGTGTCTGTGCAGCAGGGACAGAAGCAGCCGCTTCGTGTCCTTCGCTTGCCTGCACTGTCGATGTAAGTGCCGCAAAGGCGAACAACAGTGAGAGAATTAAATGTTTGAGCTTCATAGTTACTCCATTGTAGCTAAAAGTTGTCCGTCTGCAATAGCGTCGTTGACATTCACGTTGACAGATGCGATCCTGCCTGCCTGAGGTGCAGTAATATCGATCTCCATTTTCATAGCTTCAAGGATCATGATCACATCACCCTCTGCAACAGAATCACCCGGGTTTTTAAGGATTTTCCATACATTGCCCGGTGTCTGGGAATGTATCTCAACCGAACCGACACCGTTTGCCGGTACCGGTGCCGCTGCTGCCGGTGTTGTTACCGGTGCCGCTTCGGAGATTTGGATATCAGCATCTCCCTCTGCTACCTGTACACTGTATTTCTTGCCATCTACCACTACTGTATAATTTCCTGCCATTTCTGCTTCTCCACTGTTGTTTTGTTGTTTACCTTTTCTCACCATGAGAGGCCCTTCGCCTTTCAGGAACGCAATACCCTTCTGATCACATGCACCTGCAATGAAAATATTCTCGTCCGTTACTTCAAGACCTTCTTCTTCGAGTATCCTGGTCCAGTGTGCGATCGATTTTGTTTCATCTCTGTCTGCAATATCAAGCGGATTCTCTGTTGTAGGATCCAGGTTGAGCTTCTGTGCAGCCAGTTCCATGATCTCTTTGTCTGCTTCTACCGGTGTTTTCCCGAAATATCCCAGTACCATACGGCCGTATCCCGGAGCAATCTGTTTCCATGGGCCGAACATGACGTTCGCATAGGCCTGCTGCCAGTAAAACTGGCTTACCGGGGTCACAGACGTACCGTATCCGCCGCGCTCAACAACTTCTTTCATCGCCTTGATCACTTCGTCAAATTTGTCAAGATCTCCTGAATCTCTCATCATCTGTGTATTGGCCGTCAGAGCACCGCCAGGCATAGGAGAGAAAGGAATAAGCGGAGAAACCTGTGTCGCTTCAGGAGGGATCATATAGTCGGCAAGACATTCTTTGAGTCTCTCTTCGTATTTCAGTACTTTGTCCAGTTTGAGATCACCCAGGTTGTAGTTTGTTCCTTTGGTTGCATGGAGCATCGTAAGAATATCCGGCTGTGACGTACCGCCGCTTACCGGTGATGCCGCCATATCGATACCGTTGGCACCCGCTTCAAGCGCTGCAAGATAGGAAGCAACCGAAACACCCGCTGTTTCATGGGTATGCAGCCTGAGGTGTACGCTGTCACCCAGCAGTTTTCTTGCCATCGCGATCGTCTCATAGACTTTGTGCGGGTTGGCCGTTCCGGAAGCATCTTTGAAGCAGACAGAATCAAATTCAATGCCGCTGTCAAGAATGTTTCTCAATGTTTTTTCATAGAAAGCCACATCATGCGCGCCTTTGCATCCTGGAGGAAGATCCATCATCGTGACAACAGCTTCATGGTTCATACCGTACTTTTTAATACACTGTGCAGAATACTCAAGGTTACGAGCATCATTGAGCGCATCGAAGTTCCTGACAGTCGACGTACTGTGCTTTGCAAACATTTTCGCAAACAGATCGATCATTTCGCGGCTTCCCGTATCGAGCATCACGGTATTGATCCCGCGGGAAAGTACCTGAAGGTTCGCATCAGGGCCGACGATCTCTCTGAAACCATCCATCATTTTGAAGGCATCTTCCTGAAGATAGAAATAAAGTGACTGGAAACGTGCCCCGCCGCCAAATTCAAAGTGTGTGATTCCCGCTTTTTTTGCAGCCTCGACCGCCGGGAAAAAGTCATCCATAAGTACACGCCCGCCAAAGACAGACTGAAAACCGTCTCTGAAAGTTGTATCCATTACATCTATATATTTTTTAGCCATTTAATATACCTTGCTTAGTTTATTGTAGTCATTTTTTTTTACGAAACTCTGTAACAGCGGCAATGATCGCTGCTGTACGGCGTGCTTCTTCATCCGTGTCTGTTGTGCTGGAGGCGGAAGTAGATACCGGGATTTCTTTTTCGGGAAAATATTTGCTGATGATCTTGGCTTGAAGTTTCATGACTTCTACCAGAACATACAGGAAGACAAATACGATCAACATACCCAATATCATAAATTTAAGGCTCTCGCCTACTAAACTGTATTCCATGATGGATACCCTTTTTCTTTTTTTTAATGTAGGTTACAAATTTTAAAATAGTTTTGCTTGTTATTTGTTAAAAATCACGTATTATCTGTGCTTTATCGTATGATTGTATCTTCCGGAAAAGATATAATCATATATTCGTTCTGATTTATCTATCTTCTTTTTCGTCTCCGGTGATTGCTTTTGCCTGTTTTCTGCTCACTGCTGTATTCCTGGAGCATTGAATCGACCGTGTGCTGGTCAAAACCGATCTGTGAACCGACATTCTGCTGTTCCTTGTCGATAAAACAGGAAATGATCTTTTCGAGAAGCAGTGTTTTGTCTATGTTTCCGAGATATTCGATCAGTTTTTCCGCTTCATTGTGGATAGGCATATCCCGGATCTCGTCTGCAAGATATTCAAGACTTGCCGCATCGAGACCGTCACCGCCCTGAATAGTTGCAAGACGCATTTCTGCACCGACTTCTTTCTGTATGCGCTGAAGCTCTCTGAACTCTTCAGTCGTCACCAGTGTAATCGCCTGCCCGCTCTTTCCTGCTCTTCCGGTACGCCCGATACGGTGTACATAGGACTGGGGATCAAAAGGAATATGGTAGTTGAATACGTGTGTTACATCTTTGACATCGAGACCGCGTGCCGCGACATCAGTGGCCACCATGATCTTTGTTTCTCCTCTTCTGTATGCTTTGATGACTGTTTCACGGTCCTGCTGTTCAAGGTCTCCATGCAGCCCAGCGGCATTGAACCCGAGTGCCTGAAGGTATTCGGCCAGTCTGTCAACTTCGCGCTTCATGCGGCAGAAGATAATACACTTGTTTGTCTCTTCGGTCTCAAGCAGTTTGACAATGGCTTCATCTCTTTGGCTTTCGTTAATGACATAATAACGCTGGTCAATGACATTGTTGGTCGTTTCATCTTCCCCCACCACAGAAATGAATTCAGGCTGATAGAGAATATGGTTGGCAAGTTCCTTGATAGGCTCGGGCATGGTTGCTGAAAAGAGCAGTGTCTGCCTGTTCTGGGGAATATATTCAAATATCTCTTTGATCTCATCGAGGAAACCCATATCGAGCATTTCGTCTGCTTCATCGAGTACGACGATCTCCGGATTGAGTACATCGATCTTCCCTTTTCGGTAAAGATCTTTGAGCCTGCCCGGAGTCGCCACTACGATCTGTACCCCTTTGTGGATAAGTGCGATCTGCCGGCCGTAGCCTACACCGCCATACACGGTCAGTGTCCTGATGCCCGCAAAGCGTCCGAGATGATACAATTCATCGGCCACCTGTGTTGCAAGCTCTCTGGTCGGTGTAATGACCAGTGCCCTTTCGATCTCGCCTTTGGCAAGCTTGTCCATCATCGGCAGGCCGAATGCCGCAGTTTTCCCTGTACCTGTATGTGCCTGCCCTACCAGATCTTTTCCGCTTTCGATGATCGGTATTGCCATTTTCTGAATGGGACTCGGTTCTTTAAAACCTGCTATTTTGATTCCCTTTGCAATATCACGATGAAAATTAAATTGACTGAATTTCATAAGTTACCTTCTTTTAGTATCACGGAAAAAATTTCCGTTTCGCGTCCAAAATATTTTTTGAACTTAACAGAGACCCCCGCAGGAACTTCTATAAACCCAAAGTTTTGTATCCGGACCAAAAGAGCCCTGCTTAGAGCATCACCAGCAGAATGACACCGAAAACGATCCGATAGATACCGAAAGGTACAAAGGTAAAACGCTGCAGGAATGCCAAAAAAAGCTTGATGGTTGCATAGGCCACAACAAAAGCCACCAGGAAACCGACCAGAAAGGCACCCCAGTTCGCATGGACGAACTCATGATAGTGCTTGAGCAGGTCATAACCGCTGACTGCTGCCATCACGGGGATCGCCAGAAGAAAAGAGAATTCAGCAGATGTTTTGCGGTCCAGGCCACAAAGCAGACCGCCGATGATGGTCGCACCTGCACGGCTTGTTCCGGGTATAAGCGAAAAGATCTGTGCAAATCCGACCCACCATGCCTGTGTCCAGCTTACCTTCTCGACATCCTTGACATGTGTTTCCTTCTCTTGGTAAAAGTGTTCCACGATCAGGAAGATGATACCCCCGATAATGAACATCCATGCCACTACCTGCACACTGAAAAGTGCTTTGACCTGGTCTTTAAAAATGAAACCGACAATGGCAAGCGGAAGAAATGCGAACAGCAGCTTCATCCAAAGGTTGATCTTCCTGAAAGTGATTTTTTCTCTGTAAATCAGCATGACAGCCAGAATGGCCGCAAACTGGATGATCACTTCATACGCCTTGGTAAGGTCTGTCTCTGCCACACCGAGAAATTTCGATGCCACGATCATATGTCCTGTAGAAGAGATAGGAAGGAATTCTGTAAAACCTTCGATGATCCCGATGATTATCGCCTGAAAAATATCCAAATAAAACCTTTGTTTTCCGCAGGGTGCTGTCTTCTGACATCACGCTGTAACAGATTGCTGCTGTGAGGGCACACTGCCCTACAGCATTTGTGAAAAATAACTCTCGTCTTTGGCAAGCAGTTCTTTCGGTGTGCCGCTGTCTACGATATGACCGTCTTCAAGCACATAAATGAACGCTGCATTCTTGATCGTACTGAGCCTGTGTGCAATAGTGATGACCGTTTTCTCACGAAGAAAATCATGCAGCGCTTCGAAAAGTTTTGCTTCGGTATGCACATCAAGTGCCGACGTCGACTCGTCAAAGATCACCACTTTCGGATCGGACAGTACCATCCGTGCGATCGCCACTCTCTGACGCTGTCCTCCGCTGAGTTTGATACCGTCTTTTCCGACCAGCGTATCGAGCCCTTTGTCCAACCTTGCTATAACACTGTCCAGCTGTGCGATATGCAGTGCTTTCTGTACCGCTGCTTCGCTGTAACTGTTGCCAAGCGTAAGATTGAACAACATTGTATCATTAAAGAGTTTAGGGTGTTGCAATATCAGGTAAATATTTTCACGGATTGTAGAGAGTTTCAGTCTTCTGTTTGAGACACCGCCATACAGAATCTCTCCCTTCTCAAGCGGGTAGAACCCTACCAGGATATTGGCCAGTGTCGTTTTTCCGCTGCCGCTCGCACCGACAATCGCCACTTTGGAACCAGCATTGATCTTCATGTTGATATTTTCTAATATATTAACTTTTTCAATATAGGCAAAAGATAGATCCTTTACTTCAATATCGATCGCAGCCGACCCTTCAAAAGGATTGACACCCTCTTCTACAACAGGTTCCCTGTGCATGTCAAAAATGCTGTTGATTCGCCTGCATGCAGCTTTTGCCGTAGCAAGGACATACTGAAAATTGATAATATCCTGGGTTGGCGACACCATGACCCACAGGTAGGAGAAGATTGCAAGCATCAGACCCACACTCAAGTCACTATATGCTACGGCAAGAATACTGACTGACCGGAAGATCTCATATCCGGACAGGAAGATCAGATAGGAGAGTTTCATCGCAGCATCACTTTTATAGCCGTAATTGACCGAATGTTCTTTGAGTTCTTTGGCCCTGGCCTCGCTTTGTTTGAAAAAATAGCTCTCTTTGTTGGCTGCCCGTATCTGGTGAAAAAGTTCCAGTGTTTCGTTCAAGCTGGACTGAAACAGTTCTACCGCCCGGTTCTCCTCTTTTTTGAGTTTGCCGATATTGCGTGAAAGTTTGACAGTAAAGAGCACCACTACCGGGTTGGTCAGCAAAATAAAAAGTGCCAGCTGCCAGTGGATCCATAACAACACGACCGAAGAGAAGAGCAGGATGAGGGAAGAGACAATAAGTTTTGAAACGGTCGTACTGACAAAACCGTCTATCGTTTCCACATCGGTCACAAGCTTTGAAGTGACTGCCCCTACCCGCATCATCTCGTATTCTTTGAGTGATACGTCTTTTAAATGGTTCAGGAGAGAAACGCGCATTTTGTAGGTAATATTTTTTGATATGGAAACAAATATCTTTGTCTGGAATATCGACAGGAAGGTACTCAAAAGCCTTAAAACAATAATAAACACCAAAATACCGATCACATATCCTTTGGTATCGGTCTGCCAGATATGTGTGGAGATCCAGGAGATAAAATGATGGTCTTTCCCCAAAAGAAGTTCATCGACGATGATAGGGATAAAAAGCGGAATGACCACCACCAGCAAAGTTGCGGCAATTGCTATAATATTTCCAAATATTAGATCTTTTCTGTGTTCCAAAAGCTGCTGAACAATACTTTTGATGCTGCAATGGGATTTCATCTCATGCCCTACAGCGAAAAAATCAACATAGGCATTAAAGAATCTTCAATATTTCTGTCAGATCTTTGACATCCACGCAGTGTGTTGCGGCTTCTCTGAGTACAGGTTTTGCACAGAATGCCACCCGGGTATCGGCATGGGCGAACATACTCAGGTCATTGGCCCCGTCACCGACCACAAGTGTATTTTTCCGGTTTACGCCCAAAAGTTTCTGCATACGGACGATCATATCGCCCTTGGCATCGGAGTACATCATTTCACCCCCTACCCTGCCTGTCAGTATGCCGTTCTCGTCATGCAGAAAATTGGAAAAATCCGCATCGACTCCCAGGTATTCACAGGCGGGTTTGGTCGCATTGCGAAAACCGCCGGAAAAACAGACGACCGTATAGTCTCTCTCCTTGAGACCTGCAACAACTTTCTCTGCGCCCGGCATCAGGGGCAGGTTCCCGCAGATGGCATCAACCTTCGCTTTTTCAAGCCCCTCAAGCAGGGCGACACGTGCAACAAGTGATTTGAAAAAGTCAAGCTCTCCCGCCATAGCCCGTTCCGTAATGGCAGCGACCTGCTCTTCCAGCCCGAGTGGTTTGGCAAGAAAGTCGATGGTCTCACCGTCCATCAATGTAGAATCAAAATCAAAAACTGCCAGTTTATGCATAATATCCCTTTTCTTTTCACAGCCGGTAAACCGACCCTTCACATTATTTGGGTAAAATTATAGCCAATTAAAACTATATAAGTGGGAACAGACATGTTTGACGAGTTCTGCGATTTTTTATGCAACAAGACCAAAAAATTCATCACAGTGGAGGTCAATCCCCCCCACGGAGCGTCCATAGAGCACATCTTGGAAGATATTAAAAAATATGATCTTCACAATAAAGTCTCAGGCTTCTCCTGTACCGACAATCCGCTCGCCAAACTCAAAATGAGCGGGGTGCTCTCTGCAATCAGGGTCCAGCAGGCATTCAACAAACCGGTCATAGCGACCATGAGCATGAGAGACAAGAACAAACTTTCTCTTCAGTCCACACTGCTCGGTGCCAACGATTTCGACCTGCGATGTATTCTTGCACTGACCGGAGATCCGGCCAAATTTTCAGACCAGCCGGAAGTCAAAGGCGTACTTGAACGTGACTCTACCCTGCTGCTGAGTATCATTTACCATTTGAATAACGGGGTGGACTATTCCAACAAACTGCTGAATCCGGCACCACGCCCCATTTACCCGTTCGCTGTCAGCAATTCCTATGCCAAAGATATGAAACAGCTTCAAAAGCGTATGGTCAAAAAACTGAATTACGGAGCACGGGCCATCATTACCCAGCCGGTCTACGATACAGACAATGCGCAAGAACTCCTTGAAATCTTCGAAGAGGCAAAAAATATCAGTGTACGGGAAACAGCAAAAGAGGCACAGCTTGTCCTCGGCCAATTTCCTATTGTACGGGCAAAAACTGCCAACTTCATTGACGATAAAGTACCGGGTATCAGTGTTCCAAAAGAGATCATCGATGAAATGAACCTTGCCGCAATGGACGGCGAAGCCAAAGAGCAGGACGTGGGATTTTCACTCTCAAAACGTATTTTTGACGAGATCATGCAAATGCACGGCAAAGTACACTTGATGACCCATAACCGATTCGATCTGTGTTCAGAACTGATCGGGTGATTGTCTTGATGCCCACATCTCGAAATAGAAATCTGTAGCTGCTGCAATCATTGTACGCTATTTTCTATGAGGAGATCTTCGGGTTATGCGTTTGTCTCATCAAATATGCTGGTATAGAGCAGACCGTAGAGGGTGGTAAAAAGTACAGGAACCGCCCAGACAAGGCCGATTCCGAATGTCAGGATACCGCCCAGCATCAGGAGACTTAGAATCAGGACAAGACCAAATACTTTGAACCAGTGCCTGGTAATGGTTTTTCTTGAGAGTTCCATGGCATCCCAGACCGGCATTTGTTTGTCAGCGATCAGAGGAAGGGTAAAAAGATATGACACACTCAGGTAAATCCCCGGCAAAATAAAGAATAAAATACCCAAAAGGGTCATCAGGTAGATCAATACGCCTGCCAAAGCCAGGGTCCATGTCATGTGGTAATAGCCAAAAACAGACTTGATATTCAGCGGCTTGCCCCGTGCATCGTCAACTGCCAGCATGATAATACCCACCATAATAGGCATCAGTACAGGGTAACTTAAAAGCGTAACGATCTGCTGGTTAAGCAAATGTTCCTGTCCTGCTGCATTCTGCATAGGAAAGAAGAGTGACAAGACCATCTGCACAGCCATTGCCACAGCCACATAAATTAAAAATGCACCAACAAACAGTCCTTTTTTTCCTTCTATTCTTTTAAAGCCTTCTTTGAGAGTTTTGATGATATCAAAATCATACTCCGGTATATTCTGGGGTACTTTCTCTGACATGGAAATATCCTTCTGTTTTTCTTTTTAGGCATTGTAACAGAAATTAAAGTACTTCTGCTTTGAAAAAGAGTTGAATTTACTCAGCACTCCCGGCGGCCTGCTGCTCTGCGATCTCTTTTCGGACCATATCCATATCGAGTTCCTTCACCTGTCTGATAACATCCTTGAGACCCTCTTCGGGCATAAGACCCGGCTGCTGGAAAATAGCGATATTGTCTCTCAAAATAATGGTCGTCGGGATGGAACGGATCTGGAAATGTCCGGCCAACTCCTGTTCTTCTTCCGTATTCACTTTTCCGAAAAGAATATCCGGATATTCTCCGGCTGTTTTTTCAAAGATCGGAGCGAACTGTTTGCACGGTCCGCACCACGGTGCCCAAAAGTCAATTACGACGATATCGCTGGATTCTACTTTCTCGTTAAAGTTCTGCGCGGTTAAATTTTCTAATGCCATGTTTGGTCCTCTGTTTTGATATAGTCAACATTATGACATACTGGACTGAAAATAATGGTATGATCCGGGAGAAAAAATCAACCTTTTAGAGTGAAATGAATTCTATCCTTCCCTCTTTTAACACAGCAACCTGTCCCTGACAGGCAAGTGAAGGCAGGGAAATATAATTGCCTATTACTCTGGCCTGATGGTAATGCCCCTCGATCACAAGATCGCAATCTGCATAATCTTTCATGATCATTTCTACCCGCTTTTCGAACCCTGTAAAAGTATGGCAGATATCTTTCTGTAAAAGTTTTTTCATCCTGTCATTGATGATCGCTTTTTCAAAAGGTTTCAGGATCGTCAGGGTGGTCTTGCTGCGCATGATCCTGCAGTAAAGGTCATACCCTGCTCCGGTCGCAAATCTGTCACCGTGGGACATACCCACTTTTTTCTCCCCCAGTTTAAAATACACAGGCTGATCTTCCCTGCTGTACACATTTATATCGGGGAAAAGCTCCTGAAGGCAGAAGTCGTGGTTGCCTTCAAAATAGTGTATCTCCATCTGTCGTGAAAGATCCTGCAACAGCTGGATAGCCTCTGAAGAAAAAGTTTGTATGTAGTCATTGTAGCCAAAAAGAAGGTCGAAGTTGTCTCCCATTAAAAAAAGTTGAGGAGTTTTGCTTTCCCCCTTCTCCAGTTTTTGAAGCAGTGTCAAAAAGCCATCACCATGATGAGGATAATGAGAATCGGCAACAAACAACGCACCCTCTACTATCATTCTCATCTCATCCCCTTCTTGACTATCGCACTTACCGTTGATTGTGCCAAACCCAACACTTTTGCGATCTTGTGTTGGGAATATCCCTCCTGGTATGCTTTACAGATGATAGTATTTCTCTCTTTAGTCGTTTGCACATTTTCAAAATACTTTTTGAGTCTCGTGCTATCCAACTGCTTCTCTACATGGGGCGCTTCTACCAGACTTGAGGCTTTTCGCATCTCCTGCAGCTCTGTGCTGTCCACATCAGTCGTTAAAAATGCTTTTATGGCTTCCTTCTTCTCATGGTACTGCTTCACTATCCATGCACTTTGCAGACACTCAGATAGCCCCTGCCACAGATGCCCTGTTCTTTTGTATTTTTTATTGAAGTAAATGGCGTAGTTCATATTGAGCTGTCTCATGAACTTTGAGAGGTTTTCCTGCCTTATCTCTATGAGTAGATGGTAGTGGTTTAACATCAGGCAGTAGTTATGCAGTGTGATCCCATAACTTTTCATATGAAAACACATGAGCTCTTCAAAGTAGGCATAAACCAGGGTGACTAAAGATACTTATCCTATCCACACCCCTATTGATAATGTGATAATACCCTGCCCTCTCAATACGCAGCCGTCTTGCCATTTTAGCTCTTTCTTCTGTGATAAATATATGATAGCAAAAACCAACTTACGATTACGTTCACCTTCTTTTACTTCGAAAAGAAGGCATAGTTATTTGGATTATCTCTCTCCAAACAACTTTGAGATAAGATATTATGCAGACATCGAAAAATAAGAGGTGTTAGCGGCTAATTTAGTGTCTACTAAATAATACGGATAATTTTGATATCATACTGTAATGATGATCAGCGCGCCCGTTAGGTAAAGGAAAAACAGATTGCAGATAATTATACAAATATGTAGAATAGTAAGTTATATTATAGCCTACTCTTGCATCATTGCAGCTGTTACGAATGATGGGTTTAGTGGATATTTTTTTGGAATTCCGTTTGTAATATATCTTTTTCTAGACACCATAATTTTAATATTTAAAAAATCACCCATTTCCATTATTCATATACTGTTTCTAGTGACTTCAATTTATACAGCGAAAAGTGATCGAAGTGATTGGAAGATTATTCATCCTCTTATAAATGAAAAAATCACTGTTCTTTCTGATAGAAATATTACACATAATGAATATTTTCCCTATGAAATCGATCTTCCTCGCTCAAAACAATCTAATTATACTTTGCATAAAGGAGAGTCTTTTACTATAAAACGGCAGATAGTAACAGGGCATCCAGATTTTGGAATAAGCTATATATTTGAACTGGGAAATAGTGACAATCTCAATACGATTACAACTTTTATTGAAAATGCGAATAATTTAACTATAGATTATGGAGCAGTTGGCAATGGGTATCGAAAATTAGACAAGAGCAAATTTTTCATTGACGATATTTCTCTTCTATATCATGGCTATGATAAATGGCTTTCTTGTGATACTACATCTTTAAATAGATTTAATAGTTTTGGTTTTTTGCTTGTTTATATTTACTATATTCCTATAAGTATAATATTTATCATAGTATCATTAATATACCTAACAAACCAAAGGAGACCAATCAAAAACCCGCAAGCGGATTTTTAATTGCTCATTAGGCATAAAGAAAAAGGTGTGAATATAATCCTACCTTCTCCTACGGTATATAGGAAATCACGGGCAATCCCATCCCTTCATCGTATCCGCACATCAGGTTGGCCGCGGCCAGTGCCTGTGAACTTGCTCCGCGCAGCAGATTGTCTATGGCAGAGTTGACAAAAAGTGCATTGCCGTTCTTGGCAGCAAAGATGTCACAGAAGTGCGTTCCAGCCGTACTCTTGATGTCAACCGGTTTTTCTCTGATGCGGATGAATTTGTCATTGGCATAGTGTTTTTTCAGGACTTCCAGAGGGTCGATATTTTCTTTGAGCGTAGCATAGACAGAGATAAGCTCCCCCCGGGTTGCCGGAATGAGATGCGGTACAAAATTCACATTCATCTTTGCCCCGTGTATTTTTTCTATCTTTTCTGCTATCTCCGGTGCATGACGGTGTTTGAGCGGATTATAGGCAAAAATATTGTCATTGACCGTTACGAAATGTGTCGTTTCTGAAAGTTTCTTCCCAGCTCCGCTCACACCCGACTTGGCATCGACAAAAAGCGGCGCAGCAGTATCAATATAGGGGATAAAAGGAAGAATACCGAGCAGCGTGGCCGTAGGATAGCATCCCGGACCGGCCGCAAGCCTGGCTTTCTTAAGGTCTTCCCTGTAGTATTCTATGAGCGCATACACACTTTCATCAAGATGTGCTTTGTCCTCATGCTCACAATAGTGTGCTTCATAGGTATCGAGTTCCAGACGGTAATCCGCTGACAGGTCCACAACCTTGACACCTTTTTCGATGAGTCCTTTGGCAAAGCCCATGGAAGCTTTGTGGGGCAAGGCAAGAAAGACCAGTTCACAGGCATTGGCTACAGCATCAACATCCGCTTTTTCCACCCTCAGTGTGATGACACCTTCGAGTGAAGGATGTAACGCTTCAATGGACGTATCGCCCTGTGTCGTAGCCAGATAAGTTAGTTCGAAACCCGGGTGGGTGACCAGCATCTTGACCAATTCAAGTCCTGTGTATCCGCTGGCGCCTACTACACCTACATTTATCATTTTACTGTCCTTTTGGGTGCGTGATTACGCACCCTACATTTGGAATATATATATTACCACATCCGACTAAATACTATTTGCCGAGAGTGATCTCTTCGTAGAGTATCTCTTCGATGTCATAGGATTTTTTACCGCTGGGGAGGGTAAGCTCCACTTCATCCCCTTCTTCTTTTCCGATGAGCACTCTTGCCATAGGCGACTGAATGGAGATGAGACCGGACTGCGGGTTTGATTCCTGTCCGCCGACTATGGCATAGCGTACTTCTTCATCCGTATCCTGGTCCACCAGCACCACGGTTGAGCCGAAACTGACACGATCATGCGAAAAAGTGGATGGATCGACTACCTGGGCACGCCCTACTACATCGGTCAGTTCGGCGATACGCGCTTCCATCAACCCCTGTTTGTCCTTGGCCGCATGGTACTCTGCGTTCTCTTTAAGGTCACCGAGTTCACGTGCTTCATCGATGACCTTGGCAATGACCCCTCTTTCCACTGATTTCAGCTGTTCCAGCTCTTCCGATAATTTTCTGTATGTTTCTTCCAGCATCGGCTCTTTTTGCACGATTCGTCCTTTAAAATGATTTATTATAATTTTGGATATTATACCAAAACTTGTCTAATCGCTAAAAGCATCTTTGAATTTTGCTGGACTTCTGTGTGTTCCCAAACCTGGTATATCCTATAATAGTTTGGATGTTATCGATGAAGTGAGTTATACAACAATCGTACTGCAAACAATTAGAAAAAGTAAAAAGATTAAGAACAGCTATAGTACTAAACCATCCCCATTTTTGTTATAATACCTCAAAAAAAAGAGAAAGTATGTCAGAACGAAAACAGATACTTGTCACCAATGACGACGGCTATGACTCAAAGGGACTCATAGCCTTGGCAGAAGCCCTTAAACCTTTGGGTGATGTGACTGTCGTTGCACCTACAACTGAGAAATCTGCCTGCGGGCATTCCCTAACGCTGACCAGACCTTTGCGTTTCATAGAAATAGACGAACATTTCTACAAACTCGATGACGGAACCCCTACCGACTGTGTTTTTCTTTCACTTACCAAACTTTTTACCGGAGACAAAAAACCCGATATCGTCATTTCCGGCATTAATATCGGTGCGAACATGGGTGAGGACATCACGTATTCGGGAACAGCCTCGGCAGCAATGGAGGCGGTACTTCAGGGGATTCCGGGCATTGCGGTTTCGCAGGTTTACATGAACAGCGGTGAAAGCATAGAAAAATACGGATATACTCTGGCACAGCAGAGCATTGCCGCACTGGTTCAAAAAATATTTGAAGGGAATTACCCTCTGCCCGAACGCAAATTCCTCAATATCAACATTCCGCCTATCCCTGCTGCTTCCTGCAAAGGTTTCAAGAGTACACGACTGGGCAACAAACACTACGGTTTTCATGCAGAAGTACATTACAATCCGCGCGGACTGGAATACTACTGGATAGGCCTTCCCCGTCTGGAGTGGATGGAAACCACAGGCCATACAACTGATTTTGAAGCGGTGAAAGAAGGCTACGTTTCTGTCACCCCTGTACAGCTTGACATGACTTCGCATGATGACATCAAAGCACTGGAGAAATGGCTGTGAGATATGAACGCTGCCGTATGCTCTTTGGAGAGAGAGACTTTGAAAAACTTCAAAAAGCCAATATACTCATACTTGGGGTCGGCGGGGTCGGTTCCTATGCACTGGATTGTCTTTACCGCTCCGGTGTCAAGCACATCACCATTCTTGATTTTGATATTTATGATGAGACGAACCAGAACCGACAGATCGGCTCCGAAGCAGTCGGCAGGGCAAAGGTAGAACGTCTTAAAGAGCTCTATCCAGGGGTAAAAACCATCCATCAGCGTATGGACATAGCCTGGGTAGAGAGCTTTGACTTTGATCCGTACGATATCATCATCGATGCGGCCGACACAACCAGAGTCAAAATCGAAATTGCCAAAAAGTGTTACCCAAAACTTATTATGGCTCTGGGTTCCGCAAAACGCTACGATACAAACAGCATAGAAGTTGCTTCCATCTGGAAAACCCACGGTGATGCACTGGCACGCAAGATACGCAACGAACTCAAAAAAGCGAAGTTCAATAGAAATTTCACCGTGGTTTTCTCTCCGGAAGAAGACAAATGCAAAGAGAAAGGCTCCTGTGTCGCCGTGACAGGGGCGGTTGGCCTGACCGTCTGTTCGGAAGCGATCAAACGTATACTCAGCACAAAAGCATAGAACAGACTACGCGGTAAAACAGTACTCCTTGCCATTCCAGCCGACTTGTCTGGCCTCCATATTCTGTCCTTCAAGTTCATAGACCCAGCAGCCTTCATGGCCTTCCATGGTGGCACTGCCCGCACAGAACAGTTCACTTTTCACTTCCGGAACATGCAGACGGTAGGTTTTGTGGATATGCCCAAAGAGAATGGCACCGTTTTCAATGCCGCTGCAGGTTTTCAGAAACTCATCCGCATTGATAAGACCATGCAGTTTTTTGTCATCCTGTCCGTTAGAAAGACGGGGGGCATAGTGGGTGATCACGAAGAGAAAACGTCCTTGCAGTCGTTCATCTTTGAGTATGTCACCGAGTGATTCAAGCTGTTCAGGCGGTATCTCGCCGCTGGATACCCAGGGCAAAGGATTGGGACGGGCACTGTTGACGGCGATCACAGCCGCTTCATCGCCCACAAGCCGTATCAGCGGCCAGTGCCCTCCCCGGCAGTACTCAGGAAGATCATTTTGCAGTACACTGCAGAACTGCTCGCTGAAACGGTAGTGGCTGTTTCCCTCATGCACATAAATATCATGGTTTCCCGGTACGGTAATATAGTTCTGAGGAGGGGTCATCATGGGTTCAAGCATCTGTCTGGCCAATGTCAGTTCACTTTTGAGCCCCAGCGCAGTGTAGTCCCCTGTATTGATCACAATATCGATGCTGTTTTCTTCTTTAAAACGTAGCAGTGCGGCAAGTTTTTCTTCTGTCTCATCAAAATATTTCGCCCGCCCCCGAAGCAGGTTTACAGCACCAATGGCACGCTTGCTGAACCACTTCTTCCAATGCATGTGTCTTATCTGGATATTGACATGAATATCACTGAAATGCAATATGCGAAGAGGCGTGTTCATGTTATCTCCATAGGAACTGTCATTATGACGATGTCGGTGCTGTGACTTTTTTTATCTTTCTGTTTCTCCATGCCAGCAGTGTCAACAGCGCAAGGCCTGCAATGCCGTAATAAACCCACATAGGGATAGGCACAGGGTCTCCCGCTGCATAGGAGTGCAGGCCTGAAAGGTAGTAGTTGACCCCGAAATAGGTCATAAGTACCGAGGAATATGCCCACGTTGATGCAACATTGAAAATAAAGATATCATTCAGCTTTGGTACAAACCGCATATGCAGTACTGTAGCATAAATAAGAATGGTCACCGCCGCCCAGGTCTCTTTGGGATCCCAGCCCCAGTAGCGTCCCCAGCTCTCATTGGCCCAGACACCGCCCAGGAAGTTTCCGACAGTCAGCAGCATTAGACCGATGATCAGTCCCATTTCAGCAAGGTTCGTCAGCTCTTTGATGGAACGGTCAATATTGGCGTCGCCTTCTTTGCCGCGGATAATAAAAAGAATCAGTACCAGCAGGGAAAGGATGGAACCGAGTCCGAGGAAACCGTCTCCCGAAATAATGGTCGCCACGTGGATCATCAACCAGTAGGATTTCAGAACCGGAACCAGGTTTGTGATCTCCGGGTTAATGAAGTTCATATGTGCAACACCCATGGTCACACCGGCAAGGATGGCAGTACCTGCAAGGGCAAACGGTGAACGTCGCGCCAGAATAATGCCTGCCAGCACGGTGGCTGCCGCGATGAATATGATGGATTCATACGCATTGGACCACGGAGCATGTCCGGCAATATACCATCTTATCCCCATGCCAGCTACCTGCAGAGCAAAGGCTGCGATCAAAACAGCCCAGGAAATACGCATGATCCACTTCATAGGGAAATTCGGCTTGACCACATGAATGAAAGAGAACATCAGAAGCAACAGACCCAGCAGCAGATAGACGGGCACAAGCTTGCCGAAAAGTCCGAGTTTGTTATACCATATCTCCATTTCGATATGCTTGCGGCTCGGCATTACGGCCGCTCCGTAAGTTCTCTGATATTTTTTGATCCCCTTGAGTGCAAGGTCGGCATTTTTCCAATTGCCTGTTTTCAATGCCTGACCAACCATAATAAAGTAGGCGGAAATAGCCATTTTGACTTCCTGCGCCTCTTTTGGAGGGAAAGTTTTCATTGCATCCATTGGGGCATACCATTTATGGTTCGGGTCATTCGGTTTTGGGAAAATCCGCATCATTGATCCCTGATATACCATATAGGAAACATTGACACGTTCATCAATTTTGATCAATTCTTTGTCATACTGGGTTTTTTCCAACGGTTTTTTTCTGCTTGCTGCCGAAACAGCATCAAAAATTTTGTACGCATGGTCTTTTTTCTCAAAAAAGTCGGTAAATTTGGCATATTTGGCATCATCAGGGAGCCCAAGTTCACGCGCAATTTTTTTATGGCCTATCTTGATCATGGGAATATTCTGATAAACGTCGGGCTGAAGGGTCATACCGAGAAAGACTTGTGTCGGTTCCAGGCCGAAAATCGAACTTTTTCCTGTGATCTTGGCAACGACATCATGCGCGATCGTATCCATCGGTTTCATACGTCCCCTATGGTCCTGCACTACAAGCTCTCCGAACTGCACTGCATGGCCGGCATTGTATTTTGAAATGGTCTTGAGCTGTTCAGGCGTAATATTCGGTGAAGCAGCCTGTGAATGCTGCGGTGCAAAAAGCATGAGTGCAAAGAGCAGAGCAAGTGCTCCGTGCTGAAGCTTTCTGGCACCTTTGAGCAGTTTCTGGAAGCGTCCGTTGGGAATGAAAAGACTCCAGATCATTCCTATGGCAAGCAGGATATAGCCCAGATAGGTCGGGAGTGTACCCGGATCATGGTTGACGGAAAGCACTGTACCTTTTTCATCAGGATCATACGAAGACTGGAAGAAACGGTAGTTTCTATGGTCAAGAATGTGATTCATATAGATTTTATAAGGCATGGTCAAGTTTTCCTCTTTGTCTATCAGTACGACATCACTGGCATACGATGAAGGGGTCATAGAACCCGGATAGCGTTCCAGTTCGAAATGGACAAGTTTGATGGAGAACGGCAGTTCGATCACTTTTGCTCCAATGCTCATATTAATCTTAACACCGTCAAGTGTCACGGTATGCCATTTGCCGGTCTGACCTTTTACAGGACGGAAGGTTACTATTTTACTGTCATTTCCTACGCTGACCTTCAGTTGTACGAACTCTGCCTTGCCGGGTTTTGTTTTAAGGCTGTCAGAGACGGTTTTGACAATGACCTTCTTTTCAACCGATTTCAAAACGACCGCATTGTCCGCAAAACGGTAAAGGGTTCTGCGTGAAAGATTGTTGTCTCCCGCATTCAATTCTTTTTGCTGTTTGGTATTCATGTTGAGTGTTTCAAGAATAAAAGGAAAATGTACTTTCAGTGCATCCGGCTCACCGCTGATGAGGAATGTCGGTTTGTCTGTTTTTTCCGTTTTGGGTTCATACGCCACATAAAAATTCCCGAAATCTTTTCTGTCGCCTTTGGCAAAGTAGTAGAACTTTCCGCGTCCGCCTGCCGAGATCTTCATCTCCAGCATTGTTTTCCCGTGAGGGTCTTTCACTGCTTTCTCTTCTGCGGTAGGCAGATATTTCACCATGGTTATCTTGACTTTTTTATCTCCTACTTTCAAATCTTCGGAGAGATGGTTCTTTGTCATAGATGAAAAATAAAGCGGTTTTTCCAAAGAAGCGTTCTGGTCGCCGCTGTGGGCAAATACCTGCAAAACCTTTTCACTCGAAACCATAATATTGCTCGTCTGTCCTTCACGAATATGCATGATACCCTCATAACCGACATAACGGGTGATCAGTGCACCGATGGCGATAATGAAAAAGGAAAAGTGGAAAAGGAATACAGCCGGTTTGGTTTTGTATGTTTTGTATTTGAAAATGTTGTAAAGAAGAATCGCAACAAAGTAAACCAGGAAAAGTTCAAACCACCTTGCCTTATAAACGAGCGCCTGTGCTGTCTGTGTACCGTAATCATTTTCTATAAATGTCGCGATACCAATGGATACACCGAAGATGAACAGCACCAGGACTGCCATTTTCATGGAAAAAATATGTTTTAACATGGGAAAAATAAACCTTTTGTCGGAAATAGAGATACCCCTGAACACATTTTACGCATCTATCGCAGTGCTCAGGGTACCCGGAGAGCCGATTATATCCCATCTTTATTAATCATTCGTTAATTTTGTCAAGAAATCGTATCTATCCCTGTTTTACTTTTCGCTTTAACACTTCAAGACGCTGCATAGCCAAGGCGGTTTCAGGGTTAAGCTCTATGACTTTGAAGTAGGCATCTACCGCCAGTTTCGGTTCATCGAACATTTCATACGCCATACCCAAAGCCAAAAAATATTCCGAATCATTCGGCTTGAGTTCACTTGATTTTTTAAAAGATCTGACCGCATTGGAGACATCTCCCACTGCATTAAAATATGTTCCCAGCATATAATAGACTTCCGCATCATCATTTTTTTCCTGAAACAGTAACATGAGTATATTATGCGCCTCTTCATATTTTTCTTCATGTATCAACTGCTCTACTGTTTTTTTTGTATCAGTCATACTGTTTCCTTTTTTACTGTGATGCGGAAGTATAGAATGTATCTTCCCTTTTGATAAGGGCATCTTTGATAAAAAAAAATTAAAAAAATGCCAAGTTGCACAAGAAAAAAAAGTTTTTGCTATACTGTTAGTGCAAATATGCATCATTCTAAATGAAAGAGAGAAGGGGAAGAGTAACGTGAATTTCAGCGACTATCTAAAAACATGCCGCGAACAGAGCCGTCTTACACAGGAACAGCTGGTAGAGGAACTTTACCTGTTTGACGATAGCGTGTTCCGTGGCCTGGATACTACCACTGTCAGCAAATGGGAAAGGATGGTCACACAGCCAAAAGTCCCGAAACAGGTCAGAATACTCCAGTATTTTCAGGGTAGACAGAAAGGAAAAGCATTTCCCTGTCTTGACAACTGCAGCATAGAGGAAAATGAAAGTGCCCTTTGTAAAAGAGGTATAGAGAATCTGATTATCGGAAAACGCAAAGAACTTGTACTGAACTTTCCCTCCGAAATGATGACTGCAGACAATCTCACCCTGACACATTTACGCAACAAAGAGCAGCAAAGGCAAAAAACACTGCTTGAAGTCGCAAATGACATGCGGAACAGCTATCATCCGGCTTTTACCCATATGCAAGATATGCCTATTCGCAGCTGGGCTCTGTATCCGGGGAATCTTTTTCTTATCTCCCAGTACAAAGATGTCATCACAGGGTTTCTCTTTGTCCTGCGCCTGAAAAAAGAAATACAGAAAAAGATCCTCCATTTTGAAATGCAGCCGAATGCCTTGACCTTGGAAGATTTTGCTTCATTCGACGAACCGGGAAACCATCTTATACTCAACTTTTTTGCGCTGAATCCTAAGTCAGCCGTTTTGCTGAGCATCAGATATTATGCCCACCTGATCGCCAACCAGGACAATATTGAAAGTATCGGCGCAGCCGTTGCCAAGGAAGAGGCAAAAAGAATACTCGAAAATATGAACTTGAGTCTCATTGACCGCTATACCAAAGAAGATACGGAAGTGACCTCGTATAGGGAAATACTGCCAAACGTCATTGCCAGCGAGAATGTTGTCCGTATGCTTTTCAGAAAAGAAGCCTGTCCCGAAGAATGATACGGAATACGATGACTACTTCAGCTCACCCCAGCAGTCCCCGACACTGACAGAACAGACCAGCGGCACTTCAAGTTCCCAAATCTCTTCCATTACATGTTTAAAACGCCTGGAAATTTTTTCAACCGATTCTTCTTTGACCTCAAAGATCAGTTCATCATGAATTTGCAGCAGCATATGTGCTTCCAGCCCTTCATCTTCTATCATGGCATCGATATCATTCATCGAAAGCTTGATGAGATCGGCAGCAGAACCCTGGAAAACAGTATTGACCGATTCACGCATGTAGGCTGCTTTTTGCATACCGTTGGCATGTTCATAGTCAAAAATACGTCTGCGCCTGAGCAGTGTCTCCACATAACCGTCTATTTTCACCCGCTCCTGAATACTTTCAAGAAAATGCTTCACTGTCGGGAAGGAAGCAAAATAATGACTGATGATCTCTTTAGCTTCAGAAGTACTGATGCCCAGTTCATCTGAAAGCTTTTTCGGGCCCATACCATACAGCAGTCCGAAATTCACGGATTTGGCGAAGTTCCGTTTGGCACGGGCCTCTTCCTCCCCAAAAAGTTTGACGGCTGTCGCCATATGTATATCCATACCGTTTTTAAATGCTTCCATCAGTGCCGTATCTTTTGAAAAATGTGCCAGCAGACGCAGTTCGATCTGGGAATAGTCAATACTTACCAGCCGGTATCCTTCTTTAGCGACAAAGGCTTCACGGACCGAACGCCCCAGAGCGGAACGGACAGGGATATTCTGCAGGTTCGGATCTCTGGAACTCAAACGTCCTGTTGCCGTGCCTGTCTGAACAAAGGAAGTGTAAATGCGGCTTTTTTCATCTTTTTTTGCCAGCCTCAGCAGGGGCTCGACATAGGTAGACAGCATTTTCTGGTATTCACGATACGCCAATATCTTCTCGATGACCGGATGTTCCCCTTTAAGCGACTGGAGTACCGCTTCGTTCGTACTGTAGCCGGTCTTTGTCTTTTTCCCTCCCTTGAGACCCATTTGCTGAAAAAGTACTGCGCCAAGCTGCTGTGTAGAACGAATATTGAACTGGCTTCCGCTGAGATCATGGATCTCGGCAGTGAGTTTAACCAGATCATCACTGAGCTGCTTCTGCAAAACTTCAAGTCTTCCCTGATCTACTTTGATCCCCAGACGCTCCATGCGGATCAGAACATTGATAAAAGGATACTCTACATTTTTTGCCTCTTTCAGCAAATGGGTCAGGGAAGAAAGTTCCATTTTCTTTTTGATAGCACCGTAGAGCAGATAGGTCATCCAGGCATCTTCTGCCGCATAGAAAGTTGCATCTGCAATAATGACATGGGAAAAGTTTTCCCCTTTTTTCACCATTTCCTTAAACGGCTTCATGGTATATTTGAAAAATTTCTGCGCCAGTGAATCCAGTCCTACCTTTGAACCCGGATCGGTAAGCCAGGCCATGATCATCGTATCGGCAAACGGCAGCACTTCTTTAATGCCGTGCTGATGGTAAAGCAGGGAAAGGTCAAACTTCAGATTTTGGCCTACGATCCGATGTTTCATCAGTTTTTGAAGTGCTGCATCCGCATCTGCAACGGACACTTGCTCTTCTACACCGAGATAACTGTGCCTCACCGGCACATAATAGGCTTTATCACCCGAGGTGCAAAAGCTGAACCCGACCATTTTGTCTGTTTTGGTATCCAAACCTGTTGTTTCAGTATCGAATGCAACAAGGCTGTCGTGCGGCAAAGCATCGATCACTTCATGCAGTTTTTCTTTGGTATCAAGGGTAACGGCTTCAAAAGAAAGTACCGGTGTTTTCGGTTTTGGCGGAGTGATGTCATGGCAGCCCGCTTCGTTCTGTCCGACTTTTGCCTTTTGCAATGCACGCTTCATCTCATATTTCTCAAATTCGTCCACCAGGCAGCTGAGATAGTTCCGTTCCTCGAACTCAAATCGGCTCAGGTCGAGATTATCATAAACATCATCACGCATCTTTACCAGCTCACGTGAAAGAAATGCACTTTCTTTGTATTCAAGCAAAAGGTTTTGAATGCGCGGTGTACCGCACTCTTCTATATGGTCGTAAATGTTTTCAAGCGTATGAAATACATTGATGAGCTTCGCTGCCCCTTTGACACCGATACCTTTGACTCCGGGAACATTGTCGGAAGTATCGCCTACAATCGCCTGAAAATCAACGAAATCTTTAGGGTTTACACCGAATTTTTCAATACAGGCGGCTTCATCGATCTCTTTGCGTTTCACTGAATCGTACATTACCACCATGCCGTCATCAATGAGCTGATAGAGGTCTTTGTCATGAGAAACCACAGTTACCTTCATTTGCTGTTCTCTCGCGAATTTGGTAACTGTGGTAATAATATCATCCGCTTCAAACCCTTCTTTTGAAAGATTGGCAAAACCCATTTTCTCCACCCATTCTATCGCTATGGGCAGTTGTTTGACAAGGTCTTCCGGCGGTGCTTCGCGATTCGCTTTGTACTGCGGGTAGATTTCGTTTCTGAACGTCGGCCCTTTGCTGTCAAGTGCGAAGACCAGGTAATCTGTTGCATGGTCCCGGTGCAGTGAATCTACAAGATTCACAAAACCGGTTAAAAGTCCGGTGGGAAATCCTTCCGAATTACGCAGGGGCGGCAGAGCATAATATGACCTGAAGAAGAAACCGAATGTATCTATAATGGTGATTGTTTTCAAAGGGAAACCTGATTTTTTTCTGTATTTTAGCCTATTTCGCATTACAAGCCGTACCGATTAGCAGATGCCCAAATACTATGCAGCAGACTGCCTCTTATTTTACACTGTTTTAAGTAAAGTATTATTATTTTTAATATAGAATAGGACACAATAAAAATATTAAATTTGTAAAGTGAGTTATCTTATGCAGGGGAAACAACGATCGCACGGTACTTCCATCCATTTTGCACATCCGGAAGAACGTATAAAATCTGCTAACGGTATCGGCGGCAGCTTTACAAAACAGGAAGTCCAATTGAATGATACCCCCTTATTTTTCCCAGAAGGATTTGAAAAGATCTTTCTGGCAATCTATTTTATCTCTCTGCCCTATATTCTGGGTCTTATTTTTCTCTTTTTCTACATAGCGGAAGGAAAGTTCAAAGTTTTTATTGCGGTCAACCACGATTCGCCTTTCCTGATGACATGGGCGATCGGATATGAAATACTTGCTACGCTGGTGATCTTGTGGGTCATCAAGAGCGCTATTTCATTTACCCGCGAGAATTCACGAAAACATTTGCACACACTTCGACAATAGGCTGCAGCAGTATTTGTTAACCCAACTCTTTTGCCAGGTACTCACCGGTGTATGAACCTGTTTCTTTATGCTCTGCCGCCAATGCTTCCGGAGAACCGGTCGCAATGATCAATCCGCCTTTGTTCCCGCCTTCAGGACCCATATCGACAATATAGTCCGCATTTTTCACCATATCTAAGTTATGTTCGATCACTACAACTGAATTGCCCAGTTCCACCAGATGGTGCAGTACTCCTGTCAGTCTGTCCACATCGGCAAAATGCAGCCCTGTCGTAGGTTCATCGAGAATATAAAGTGTTTTTCCTGTATCTTTTCGGCTCAACTCCTTGCTCAGTTTGATACGCTGAGCCTCGCCCCCCGAAAGTGTTGTGGCATTCTGTCCCAAAGTAATATAGTCAAGTCCTACGGCTGTCAGTGTTTTAAGCTTCGAAGCGATGGCCGGAATGGCTTTGAAAAATTCCAGTGCCTCCCCTACACTCATGGCCAGTACATCCGCGATCGACTTTCCTTTGTAGAGGACTTCCAGTGTCTGGGCATTGTAGCGTGTTCCGTTGCAGGCATCACAGCTGACCAGTACATCGGGAAGAAAATGCATCTCAATCTTGATCTGGCCGTCCCCCTGGCACTTCTCACAGCGCCCACCTTTGACATTGAAAGAAAAACGTCCTACTTTGTAGCCGCGAAGCTCAGCCTCTTTAGTCTGGGCAAACAGTTTGCGTATCTCATCCATAATACCTGTATAGGTTGCAGGATTGGAACGCGGTGTACGCCCGATGGGACTCTGATCGAGGTAAATGACTTTATCGAGCGCTTCAAGCCCTGTGATCTCCACACCGTCAACCTTGTTGACCTTTTTGGCACGGTTCAGCAGTTCCCTTGCGACAGGCAGCAATGTCTGGAGAATAAGCGAGCTTTTGCCGCTGCCGCTTACACCGGTCACACAGACAAAGTTGTGCAGCGGTATCCGGGCATCAAGGTTTTCAATATTGTTAATGTTCACATTTTTGATCTCTATCCATTTTTTCTGCGGATTCTCATGCGGATAGGAGATCTCTTTTTTTCCAAAAAGATAATCGGCTGTCAGTGTTTTGGCTTTGGGAAGCTTTTTCGCATCACCGGAAAAAACGATCTCACCGCCGTATTCACCTGCCCCCGGACCGATGTCCACAATATAGTCAGCTGCAAGAATGGTTTCTTTGTCATGCTCTACCACGACAACCGAATTGCCTTTCTCCTTGAGAGAATTGAGTGTACGTATCAGCTTCATCGTGTCACGTTCATGCAGGCCGATACTGGGTTCATCAAGGACATACATCACTCCCGTCAGTCCGGAACCGATCTGAGAAGCAATACGGATACGCTGTGCTTCTCCGCCGGAGATACTCCGGGCATCCCGGCTGAGCGTAATGTACCCAAGTCCGACATCATAAAGGAAATAGAGCCGTTCATAGAGCTCCTTGAGAATGGACTCGGCGATCAACTTCTGCTGTGCTGTCAGGTATGCAAAGTTCTTTTTATCCGCAAAATAGGCATAAGACTCTTCAATGGGCATGTCGATAATATCGGCGATATTCCTGTCTTCGAGCTTGACTGCCAGGGAACGCGGGCGCAGCCGGTGTCCATGGCATTTATCACACACCTTTTCCGTCATATATTCGGAAAGATCCTTTTCATCCTTGAACATATCATGTGCAAACTTGACCACGCCGGGCCATTCACGTTTGAGCTTGTGACGTTTCCATGTAAAGTCCACCACCCCTCCATTGCCGTAAAGGATCGCTTTTTGTTCATGGCTTGCAAGCTCACCGTAAGGCTTCTTTATATCGATACCGTTTTGTTCGCAAAAGGCATTGAGAAATTTGGTGTAGTAGCTTTTGTTGAACCCGTACATGATCTTTACGGCACCCTTGTCGATGGAGAGTTCAGGGTCGATCACTTTTTTGAGATCGATGGCATAGCGGATTCCCAGACCGTCACAGGCGGGGCAGGCCCCTTTGGGCGAATTGAAAGAAAAGCTGACCGGTTCAAGCGGTTCAAAACTGAGTTTGCAGTCGAAACAGGCCAAATGTTCCGAATAATGGATATGCTGCCTGTCAAGCCCCAATTCCTCGTAATTGAGTACTTCTATTTCCATTTCACCGTAACTCTCTTTAAGAGCCTTTTCCACATCCTGTCCTATACGGTCACGATTCTCTTCTTTGATGACCACCCTGTCTATCACGACTTTGATGGTATGCATTTTGGTTTTGGAGAGTTCTATCTCGTCATCAAGACGTACCATGACGCCGTCTATCATGGCACGGATGTAGCCTTTATGCCGCAAAGATTCAAGCATATCGGCAAAAGTACCTTTTTTCTCTTTGACCAGCGGTGCCATAATGACCAGTTTGGCTCCTTCCGGAAGCTTCAGTACTTCTTCAATGATATCACTGGCAGACATGGAGGAGATAGGCTTGCCGCACTGGTGGCAGTGCTGTACACCGACCCGTGCGAAGAGTAGACGCAGATAGTCATAAATCTCTGTGATTGTTCCTACCGTTGAACGCGGATTCTTTGACGTAGTCTTCTGGTCAATCGCAATGGCGGGCGTGAGACCTTCTATCTTGTCCACTTCCGGTTTGCCTACGCGGCCGAGGAACTGTCTGGCATAGGAAGAAAGCGACTCGATGTAGCGTCTCTGACCTTCCGCATAAAGTGTTGAGAAGGCTAGTGTCGATTTACCCGAACCGGAAATACCGGTAATCACCACTAACTTGTTTTTAGGGATGCTTATATCTATATTTTTTAAATTGTTTTCTTTCGCCCCGTAAACGTGTATCATGTCTTTTTGTTTTTTCAATTATCTTTCCTGTACTACCTGTGCCATTTGAAACAGCGTAAAAATTAATCTGGAATTATAGCATAATTACCGGGTAGAGAGCATTGCATCAAAACCACATCTTCCTGACCAGCATTCCCAGAGCGAAGAGATAAAGTACGATCAATGCCATTTTATGATGGGTTGATTTAACATGGTCTTTGAGCCAGATACCGAAAGTAACACCGACCAGCGATGCCACTGCAACGATCAGACCGCTGTGAAAATCAATATTCCCGGAGATCAGTCTGCCTATCAGGCCTGAAACTGATGAGAATACCACAAAGAAAAGTCCTGCACTTACCGCTTTTTTTATGGGGTAGTGCAGCATTCCCACCAGTACCGGTGTAAGAATGATGGAGCCTCCGACACCAAGCGTGATCGAAAATATCCCTATGGTCAGACCCAGGGCAAAAAGCAGTCTTTTATCGAGGGTTTTCGTATGGGTATCATCGATATGGTTCGGAGAAAAGAAGAGTCGTAGAAGGGCATAGACAAGCAGTCCCAAAAACAGAAAGTGCAGTACACTGTCAGGGATAAGATGTGTTATTTTCGCCCCGATAAATCCGCCGACAAATCCGCCGATACCGACGAAAATACCCTCCCCGAGGACCAGTGAACCTTTTTTAAAATTCAGAAAGGAACCGAAGATCGACGAAAAAACCATCTGTACAATGGAAATACCGATGGCATCTTTGATCTCAAAACCGAGCACAAGCAGCATCGGTACAAGCATCATACCGCCGCCGATCCCAAAGAAACCGGCCAGCGACCCGATCAAAATACCGACAAATGAAAGTTCAACAACCATCTTTTACTCCAAAAACTAAGAAGGAATTATAGCATAAAAGAAACATTAAACCCGGATCAGATATACATAAACTGCGACAGAAAAATAATAGTGATCACAAAAGCAAAAGGGAGGACATGGCTTTTAAAGACAAAAGGCTGGATCTTGAAATAAACCTGGAGTCCGCCTCTGAGCCCCAGCCAGATACCCAGAAACGCTTTAATGCCCAGAAGTGTCTGAAAACGTGTCAGTCCGTCCGGGCCTATGGGGCCGTAAACCTGCGAAATAAGATAAAGCCCGGTTACCACAGCAACAATAAGACTCGGCGGCACCACTTTGCGTACATATTTCATGAAAGATTCACGGATAACTTTATGTTCTTCTTCACTGAATGAACGCTTGATCTTGGCCAAAAAGAGATTGTCCGTAATAAGAAAACCGCCGTAAATGAATGCGGCGAAAACATGAATGGTTTTAATGAGGATGAATGTCATAGGATACTGCCTTTAAAAATGTATGATTATAGTCTGTCTCTGTGCCGTTTGCTTTGATGCAGGTCAACATTCATACAAAAACGTTTGCGAAAAGAATGCTTCTGTCACTTCTCTCATCTCTTTCGGATCTTCGATACGGTTGACCGTATCTCTGAAAAGAGATGCTCCCTTGTAGCCGGCTTTAGAATAGGAATGCAGGTTTTTTCTGAAAATGACGGCACCGTATTTGTCATAATACCGGATCATCTGGTCAAAATGCTCCAGAACAACTTCTTTGATAAGTGCAGATGACGGCTGAGCCATCCCCTCTTTGATCTGTTTGAATATCCAGGGCTTCGCCACGGCAGCACGGCCTATCATGATACCGTCGGCACCGGTATAGTCAAGTACCCATTTGGCTTTTTCCGCTGAAGTGATGTCACCGTTGGCTATGACAGGAATGGAAACTGCTTCTTTGACCTCTCTGATGGCATCATAGTCAACCGCAGCCTTGTATCGTCCGGCTCTTGTACGTCCGTGCACCGCAATATAGTCTACACCGCTCGCCTCGGCAATTTTCGCGATCTCAATATGTTTCTTTTCATTGAAACCCAGACGCATTTTCATCGAAGTATAGGGTTTGTTGGAATATTTTTTGATCGTTTCGATGACCCTTCCCATTTGAGGAAGATCGGTCAGAAGAGAGCTGCCCTGAAGATTGTTTACCACTTTTGGAGCGGGACATCCGCAGTTCAGGTCGATAACGCTCACACCCTCCTGTGCATTGATGATCTCTACGGCACCTCTGATCACGTTCAGGTCAGAACCTGCTATCTGGATGGAATACGGATCTTCCAGGGGACTTTTCTCCAGCATCTTGTATGTTTTTTTACTGTGATGTACCAACGCGTTTGAGCTGATCATTTCACTGACAGTAAGGTCAACACCGAATTTTTTGACAACAGAACGAAAGGGAAGGTCTGTAAAGCCCGCGAGAGGGGCCAAGGCATACAAAGGATCTGAAAAATCTAACGCAGCCATTTTGGAAAAGATCAAATACTATTTGCTGCAAATAGTATTGATATTGATGATATCTTCAAGTTTAAATTTCTTTTGGCTTTTTTTCAGCTCGTAGAATGCTCTGAACTTGAGGAATTCATGCTCTTCATGTTCATCAAGATATGCACTGACCTCATCGAGAAGCTCATAGTCAAAAAGCAGATACAAGTAGGCTTCCTGTGCTTTGGGGTATTTGTTCTGGTATTCTTTAAAGAGCGCAAGATTCTGGTTTGGTGTAAATACCTTTTTCGTTACATTGACGATCTTTACAAAATCTGAACAGTTCAATTTTATCGCGGAGACAAAATCATTCAGTACTTCCGCACTGAGGCCCATATCTTCTTCATGTGCCACTCGTGCAAGCATGACATGCAGACTCTCTGCATCAAATATTTTGGCATATTTGCGTGCTTTGAAGAATGTTTCATTGCGTGCAAAAATATCGAGTGCGTGTTTTTGCACCTGCTTGGAATACTGGGATGATGACTTCATGACTTCTTCTACAAACTCAGGGTCATGATGCAGACGGTTCACACGGTTCCTTATCAGATGCGGGTTCCCATCGCTGAACACTTTGGACATTTTGTGCTCTTTGAGATCAACATACTCTCCGCCTTTGATTTTGTTAATGAGATTCAGAACTTTTGAAAGTCTTGTATTCAGTCCTTCCACCGCATCGAGAACATGCAGAGAAGACTTGCCCAAAAGAACCGCTGAGCCTCTGATCTCTTCTATGGTATATTTCTGTTCTTTGGGTTCATTGACCAGTGACCAGTACAAGGCATCTTCAAGTGTTGCTGCATCATTCTGCCACTTCTTCAGTTTAAAATAGCTTTTTAAAGAATAGAAAACCATAT
Source organism: Sulfurovum sp. (assembly GCF_015493435.1). GTDB lineage: Bacteria > Campylobacterota > Campylobacteria > Campylobacterales > Sulfurovaceae > Sulfurovum. The sequence goes on from NZ_WGDD01000058.1 coordinate 42,722, forward strand.
GGAGTGCTGTAAACAGCAGTAAAACAGCCATAGGCAGAACGATCCAAACGGCAACTGGGAAATTAAAATTGATTCCCATAAACTCTACAAGATAGTTGTTGGGATTTACTGTGTATGTCAATGCGGCAGTAATACCCATCAGGGTCAATGCTGCGAAGATATATAGCCCAAGTCTCATATTTTATCCTTTTATTGTTGTTCTTTTTCGTTGATCTCCCGGCATGTAATACAAAAACGTGCAAAATTCTTTACTTCCAGGCGTGCTTTGCCTATCGGCTCTTCACACATTTCACAAATACCGTAAGTTCCGTTTTTTATTTTATCCAAAGCAAGGTCAATTTCTGCTAATTCTTTGCGCTGTTGCTCCAAAATTGCACTATCAACTACCGTTTCGGCAGAAGCTGCGGCATAATCACCCTCGTCATTGAGGTCAAGATCCCGCATTCCTTTCAGTTCCAATGCCGTCCCCGCAAGGTTCTTCTCAATCTGTACTCTTCTGTCCAGTAACTTGTTTTCGAAACGTTTCAACTCGTCTTGTGTTAACATATGTACTTCTTCCTATTTATGATATGGGTGATTGTTATTGATCGTCAAACCTCTGAAGATCTGTTCAAGCAAAACAACTTTCACCAGTTTATGTGAAAGCGTTATTTTACCAAATGATACGGCGTTATTACATTTGCTTAAAAAATCCCTCTCGAAGCCGTATGCACCGCCAATGTAGAAGTTCACCGTTGCGCTATCCTTAAGCAGATTTGCGAATTCGAAACTGTCAAACTCTTTTGAAGCGGGATCCAGAGCGATATTTGTACCCGATCCCAAATATTTTTCCAGAGCCCTGCTGTAGGATTTTTGTGCTGCCTGGGGAGAAATATCCTGTGCCTTGGAGATTTCTTTGTCAAAAAGCGCTATGACTTCCACTTTGGCAAAAGGTTTGGTGATCTTTTTATAATGTTCTATCAAAGGAGCATAAAGCTGGTCTTTCCCCTTTTTATCAATAATGATAACATTTATTTTCATCGTGCTGTTCCCAAAAAATTTTGTAATTGTAGCAGTTTTTCACTACAATATTACCGCACTAACTAAACACTTAAACAAAAACTATGGAGTGAACATGATACATGAAGCAGGCAAAGGGAACATAAACAAGCGGTGCGCAGAGTGAAAGACACGATACAGCTTGGCATCCATCACCTTCCCTATCATGCGGTTTGCGACCAGACCCTGCTCCGGCAAAAGATTTATCCCGACATGTATAAAAACTACTACTGGAGCGATGATTTTTCTGCAAAATATTACATCGCACAGGCAAAAGCGGGATTCATTGCCGTAACGGACTTTTTTGAAGAAAAAGAACTCCTGCTGCCGGAGATACAGTTCTCCTATGCGCTGCTTGATTTTAAAGACTTGCATATCAGTAAAAAAGTACAGAAACTGTTCAGACAGAAACCCCTGAAACTCCACATAAGCCAAAATCCTGACGCAGTCGTTCAAGCCATTTCAAAGATACACAAGAACAACTGGCTGAGTCCGCGCTATTTCCGGATGCTTAAACAGACCCGGGGTGCAGATGACAATTTTCAGCTTATTTCAGCCTATATTGAAGAAGAGGGAAAACTGGTCGCCGGAGAAACAGGCTATATCATTGGCAAAACCTATACCAGTCTCAGCGGCTGCAGCCGCAGAGAAAAACGCTACAACCATTACGGTACTGCCCAGCTCGTACTCCTGGGACAGTATCTGCAAAGAAAAGGGTTTGCCTTCTGGAATCTCGGACAGCCCTACATGGACTACAAGCTTGCACTGGGTGCAAAGATCTATGAACGCTCCTCTTTTCTAGAACGCTGGTTTGAAGCAACAAAAGGTCCCTCTTCCTGTACGATCCATGAGGCCTCGACAAGCAGCTTTGTACCGGAAAAGACTTGACCTACAAAACGGTCTCCCCTATCGTATGTCGCTACTCCCTTGGGCGTACCGCTCATGATAATGTCATTGTCTTCAAGTGTCATAAATGTCTGTATTTCCTCCAGCATGGCAGCAGGTTTGTACATCATAAGGTCATAGCCGGCATACTGCACCAGTCTATCATTGCGGTAGAGTTTCATATGTAGACTTTCCACTGTTCCGCCAAAGACAGCAAATCGGCTCAGTACAGCCGAGTGGTCAAATGCTTTGGCACGTTCCCACGGAAGTCCCTTTTGTTTAAGTCTGTTCTGAATATCGGCATGGGTCAGATCGAGTCCGAAACCGACACCTGCGATCCTGCCGCTGCGTATCAGAAAACAAATCTCTCCTTCAAAGCGGCACTTTTCGCTAAAGTAGTAAAGTGTGTCGCTGATAGCGGAATTGGGCTTGTTAAACACTACCATATTTTCAGGGATCTCATTGCCAAGCTCTTCGATATGTTCTACATAGTTACGCCCTATACAGACCACTTTTGACACTGCAACTCTCTTCTCGCCAAACTGTACAGTTTTCATTTTGTCCCTATTTCTTCTCAAATGATTTTTATTATGATACCCACAAAAGCAGCAACAGCATTAATATGGTCATCACATTCATGATACTGCAAAATTATTTAAAAGTCATAATGGCATAGCCTTCATTTTGATATTTGATTGTATCAAGAAAACTATTTTTAGATATTTGAACAAAGGGCAATACTTCACTTTTCTCAATGGCATTGGAAGCTAAAGACATGGCACAAACAATAATTTCTACATTTTTTCTTTTGGATAAGGCAATAAGATACTTTTGGGCTTTTTTTATATTTTGAACATCTTCATCCGGGACAATCATTTTATAATTTTTTGAAACCATAGAAACACAACCGCCATGAAGTGTCAGTACCACACTACTTGTATCATTGTTTTCCTGCATCATATTCATTGTCTTTTTTACAAGCCACATTCTGCTCTTTATATATCTTGCTTCGTTAGAACTACAGTCATAAATAACTTTATATTCTTTGGCCTGCAGTGCAGTAATCAATAAAACAAAGATAAGTAATATAAAGCTTTTCATCGCTATTCTCCCAGCCCGAATACATTAGAGAGTGTATTGATATAATTAAAATACCCTGTAATGGAAACAGCTTCAATAATTTGTATATCGCTCCAGCCCATCTCTTTAAGCGTATCTATCTCCTCTTTTAAAATCTTAAAATTTTCTTTTCCTGATGCTTTTATACAAAAATTCAAAAGAGCTTTTTCGCTGTTATCACTATTGATAGCATCCACACCCTGAAGAATTTCTGCTATTCTTTCATCACTTAAACCCAGCATCTTTGCAATACTTTTGTGGACATCTACACACATTTTACAACCATTCTCTTTTGAAATAAGCAATGCAATAGCCTCTTTTATATTATACGAAAGTGTCGTCTCATCAAGGAGATACTTTTGAATCATTACATCCGTTGCAAAATAAACTTTTTCATCTATGGCCAGGAGTTTAAAGATTTCTCCCAGTTTTCCTGTTTTTTCCAAAATAGGTCTCGCTTTGTCTTGAATTGCAGGAGTCATATCCTCAAATTCCGGTAATTTTATATGTGCCATTTTTCTTTTCCTTTGTGTTAATTAAATTTTATTTTTCACCATCTTCCAATAATGTTAAGTTAAACTTTACGATTTTAATTATATGCTATAATTCTTATATGAACATTAAGAGGATTGCAAATGGAATATAAAATATCAGAATTGGTGAAAAAAACAAAAATACCCAAATCGACCATACTTTACTATATAAGAGAAGGACTTCTACCTGAAGCCAAAAAATTAAAATCAAATGTACATCGCTACAGTGATGAACATGTGGAATTGCTAGGGTACATAGAATATATGAAAAAACATTTTGGCAGTACCAACGAACAGCTCCGACAGATACTTCAAAACAGGAATCAGTCCTTCTCTTCCTCTTCCTCGATGATCACTCCTTTGATGAATACACTTTGCGATATACCTGCTGATGCAAAACATTACACAAAAGACGAGTTTATAGACGCTTACAAAGTAGATGAGGTATTATTGGACCAGCTGCTTAAAGACGAGATACTCTCTCCCATTCATGCAGATGACTTTACGGACAAAGAAGCTTCCATACTCAAACTAATAGATTATTTTACAGCCGTCGGTATAGAATATGAAATACTGAAACTCTATGTTTTTCATGCGAAAGCACTCAGCCTTTTAGAACAGAGAATGCAGGTACAACTCTGTGGCATAAGAAATGAAGAAAATTTCCCTACATTATGGAAGATTGTCTTTGAAACACTTTTCTATGCCAAACCGTATATTTTTAACAGACAGACTTACAAAGCATTTTTTTCTACGTTGGAAAATGAGATTTTAAAAGAGTCGTAAGTTAATCTTGATACCATAACGTTAAGTATAACTTAACATAAGGACAAATAAATATGAAAAAAAGATTTAGTATCATCATTATGACAACCATAACAGGATTCATGCTACCAACACTTGCAATAGGTAATGACAAACTGGGTCATAGAATTTACAAAAAGAAATTGCAGAAAAAATGTGGTTTTTATGGTTCAGTATTTTCACGAAAGCATACGCAGGCCGAGTGGGAAAAGATAAAAGAACAGGGGAAATTTCAAGAGGAAACCTTGAAAATATGCCCTAAATTCGATAAAACCAAACTAAGTGAAAAACAGTGGAACGACTTGTATGATTTTACCTACCGTTATGGCAAAGGAGGAGAGATTCCTGGTGGCTGCAATGATAAATAGTTTTAAACCTTCTACATACTTGTGTTAATTTTTCGGATATTTTACACTTTAAAGAGGGCTCTGTGTCCAGGCTGAGTCTGCATAAAGAAGATACGGCCGCAAGGGTCAAAGGTGTACTGAAACTTTAGGGAAAATTTTCTCCCGGAGAAATGCCTGTCCCCGGTTTATTCTACTCATCCTGCCATGAGGTCAAGAGTATCGAAAAACTCTTCCGGTCCCTGATAGCCGTAAAAGTTCTCCTCCTCCATTTCTTTGCCGCTTTGATCAAAGAAAACAAAAGAAGGCGTGCCGAAGACATTGAACTTTTTCTTGATCTCCATGCTTGCTTTGTTGGAGTGGTCGGTAATGTTCACTCTGACCGCTACAAAATGTTCTGCCAGTATTTTTCTGACTTTGACATCTTTCAGCGTGGTAGCCTTGAGCTTTTTGCATACACCGCAGGTATCGCTGTAAAAATAAGCTATGAAAAATTTGTCATTGCGGATAGCTTCCTGACGCTTTTTTTCAAATGCTTCCATATTGCGCACCAGTTCAAAAGGAAACTGTGATGCAGCAGTCTGTGTATTTCTCTCTCCCGAAGAGACAATCACCGGTATGTCACTTTTAAGAGGCTGGTAAAGGTCGTCTCCGCCCCTTGCAGCACCGACGATCAGAATGGTACCCACAAGCAGAAAAAGCACCCCGACCGCCTTGCCAAGCACGGTCCATCCTGATGCCGCTTCCGGAAGTGCTTCGAGCGCACGCATATAGACACCGAGTATCAGAATGAAAACACCCCATAACAGCAGTTCACTGACCAGTCCGAGTTCGTTGAAAAGGTAGATGGCAACAGCCAGAAGCAACACACCGAAGAAATGTTTCACCTGTTCCATCCAGCCTCCGGCTTTGGGAATGAGCTGCCCTGCTCCAAGCCCAACAATGATGAGCGGTACACCCATCCCCAGGGCAAGGGAGAACATGGTTACAGCACCCAGTACCGCATCATGTGTTGCAATGGCCACACTCAGGAAAGAGATGAGTACGGGAGAAACACAGGCACCGAGAATAAGAGCAGATATCATCCCCAGCAGAAAGACCATGACGATGGAACCGCCTTTGATCTGCTGTGATTCGGCATTGAGCTTCGACTGGATAAAAGAAGGGAGCTGTATGGTATAGACCCCGAACATGGAGAGCGCCATCAGCACAAAAATAAGACTGAAAGCACTGATAGCCCAGACATTTTGAAAATAGGCCTGCAGCTGTTCGCCTGTTGCACCTGCCAGCGCTCCCATCAGTGCATACGTGGCTGCTGTACCCATGACATAGGAAAAAGAGAGCCAAAAGGCTTTCATTTTCGTCAGCCCTTCCCCCTGGCCTGCCACAATACTTGAAACAATGGGAACCATGGGCAGTACACACGGCGTGAAGGTCAGCAGCACTCCGGCACCGAACGTTGCCCCTATGAGGGCCCAGGTACTCTGCCCGGAAAGAGGTACAGTCTCACTCCCTGCACCAAACGCCACAGAGGCAAAAAGCAGTAAGAGAATTCCTATCGGAAAAAGAATCCTTGTTTTCAGTTTCATTGTTTGCTCCTTGAAACACTAGTTTGGGCAGTGTAGCGTTTTTTTATGCACGCATTGTGCAGTCAAGGGAATTTTTAGAAAAAAAGTATCAGAAGAGTGCCAGAAGAACGGGACCCCCCCCTGTTCTCATTGAGAGAAAAAAGGAGGGAGTTATATCCATCCTCTCAACATAAGGTGCCAGTACATAGGCTTGAGCATATACAGGTCAAATGCCCACCAGAACCACCTTGGTGTTGCCGGATCAAGGAACGGGACAGTCGGTGCCAGTCCGTCGTAGTTGAATTCTGCCATGATGATCTCTCCGTATTCCACTTTCAGAGGACAAACCGTATATCCGTCAAAAATTTCCGGAAGCTTTTCACCGTTCACCGCTGCGACAAGGTTGGCCGTCACCACCGGAGCATGGTGCCGTGCAGATCCGCCTGTCTTTCCTTTGGGGATACCGCATACATCACCTATACCGAAAATATTCGGGTATCTTTTGTGCTGAAGCGTATACTGGTCGACTTCAAGCCAGCCTTTTGCTGACCCTTTCTGCCATCCGAGCTTTGAGTCCACAACTGCTTTGGGCGGAGACATCGGCGGTACCACATGGATGAAGTCATACTGCATGTCCACCATTTCTTTTTTGGTGATCATATCGTATTCTTCCAAATCTTTGTCGTATTCACCTTTGACTTCATAGGTTCTTTCAAAGGTCGCTACTTTGTTGGCAACATCCATCGCTACAAGATTGTGCTTGAACTTGTTGGTGATGGTGTCGTACCAGCTTTGTACATTTTCAAGTGACTTGGCGATCGTAGGAAGACCAAAAAGTTTTCCACCGTTCGTAGCAAAGATATAGTTTGCTCCGAAGCCCTCTTTTTTCAGGTGGTCTGCACTCAGGTAGAGGATCTTCTGCGGTGCACCGCCGCATTTGATGGGAGTAGCCGGCTGTGTATAGATCGCTGTCGGCTTCTTGCCAGATGCAGCCGCAGCTTTTAGTTCGTTAAACCATTTCCAGGTTACTTCACCCCCTTTTGTCGTACCTTTTTCAAGGTTGCTGAGGTATACACTCGAAATACCGTTGGTACCTATATCTTCTTTGGTTAACCCCTTGATCCACTCATAATGGTATACAATACCTGTTGCCACGACCATATAGTCATACGCTGCTTCTTTGCCCGCACGTGTCACAACTTTGTTGTTGTCCGGATCGAACACAGCCACTTCATCTTTGATCCACTCCACACCGGAGGGAATGAAGTCTTTGTTTTGCTTGACAATATCGTTATGCGTATAAAGCCCTGCCGCCATGAATACCTGTCCTGGCTGATAGAGATGTATTTCATTGGGCGCAATGATCGTGAATACTGCATTCGGCATTGCCCGGTGCAGCCTTACCAGAGCCATAATGCCCCCTGCACCGCCGCCGACAACGAGTACTTTGACTTTTTTGTCACTGCTCGGTCCAGCTTCGGCAGAGGTGGGCGTACCCATCATCATCGCTGCACCTCCCGTCAGGCCCATGACCTTCAGTGCCTCTCTTCTGCTCATTCCTTCTGCAGCGTTCAGGGCATCGTATGCGATCTTGCTTGCTTCTATTTTTTGATTCATATTGGTAAAATTCCTTATTTTATGTTTGATCTTTCATACATCGGCCGTGATCTATACTCTATCTGATCTACAGCCTCTCTGTCACAATAATTTCCGGAAAGAGAATAGTTAAAAGAGAATAACAAATCTCTTAAATCGTACCTAAAAACACTGTTTCTTGATTTAAATCATAATTATATAAGCATAAGTACTATAAAATATAACGTGTTCTTATAAATAGGAGTCTTTTTCTCTTATTTAGTAAGTAATAATTTATAGAAGGAGTGTACCTGATGCAGGTTGAAATATCAAGAAGAAAATTTCTTCAGGGTAGTGTTGCCTTGAGTATCGTCGGAGGAACAGCTGTAAGCACTACAAGCTTACTTTCCGGCGAACAGGAAGAGCACCATACTTTACCTGAAAACATTACCACAAAAACGGGAACAGGAAAAGCAGAGAATATACCATTTTTATGTGGAATATGTGTCAACAAATGTGCCGGTTTTGCAAGGGTTGAAAATGGAGTAATCACAAAGTTAAATCCAAATCCATACTTCCCAAAAAGCAGAAATATGCTGTGCCCGCGGGGAAATGCGGGCATTCAAACCACGTATGATCCGGACAGACTGAAATATCCGCTTATCAGGATAGGTGAAAGAGGCGACGGAAAATATAAAAGAGTCAGCTGGGACGAGGCTTATGAAGCCATCTTGAACGGTACTGACAAATTTAAAGGCATCAAACATATTCTCGATGAAGAGAAAGACAACCGTGCAACTATCGGCTACTGTAACGGCGAGGGTCTTTCAAAAGAAGGCTTTGAAGTACTCGTGGGAGAAAAGATCGGTTCTCCAAACTACGTAGATGAAATCAGTATCTGTCTCGAAACAACGCTGGGTGCCTACGTAAACACTATAGGCACATACGGTGAAGCTGATCTGAACAATGCAGACTATTTGATCATAGCGGGAGCGAACAGGGCGGAAGCCATTATCACGCCGGATACGATGGATATGTTCAAAAGAACACAGAGAAGAGGATTGAAGACCATAGTGCTTGATCCGAGATTTACCAACACTGCCGCCAAAGCAGACAGGTGGTATGCGGTCAATCCCGGAACTGACCTGGCTTTTGTTCTCGCATTGACATATGTCGTTATGAATGAAGCATTATATGATAAAGATTTTGTCACAAAGCACGGTGTCGGTTTCGAAGAGTACAAAAACCATATTCTTTCCCATAAATATACGCCGGAGTGGGCGGAAAAGATCACCAATATTCCGGCAAAAGAGATCTATAAGACCGCCAGAGAATTTATGGCGGCAGAACATCCGATCTATTATCAGGGTCGAAGAAGTGTATTTAGCAAAAATGACTTTCAGCTTCGCCGTGCCATGGCGATCTTCCAGGCGCTAAGCGGCAATCTCGACAAAAAAGGCGGTATTATTTACGGTCAGAAACTGGCACTTCCAAAAGAAGAAGTGAACTCTCCTATGTATGCCCAGGTCAAAGACAGATTTGACAAAGACGGCATAGCAATCCCCGCCCAGAAAACAGGTTCATGGATCGTATTCAGAAATATGGTACTTGAAGGCAAAGCTCCTTATCCGATAAGAGCAATGTTCATGAGAAAGCACAATCCTCTCGCAGGGGTTCCGAACACGGCCAAAACAGTTGAATTTCTGAAAAAAATGGATTTGAATGTCATGATAGATATTCTTCCGAGTGACACTGCCATGTATGCAGATGTTATTTTGCCCGAGGCATCCTATCTTGAAAGAACCTCACCGGTTGCAAGCTACGGCTTCCTTGAACCTGCAATCGTACAGAGAAGAGCAGCGATCAAACCTCTTTTTGAAACCAAAGTTCCTGAGCAGATCTATAAAGAGCTGGCAGAGAAACTCTCAAAACCTCTTTGGGAAATCACCAAAAAGTATGATGAAGATGTACAGGATGATTTAAAAGGAAAATCAAAAGAAGAAGAGGAAAAATACTATAAGGCCAACGGTTTCGATTTGGCTGATGCCTGGGAAAAACCGGTTGAAGAGGCGAATAAAGAAAGAGTTGCAAAAGCATTTGGCGAAAAAGCATGGAAAACATTGGAAGAGAAAGGTGTTTTCTATCCGGAAATGGAGAAATACCACAAGCAGCTCAATCCGAATGAATTCCAGTATTATCCGGACAACAAGAAATACTATACGACAAGAAAAGATGCTTTAAAGGTTGTCTTCAACTTTAAAAACCTGACAAAAAAAGGCGTTGATGCAATGCCGACATGGTATGACAAATGGAATTTCAGTGTTCCTGACGGACAGTTCAGACTTGTTACCGGCCGTCATGCACAGTTCACACAAAGCGGAACGACGAACAATATGATGCTCAGAGATTTGATCCCGACAAACTATATCTGGATCAACAGCCGGGTGGCATCCCAGAGAGGTATCAAATTTGGCGATGTGGTGGAAGTCAAAAGCAGCGTAGGCAAGATAACCATAAAAGCCTACCCTACCGAGAAAATCGCTCCCAACCAGATCTTTATGCTTCACGGTTTTGGCGGAAGCAGTGAGAAAATGGAAATGGCATATGGCAACGGCGGAAATGATGCAGCAATTATTGAAGACAAAATAGAACCGGTTTACGGTGCTGCTGTTATGCATGAAACAAATGTAGAAATAAGGAAGGTATAATCATGGCTAGATACGGAATGGCGTTAGATTATAAAAACTGTATAAACTGTAGAGCATGCGAAGTAGCATGCAAAGAAGAGAATGGTGTTGAACTCGGTGCCGAAAAACACAGGATCTGGGTCGGAAGCAACAACCCGGACGGGGAATGGCCGAACCTGAGCCTCTCCTCTGCTGTATTTTTGCCAAGCCAGTGCCAACACTGCGAAGAAGCACCGTGTCAGGAAGTTTGTCCGACAAATGCAACATACTACAATGATGACGGCATTGTACTGGTTGACAGCGATAAATGCATTTTGTGTACTTATTGCATGAATGCCTGTCCCTACGATGCCCGTTATGTAGATGAGAGAACAATGACTGTAGACAAATGTACGTTCTGTTCAGATACAAGACTCGCCCGCGGAGAAACCACTACTGCCTGCCAGGCAACCTGCCCGACAAAAGTAAGAACGTTTGGTGATCTTGACGATCCGAACAGCGAGATCAGCCAACTGCTTGAAAACAGAGAACACTTTAGTTTGAAAGCACATCTTGGTACGAAACCAAAACTATTTTATTTGAGATAAGGAACTGTTATGATGATGAAAGACTTTATACCATTAAAAGAAAATATACATATCAACCTGAATTTTAGCATGGTCGGCAAGATCGTTGCAGCAGCTTCAGTCATACTTATCGGATTTTATCTGTTCGGAGTAGTGAATTTTTTGGAGCATGGACACCATGCCTACAATACGACAAGAGAACATCCATGGGGCTTTCTTGTATCTGCCTATGAATTTTTTGTAGCACTTTCCATGGGTACAATCGCTATTGCCACGAGTGCTATCTTTTTTGATATCAAGGCGTTGAAACCATTGGTCAAAAGAATGCTGGTATTCGGTTTATTGGCACTTATCGCGGGGTTTGCCGTCTTTTTGTTTGAAATAGGCCACCCCATTACCATGGTCATATACACCGCACTGAGCGGACATCCGACATCGGCACTGTTCTGGCTGGGGGTATTTTACCCGTTGACCATGCTGTTTACCGCAATTACCTATGTGCTGTACGTGAAAGGAAAAGAATCAAAAGTGTATTCAATGCTGGCACTGATATTTGCCAATTCCTCCATACTGACAGCCGGTTCTATTTTTGGTTTGCTGAATGACAATGCGTTTGCCAGCGGTGTATTTTACCAGATAGAATTTATTGCCAGCGGAATTTTGGGAGGCATATTTCTTTTTTCCATTATTGCAAAATTTTTCATTACGACCAAAGAGTTTGAAAAAGGTGTCCTGCTGCTAAAAGGTGCTTCCATAGCATTGATCTCACTGCTGTTGATTATGTATCTTGTAAAATTCCTGCAGGCCGTATATGGCGATGTACCGGGAAAAGTAGAAATCGTAGAACACATTTTCGCTTCTCCCAGATTTTGGTTGTTTGAAATACTTTTAGGACTGGTTTTCCCGCTTTTTGTCGCTATTTGGGGGAGTAAAGAAAAAATTGGGATGTTCTGCCTGGCATCTGTCTTCGGACTCATCGGTTTGATGTCTGCAAGGATTAATGTCGTGGAAGCAGTTCAGATTGTACCAAAACAATTAATGAAAGTAACAGAGTACCAGCTGCCGCCATCCATCATAAGCTATACGCCGTCTATGACGGAGTGGGCCATCGGTCTTGGCGCCATCGGCATTTTTATATTTCTGCTTTTTATTGCCGAATCTGTATTGAAGCTGGACAAAAAAGACGCACATTGACAAAAGAGAACCTGTCTCTGAAAATAACACTATGCGCACAGAAGATACCTCAGGGTATCCTGCAGTGAGAGACAAATAGCATTAAGTAGGAAGAATATGATGCAAAAAGAGATATCGAGAAGACGATTTCTGCAAGGCAGTGTAGCCCTAAGCGTGATTGGGGGTTCGGCCCTGGCTGAAACACACCTCCTTCCATCCGGCAAAGAACCGCTAAGCCGTATTCCGGAAAGTATCACGACCAAGACAAGTACAAAACAGGCGCAGGAAGTACCGTTTTTATGCGGCATATGTGTTAATAAATGTGCCGGCTTTGCGAGAGTGGAAGATGGCATCATTACCAAACTCGATCCAAATCCCTATTTCCCAAAATCCAGAAATATGCTGTGTGCAAGAGGAAATGCAGGTATACAGACAACCTATGATCCGGACAGACTGAAATATCCTCTCGTCAGAATAGGCAAGCGAGGTGACGGAAAATACAAACGTGTCTCCTGGGAAGAAGCCTATGATGCCATTTTGAACGGCACCCGCCTTTTCAAAGGACTGAAAGAAATCCTTGATGAGGAGAAAGACAACCGTTCTACGATCGCATACTGTAACGGAGAGGGACTCTCCAAAGAAGGCTTTGAGTCTCTTATGGGTGAAAAGATCGGTACGGTCAATTATGTCGATGAAGTCAGTATCTGTCTTGAAACGGTGCTGGGAGGGTATTTTGCTACCATAGGTACCTATGGAGAAGCCGATCTGGGCCATGCCGATTACCTTGTCATTGCCGGAGCAAACAGGGCAGAAGCGATCATCACACCAGATACACTGGACCTGTTCAAAAGGAGTGAAGGAAGAGGATTAAAGACTATTGTTCTGGATCCGAGGTTCACCAATACAGCAGCGAAAGCAGACCGCTGGTATGCGGTCAATCCGGGAACAGACCTGGCCTTTGTGCTGGCACTGACCCATGTTGTCCTCACGGAGGAGTTGTATGACAAAACATTTGTTGCTTCCCATGCTGTAGGATTTGAAAGCTATAAAACACATATTCTTTCAAATAAGTATACTCCTGAATGGGCGGAAAAGATCACCAATATTCCCGCCGGGGAAATCGTTAGAACAGCCAGAGAATTCATGGCGGCCGAACATCCCATCTATTATCAGGGCAGACGAAGCGTTTTCAGCAAAAATGATTTTCAGCTGCGAAGGGCAATGGCAATTTTTCAGGGATTGAGCGGAAACCTGAACAAAAAAGGCGGTATTATCTACGGGGAACCGCTGAAACTGCCTGAAGAAGAAATATCTGCACCTATCTACAGCCAGGCCAAGGACAGGTTTGACCATGAAGGTGTTGCCATACTGTCCCAGCGTGCAGGCTCATGGATGGTCTTTCGAGACATGGTGGTCGAAAAGAAATCACCTTATCGCGTACGTGCCATGTTCATGCGCAAACACAACCCTGTCGACAGTGTTCCAGACACAGCCAAAACCATCCGCTTTCTGGAAGGAATGGACTTGAATGTCATTATTGATATTCTTCCAAGCGACAGTGCCATGTTCGCCGATGTCATTTTGCCTGAAGCTTCCTACCTTGAAAAGACCTCACCCGTTACAAGTTACGGCTTGCTGGAACCGGCCATTGTTCAGAGAAAGGCTGCCATCAAGCCGCTTTATGAAACGAAAGTCCCTGAACAGATATATAAAGAATTGGCCACAGTACTCTCCAAACCGCTTTTTGATATCAGTAAAAAATACGATAAAGACTTGCAGAATGAGATCAAAAATCGTGGTGAACAGGCTGTTTATAAAGAGGACGGCTATATACTTTCCGATTTTTGGGACAAAGATGTGTCTGAAAAAAACAAAGAGCGTATGGTCAAGGCATTTGGAGAAAAAGCGTGGAAAATACTGGAAGAAAAGGGGGTATATTATCCCCATATTGAACAATACCATACCCAGCTCAACCCCAATGAATACCGCTATTACCCGGAAAACAGAAAAAAATACCATGTACAGACAGATGCATTAAAACTGATATGCGACTACAAGCATCTTGCTGCAAAAGGGGTTGACCCGATGCCGACGTGGAAAGAGGAATACACTTTTTCTGTACCGGAAGGACAATTCAGACTGATTACCGGAAGGCATGCCCAGTTTACACAGAGTGCCACGACAAACAATATGATGCTCAGAGACCTGATCCCTACAAACTATCTGTGGGTCAACCAAAGAGTGGCCAGGAACAGGGGAATCAAATTTGGTGATATGCTTGAAGTCAAAAGTCGTGCAGGCAAAGTAACGATCAAAGCATATCCTACTGAAAAAATAGCACCAAACCAGGTATTTATGGCACATGGTTTCGGCAGTATGAATCCGGAAATGACAATGTCATACGGCAATGGTGCCAACGATGCCATACTCCTCGAAGACATCCATGAACCGGTCTACGGTGCAGCGGTAATGAATGAAACCAATGTGGAAATACGAAAGGTTTAGGGGACCTCTATCCTCAGGGACTAGAAAACCGTAGGCTGAATGGCTTCATTGTCAACACCGCCCTCTTCATTGACCTTAAGCAGGCATTCCCAGAGTTTTGATGCAATAGTCCCGTAGCGTCTGGACGTTTCACATTCCGGAGCCAGCACCGTAATAGGCAGACCGCTGTCACCCCCTTCTCTGACCGCCGGTTCAAGGGGTATCTCCCCCAGGACTTCTGTTTTATACGCTTCCGCTAATGGCTGTGTCGTTCCTTTGCCGAAGATATCGTATTCTTTACCACTGTCAGGACAAATGAATCCGCTCATGTTCTCTACGATACCGGCAATAGGAATATGTAGCTGTGTAAACATATCCATACTACGAATGGTATCGTCCAGAGCTACTTTCTGGGGGGTAGTGACACAAACACCGGACGTCACAGGAAGACTTTGTGCCAGTGCAAGCTGGGCATCCCCCGTACCGGGAGGCATATCAAAAAGCAGTACATCCAGACTGCCCCACTCTATATCTTCAAGCATCTGTTCTATGGCCTGTGTGACCATAGCACCTTTCCAAATGAGTGAAGCACCTCTTTCCACCAGTGAACCGATGGACATCACTTTTATATTGTGTGCTATTATAGGTTTAATGGTTTTTCCCAGAAAAACCGGCTGTTGATCCTCTATGCCCATCATTCGGGGGATATTCGGCCCGTAAATATCGGCATCAAGCAGTCCGACACGTTTGCCCTGCTGTGCCAGTGCAATGGCAAGATTCACGGTAGTTGTTGATTTTCCCACACCCCCTTTTCCGGAGCTTACCATGACAAAATTTTGAATTTTCGGCAATACATTTCTGCCTTGTGAACTGGTCTCTCTCGGCATTTTTGGTTTCATGATGGAAATATCGACTTCAAAATCTCCTAAAAAAGAGAGCCTTTTACTGATCTCATGACGAAGCTGTGTTTCTATCTCCGCAGCGGCAGAAGGAATATCGAGACAGATCACGACACTGTTTTTCCCGATGCTGACCTCTTTGACAAAACCGAACTCTGCAATACTTTTTGTAAATCCCGGATAAATAACCTGTGCAAGTTTTTCGTGAATTTGTTCTTTGTTTACCATATATCACAACCTTAAAAATTAAAATTATCACATTTATACACAAACAAGATTAAAAAGGAGATACAAATCCCATTATTGGAACGTATTGTCAGAATTGGCGAGGGAACCGTCATATTAATCCATGTTAATATGCTCTGTAGCAAAGAGATGCTATCCTTACACAATCAATTTGGAAGACATGGGGTTAGTGCAGCAATGAAACCACATTACTATATTTGCCATGAATGCGACGAGATCAGCAAAGTCAGTACGCCTCATAAGCCGGGTCGCTACAAGTGCCCCCGATGCGGCACAAAACTCTATACCTACAAGCCCGGGATGGTCGAAAAGATCTATGCCTACAACCTTGCAGCACTCTTCCTGTTCATCGTAGCGAACTATTTTCCCTTTTTGAGTTTTCATGTAGCCGGCAGCAGTTCCCATGCCAACTTTACAACCAGTATTTTTTACCTTTACCAGGAAGAGCAGTGGATGATGGCGACAGCGATCCTGCTGACAACTATCGTCGTTCCTCTCTCCAGAATCCTTCTTTACTGCATTCTGTTCGGCTCTCTCTATCACGGCTATCTTCCGCGTTATGCAGCACATATGCTTAAAACATTGGAAAAACTTCTTCCCTGGGGTATGCTCGACGTCCTCTTTCTCGGGGTGCTGGTTTCCATTGTCAAACTGGTCAAAATGGGGACGATCATCCCCGGTACCTCTCTGTGGGCATTCATGCTGATGGTCATGGTCATGGCTGCCGCACAGTCTATTTTCGATCCGCATCAGATATGGGAACGCATCGGTGAGAGAAAACGTCTTGAGCGTAGAAAGGCAGAGGTATGAGAGCCATAGAAAGAGGTTTGACCAACTGCCCCGTCTGTCATGCCATTGTCAAGGTACCTCCGGAGGGCATGAATGAAGTAGCTTACTGTCCCCGCTGTGACAGCGAGGTCCATATGCGTAAACCCCAGGCCGTTCAAAAAACATGGGCTTATTTGATCGCAAGTATTGTCTTTTTCATTCCGGCAAACATTCTTCCCATGATGCATGTCGTTACCTTTGCCGGTACAGAATCAGACACAATTATGAGCGGTGTGTTCTACTTTATGGAAACAAAAGCCTATCTTATCGCTTTCGTTATTTTCACGGCAAGTATCTTTGTACCCATCCTGAAAATACTTATTCTGATCTATCTTCTCCTCTCTGTACAAAAAGGATCATGTATGCATCGTAAAAAAAGGAAGAAGCTTTATGTCCTTACCGAAATTATTGGGCGATGGTCCATGGTCGACGTCTACGTCGTCGGTACCATGGTCGCACTGGTCCATTTTGGCGGTCTGACAGAGATAAAAGCCGGTTTGGGCGCCAATTTTTTCCTTCTGGTGGTGATCATGACCATGCTTGCAGCGATGTCATTCGACCCCAAACTGATCTGGGACAATACAAAGGAGTGTAATGCAAAACAATAACGATGATCTCTCACACGTAGAGATAGAAGAGGCTGTATGGCGAGAGAAACGCAAAACAATATCCACTGTCTGGATCGTCCCGATCGTCGCACTGATCGTCGGAGCGTGGCTGATCCTGCAAAGCATCAATGAGAAGGGGCCGGTCATTCACATCACCTTTAAGTCAGCAGAAGGGGTCACTGCCGGGAAAACCGTTATCAAATACAAAGATATCGAAGTAGGGAAAGTCACCGATGTCGATTTCAGCAAAGACCTTTCCAGCGTCATCATCACAGCCGAGATGAAAAAGAACATGAAACCCTACCTGAGTGAAAAGAGTAAATTCTGGATCATGAAAGCCCGTGTCGGGCTCAACCAGGTTGAAGGCCTGGACACGCTTCTTTCCGGGGTCTACATTGTCATGGACCCTGAAAAAGGTGAGGTCAGAACCAGGGAATTCAAAGGCCTGGACACCATACCTGTCATATCCACAGATGAAAAAGGTACAAGTTACATACTGGAGGCACAGGATATAGGCTCTATCGGTATCGGTTCACCCATTTACTACAAAAAACTTCCTGCCGGAAGTGTCAGTGCCTATC
Source organism: Sulfurovum sp. (assembly GCF_015493435.1). GTDB lineage: Bacteria > Campylobacterota > Campylobacteria > Campylobacterales > Sulfurovaceae > Sulfurovum. The sequence goes on from NZ_WGDD01000058.1 coordinate 60,660, forward strand.
ACCTTTCCAAAGACGGTCGAAGCGTAGAGATTGAAGTCTTCATTAAAGCACCTTTCGACAAGCTCATCACAAACCATACACGCTTTTGGAATGCCAGCGGTATCAGTGCTTCACTCAGTGCTGACGGGGTCAGTATACGCACAGAGTCTCTTACTTCTATTATTGCCGGTGGTCTGGCATTCGACAATTTCCATGAACAGGGTACAAAACAAAAGGTCGAACCAAAATACAAATTCACGCTATACAGTACGAGAAAAGATGCCAAAAAACAGCACTATCAGAGAGAACTTTTCTTCTGGGTCTATTTCGACAGCAGTATCCGAGGACTCTCAGTAGGTGCACCCGTAGAATTCCGTGGTGTAAATATCGGTGAGGTCGTAGACTTCTCTTTAATAGGCAATGCCGCTGATGCACATTTCACCATTCCCATTCTTATCAAGATCGAGCCTGAACGTTTCACAATCATGCATCGTGACGAAAATGCAAGCAGGGATGAGGTTAATGAGGCCATATTGAAAAAGCTGATCCAGAATGGCTTCCGGGCACAGCTGAAAAGCGGAAACCTTATCACCGGAGAGCTCTTCGTCGACCTTGATATGTACAAAGATGTACCTGCCGAAACACTCAAAAAAAACAATGGCCTTTTTGTTCTTCCAACCGTTCCCGGAACCATCGAAACACTTAAGTCAGACTTGAAAAGCGTCCTTAACAACATTGCCAAAGTGCCGTTCGAAGCCATAGGAAAAGAGCTGCAGGAAACACTCAAAGAGGTCAGGACCGGGACCCTGCCGCAGCTTAATACCACCATTAAAAGCACAGATACTATGATGAGAGGTGCCACTTCCAGCATGCAGGCTTTGCAAAAGAATTATCTTGACTCCAATGCACAGATCAACAAAAAAGTCATGAGACTGCTTGACGAAATGACAAGTACCAGCCGGTCCATCAAAAACCTGACCGATTATCTTGAACGACACCCCGAATCACTTATTAAAGGAAGATAGATGAAATACAGACTATACATACTTTTTATTTCAGTGGGACTGCTGCTGAGCGGCTGCAGCAGCAAATCAAACTTTTACCAGCTTTACCCTAAAAGTGCACAAAACACAAACAGCACCAAAAGCACAAGAGGAACAGTCATCGGTATTGCCGAGGTAAAAGTAGCCGAATATCTTACAAAGTCGGCCATTGTCACCCGTATGGATGCAAGCCGCGTCTCGATACATGAAACAGACCTGTGGGCCGGTTCATTTGCCAAGAATATCCAGTCTGTTCTCACACACAACATCGCCAGCCTGCTCCCCCAATATACCTTCCTATCCTATCCCTGGGAAGAACCTATCGATGACAAATACCGCATCTATATCACCATCGACCGTTTCGACGGTTCCCAGACAGGCAAGGTTACCCTGCAGGGAAGATGGAGTGTCATCAACAAAGAAGAAAACAAAGTACTGTACAGTGAATCTGTCAACTACACTGCCCAGGGCGGAAAAACACTTGACGCTATTATAGACACCCAAAGCAAACTGCTTGAACAGCTCAGCAGACGTATCGCAGCCAAAGTGCGAACACGTCTATAAAATGGATATTATGTGAAAATACGAGTTTATTATGAAGATACCGATGCCGGAGGCATCACGTACCATACACGCTACATCAATTTTTGCGAGAGGGCACGTTCCGAGGTCTTCTTTGAACGGGGTATGATGCCGGGTGAAGGTTCTGACAGCGGCTTTGTAGTACGAAATATCAATGCCGGTTTTCTGGCTACTTCCACTCTGGGGGATATGCTGGAGGTCAATTCAACGATACTCAGCCGAAAAAGCTCTTCCATAGTCCTGCTTCAGGAGATCTTCAAGGAAAACATCAGGGTCTTTTCCATGGAAGTAACCCTCGTATACATCGAGAACGGAAGACCCAGGCGTATTCCTGAGAGGTTTCAAGTGATCTTCGATTCTTTTGAAGCTTAGGTTCCCTTCTTCTTTAAATTTTTTTACCTACATACTTAATTCAAAATATCGTCAGGGGTTTTATAAAACGACAGATTTTTGACAGATTCTTTGGATATAATATTATAAAAATATATTATCCCAAGGAACCCGATCGTGAACATCACAGAACGTGAAGAAAAGGTCAATCTGGCCATAGAGATCGCCATAAAAGTCGGTATGATCGCTCTGGTCATCTACCTCTCCTACCTGATCGCCAAACCGTTTATGGCCATGGTTGTCTGGGGTATCATCATCGCTGTAGGTATCAACCCGCTTGTGACGATGCTTGAAAAACGCTTTGGACACAGAAAAAAGATCATCATTGCCATTACCGTTGCCGTGATTGCCGGATTGATCCTTCCGACCTATGCGCTTTCGGGCAAAACCATTGAAACCTCAAAGCACATTATCCATGTTATGGAAGAGGGAAATATTACTATTCCCCCTCCGACAGAACAAGTCAAAGAGTGGCCGCTCATCGGGAAAAAGACTTACACTCTATGGAATAATGCTTCACATAACCTAAAAAAAACACTGGCTCCCTTCTCAAAAGATATCAAAAAAGTCCTCACCACCCTGCTCTCTTCCATCGGGGGCCTGATCGGTACGGTATTCATGTTTGTGGTCTCCATGGTCATTGCTGCTGCTTTTCTCATAGGAAGCGAAAGCGCAGTCAAATTCTACAGAGACCTTTCCCGCCGTCTCATGGGAGACAAAGGCGATGACTGGGCCAAACTCTCCACTCTGACCGTACGTTCTGTGGTCAACGGTGTTCTGGGCGTAGCCATCATACAGGCGGGCTTTGCACTGGTAGGTATGACACTAATGGGCATTCCGCTTGCCATTGTCTGGGCCGTGGTCATCATGTTCCTGACCATCATACAGCTTCCGGCGCTGATTGTTATCGCACCGATGATCGCTTATGTTTTTTCCCAGGGTTCCGGGACGGCGGAAGTGGTCTTTACCATCTATATGCTGATCGTGGGTGCAAGTGACGGTGTTCTCAAACCAATACTGATGGGAAGAGGTGTCGATGTCCCGATGCTTGTCATTCTTATCGGTGCGATCGGCGGAATGATGCTCATGGGAATGATCGGTCTCTTCTTGGGTGCGGTCATCTTCGCCCTGGCTTACACGCTCTTTGGATTCTGGATCGCGGAAGTGAAAGAGGATGAAGCCGTCCAAGAAGTGTAAAGCATACCTGAAACCATGAAAAAGATCACACAGAAAAACAATTTTTTCTATCTTTTCTTCGCATTGATTACCCTGCTCTTTTCCGCAGCTGTGGTCGCAGAGGTTCAGGGCAGTTTCATGGAGGACATTTTTTCATTCATGACTGTTCTGATGCTGCTTGCAAGCATCAAAAGCCTGAAGACAGATGTCACGATAACATGGTCTATTTGCCTTGTGATCGTCGTTTTTATCGTGCTGACAGTGCTTGGAAAATTTTTTCCGCATCATTATTATGTCCATTTTATATTGATCACCCTGCTTCTTTTTTTCATAGGTGCTTTCAGCACAGCCTTCAAACAGGTATTGTTCGTCGGCGATATCGACAGCAACAAGATCATCGGCTCTATGACGCTCTATCTGTTACTCGGACTGATATGGGCTATGATATATCTCATCATCCTTACCCTCGATCCACACGCATTTTCGGGCATTGAGCCAGGAAACTGGCAGCATATATTTGCCCGTGTCGCCTACTACAGCTTTGTCACACTGACCACACTGGGGTACGGCGACATTCTGCCGACCAACCATATAGCGGAATTTTTTGTTTCCATGGAAGCTGTTTTCGGTGTTTTCTATATGGCCATTATCGTTTCAAGTCTGATCTCTCTGCGTCTTGCCGCTATTCAGGAAAAGAAGGAACATAAGTGAAAGAGGCTGTTCAGGAAAAGCAGGCTTCTGCCATTACACTCCTGAACCCTCTGCTCTCTTTTTCACTCTCGGAAAAATTCAAGTTTGCCGTCAAGATCTCCCTCTCCATCATGCTGGTCTACCTGATCGCCTTTGCACAGGGCTGGAGCAATGCATCCACAGCCGCTATCGCCATTATGCTTATTGCTGTTGCAGGACCGGTAGCCGAATCTGTCATCAAAGGCTTGAGACGTGTAGCAGGAACGATCATCGGTGCTGTCATCGGTATGTTGCTTATAGGGTTCTTTCCACAGGACAGGGAACTCTACCTCTTCTTTCTTTCCATTTGTGTCACTGCCGCACTCTATCTGACACGGGCCTACAGGGGAGATACAACTGTTTTCATGCTTACTGCCGTCACCATGATGATGGTCTTCAAGAACGGTGAAGTGGACGATGTGTTCCTTTACGGCGTCGACCGGACTTTCATGACCGTTTTCGGGATTGCCGTTTTTACCTTTGTCGGCATATTCCTCTGGCCCGTAAAAGTAAAGGACGGCACTGTCGATCTTGCAGAAGAGCTGCTCGTAACGCAGGCAGAACTCTACAATAAAAGGGATGGGGAGCAGGAGGAACGAAAGAGACTCTACGAAACACTGCAGACACAGGAAGCCACACTGAAAAACTCGGTGGTCGGTACTGCCACGGACAGTGAGAACCTGAGCAGGGAACAAAGGAATACAATCATGCAGGATATCATGCAGATCAACCGGACCCTGATGATGCTCTCCTACCATGATGAAGCAGCCTTCGCGAAGCAGTACGGTCATTACGTCAGAAATTTCACGCAGGCGGACCGGGAGATAGCCCGACTTTTCGCTGCGCTCAAAAATGCGACCACAGCAAAGCAGGAGATAGACATTCCCGCTGAATGGCAGGCGGACTATAATGAAGAGGCGATCCGGTCACTTTCGCATATAGACCGTGCCGACCTGACGTCCACCATGCTTGACGTCAAAAAACTGCACGAACTGCTCAGGGCGCTTACTTTCAAATTCAATGCCATCCTCAGTCCCTATCCTACACGATTCGAACTGAGCAGAACCACCACTTCGGCGTTCAATTGGTGGGACATTGAAGACTTGAAAGGAACATTCCTCACATTCCTGGTCTTCTGGGCTACTGTGATCCTCTGGATCACGGTAAACCCGCCCGGCGGATTTCTCATCGTCACACTGGCGACCACATTGAGCGTCTTGACCACGTTCAGCCCCATCAAACCCTCGGCATTGATCATTCTTTTCAGCTTTTCTTTCATCTTCGCGGCAGTTATGTACATCCTCGTACTGCCGAATATGCATTACGAATGGGAACTGGGGCTTTTCATTTTTCTGTATGCCTTCATCGGTTTTTACTTCATCAATCCCCAGATCGCCATCTTTTTCCTTCTGGGAATAACTATTCTCAATCTGAACAATCCGATGTATTTCAATTTTCAGGTTTTTCTGATCACGCTGCTTGTCTTCTATCTCTTTCTCTTTATACTTCTGCTCTTCTATTATCTGCCTTTCTCCACCAAGCCGGAAGTACTTTTTCTTACCATGAAGCAAAGGTTTTTTTCCTTCTCTGCCCACCTGCTTGGAAGCATGATGCATCCGGACTCCTTCTCTTACAGAATGAAGGCATGGTATGCACAAAAACATTTGATGAACACGGCAAAGAAGATGCAGCTGTGGGCAGAGAAGATCGACACTGCCTATTTTGATACACTGGACAAAAAAACACTCATGGCATTTACCAAAGAGTGTGAAAATTTTGCCTATCTGCTTCTGATGACATACAAACTGGAAACCGCTTCCCAAAAGAGTACACTTCTCCGGCACTTCAAGCAGAACAACAGGATACTCAGACTTGAAGAGATAACAGCACTTTATGCCCGGGGGAAAGACGTAAAAGATATTGAGCGTAAATGGAGAGAACCTCAAAAGATCATAAACGTCATAGAAGAACAGCTGACATCGTTCTTTTCACAGATGAAAGCCGGGGAATACAGCCAGAAGGAGATCATACACTTCTATGAACTTATCGCTTTGCGAAGGAATCTATGGGTATCATTCTTCCATTGTCAGAACCTCCTGGAGCAACTTGACCTCAAAGTATTGGAGCGCAGCAGATTTTAACATGAAAAGAGTATCTATGATGAAAAGACCATTGTACAAGTCAGGGCTTTCACTCCTCACCCTGTTCCTGCTGAGCGGATGTGCCAAACTGGGACCTGATTTTGGCGGTATTTCAAACCCTCCGATCCCCGAAAAATGGAAAGAAAACAAAAACCATAAGGACCCATCCGTTACAAGGTGGTGGGAAACCTTCAATGACCCTACCCTGAACACCCTGGTACACAAGGCCTATGCGCAGAACCTCGACATCAAGAGTGCCGGACTGCGTATCGCCCAGGCACGTGCCGCATTGGGGATCAGTCAGGGACTCGCTTTTCCTCAGGTTCAGACAGTCTCGGGACAGGCAAGTTCCACACGGACAGGACTGGGTGATGTCGCTGCGGCAGGTGTCAATTTCGATATGGGATGGGAGATGGACATCTGGGGCAAATACGCCCGGGGTATCGAATCTTCCGAAGCCCAACTTTACGCATCGGTCGCCTCCTATGACAACATTATGGTCTCCGTCATCGCCGAAGTGGCACGCAACTACATCAACTACCGTACCGCGCAGGAACGTCTCATCTATGCGCATCGTAACGTGGTCATTCAGGAACGCGTGACCAAAATGACCGAGATACAGTACAATTCGGGCAATGTCTCCGAACTTGATATGCAGCAGGCGCGTACGCAGCTTTACAACACCCGTACATCCATACCGGCCATAGAGCTCACCAGGATCAAAGCACGTAATGCACTGGCACTTCTTCTTGGGAGCGATGCAGCCCATGTAGAGAAGATTCTGAGAAAAGAGAATGCCAACCTCTACAGCAATTCCAACAGATTCATTGGACAGAACAAAGGAATTATTCAAGTCAAAGAGGGCAAGAATGGACTGACAAATGTCAACCTGGTGCCAAAGCCGAAACTCAACCCCTACTACAAGATCGATGCCAACCTTTTGACACGGCGGCCGGATATCAAGGTAGCCGAATATAAAGTGCATTCCGACTCCGCACTTATCGGTGCCAAAATGGCAGACCTTTACCCAAGTTTCAGCCTCTTTGGGAACATCGGGTACAACACGAACAACCAGACAGGCTCCTGGCTCAGCGGTACCAATCCGCTCGGCATAACAGTCGGCCCTTCTTTCTCATGGAATATCTTCAACTACGGACGCATCAAGAACCAGATACGTCTGCAGGATGCAAAGTTCGAAGAGAGTCTGGTCAACTACAACAAGTCTGTTCTCTCTGCCGTGGCCGAAGTTTCCAATGCACTCAACGGCTATGTACTGAGCAGGAAACAGCAGGAAGAGAACCAGAAAGCGGTGGAAGCGACCATCCGTGCTTTCAACATTTCAGTCATACAGTACAATGACGGCCTGGTCAATTACCAGCGCCTGCTGACCACCGTTGAAAAACTCACCAGTACCCAGGACCGTTTCGCCAGTATCAAAGGGAATGTCGCGACCAATGCCATTGCACTCTATAAAGCGCTGGGCGGAGGATGGCAGATGAGCCGTGGCAAATCGTACATTTCCAAAAAAATGGCGGAAAAAATGAAAAAGCGTACAGACTGGAACAAATATCTCGACCCCAATATGACACGGCTTCCAAAAGGTTTCTACGATGACAAATAGCTTTCCGCACGAACTTTCGCTCGGCGATGTCTATTTCTCGCCCATACTGCCTGTGGTATTCTTCGCATTTCTGGGGGCTGTGTTTACGGTCCTGCTGATGAACAAACTGAAACTGTCGCGTTTTTTCTACGCACCGCCGTATGTTTTCATTGCGATCATGACACTGTACATCATTCTGATCGATGCATTCTGGATCAAATTTTAAAAGGGGTTACCACCTATGACAAAACTTATCAAACTCTTACTGACACTGGCAGTTCTGGGTACGGCTCTCTACTTTGCCTATCACAAATACCGGGAGTATATGGAAAACCCATGGACACGTGACGGACAGGTACGCACACAGGTCATCCAGGTCGCTCCCCGGGTCACGGGTATGGTCACCAAGATCCATGTCGTGGATAATCAGAAGGTACATAAAGGCGACCTGCTTTTTGAACTGGACCCTTCGCAGTACGAACTCAAGGTTAAACAGGCTCAGGCAAGACTGCAGCGTACACTTGAAGCAGCCAAGGGAACCAAGATCGAATTTGAACGTGTCAAAAGCATCTATCAGAAAGACAAAGGGGCCGTTTCACAGAAAGATATGGTACGCAACGAAACCAATTACTACAAATCACTGGCAGATATAGACTCCTCTACCGAATCGTTGAACACCGCCAAACTCAACCTCTCCTATACAAAGGTCTATGCCGAAGTGGACGGCTATGTCTCGAATATCACTTTCCAGGTAGGCACACAGGCCACGGCGAACAAACCCATCCTCGCCCTGGTCGACACCCATTCCTACTGGGTCTTCGGTTTCTTCCGTGAGGACAAGATCAAAAATGTACGGACAGGTGACGATGCCGTCGTGACACTCATGGCTTACCCAGACACTCCACTCAAAGGGAAAGTGGAATCAATAGGATGGGGGATCTCCCTCTCCGACGGTAACCCCGGGAACAATCTGCTGCCAAGTATCAAACCGGTCTTTCAGTGGATCCGCCTGGCACAAAGGATCCCGGTAAAAATCAAACTTGACACACTGCCGGAAAAGGTAAAACTTCGCTTTGGTTTGACTGCATCGGTAATGGTATTAAAACATAAAAAAGAACAGAGCCTTCCCTCTGCCCAAAGCACGGTCAAGTAATTATTACCGTGTGAGGACCAGTGAATGATCTTTCCTTTTCAAAAAAATATCTCGGAATATGCCATAAAATGGCCAAAGATTCTGCGAATACTTAATGATATATCAAAGAAGGAGCGTATGTGTCACATCC
>NZ_WGDD01000059.1 GCF_015493435.1 Sulfurovum sp.
AAAAAAAAAAAGAAAGAACTCTTCAATTATCCAGTTTTCTTTATATAATAATGCTATTGAAAAAAATAATTTACTTTACCGTTTTGAAATAAAACCAAAAAACACAACAGAAGGATATATGATGGAAACTCATAATGGCATACTTTCAACATTTATAAAATTATTTAAGAAAAATAGAGGTGATGTCGATAAAACGATAGAAAAACTTGATACAAAGTTAAACAATACACTTATTGCCGAAGAACAGGCAGAAGTATCAACAACATTGGATGGAAATGGTCAAAAGAAGGAAAGTCATTCCCTCCCTTCCTCAGATAAGCTCATAGTAAAGTGCAAATCATATATAGACAATGATATTAAAGATATATTAATCCTGTCTGATACAAATATCTTTTATGTGAATGAAAAACAAACATTTAATCGAGACAAAGTAACAGAAAATCTACGAATAATTACTGAGATACTTGAAAAAATAGAGAAAAACCGCAGAAGGCTTATAGGAGAAATGTCAACGTTATATCTTACTTATCCGGAATATCAAATTATATTCAGCTCAGTTGATAATTCACAGGCATGTGCCGTCATAACAGATAATGGCAAGTTGGGAAAAGTGACAAAAAAAGCACAATTGATTTTTAGTGACATTAATGAGCTGATTCAAAAATAATAATATTATCAATATTTAAAGAAGAGATTTTGAATATACGGAAGGCAAAGGAAGGAGTCATTACCGATAATGCAAAAAAATAAATATCAAAAAGAAATTGTCTCTTTTTTAAGGGAACTGGAAACTGAGATAGCAAGGGTTTATCACTACGACAAAAGTCTTCCGTTTGTCAATGATAATGATGAGCATATGCTGATTCCTGTAAAAAAAACAAATATACCCACGTTGGTATGTACTAATGAAGATAGTATTTTACATACATCTTTGCAAAGTGCTACATACATGGCACTCAATAATGTGGAGGAAAGTTTACTTTTTAATCCTAAAATAGATAATTGCCTAAAACTGGATATTAAAAATATTTTAGTGATTCCCTGTGGTAAACGTTTTGACAGTGATACCATATTTGCCACATTGATACTCTATGACTTAAAAAGCAGTAAACATATTTTTAGTAAAAAAGAACTTGATAGTATTGATGAGATAGTTCAAAAAAGTACAACCTTGTTTATGAAAAAATATCCTAAAATCATACATAAAAATTTGACGCTTGAATGCTTGGATCAAAAAAAGTATTGCGAAACACAGTTAAGCAAAGAAAGAGATTTTTTTTCAGCGATGGTGCATGATATCAGGACACCAATGAATGCTGTTTTAGGATTTTTGGAGCTTTTAGAAACAGAAGTAGAGCAACAAAATCAAAAAGAATATATTCGGGCAGCGTATAAAAGTGGTGAACTTATTACCACACTGATTAATGATATCCTGGATATGAGTAAACTGCAGGCAGGAAAAATAGAAATTGACCGTTATATTTTTTCACCGGTTGATCTTTATAAAGATATAAGTATGCTTTTTTATTATGCTGTCAAAAAGAAAGGTATTAATTTAGTAACCTATTTTGATCCGGAAATACCATATACTATTCAGTCAGACCCTTATAGACTAAAACAAATTATTAACAACTTTATAAGTAATGCCATTAAATTTACTCCTGAGGGGGGGAGTATAGATTTGGAATTTAACTATAATCATGAAGAGGAGACATTGGGAATTAGTGTTTCTGATACAGGAATAGGTATGTCCAAACAAGTACTTCAGAAAATATTTTCTCCTTATGTCCAAGCTTCTAAAAGTACAACAAAAGATTATGGAGGAACAGGGTTGGGATTGGCAATTTCCCAGCAATTGACAGCATTGTTGGGAGGAAAAATTTCTGTAGAAAGCAAAGAAGGAGAAGGGAGCTGTTTTACATTGATCATACCTGCGAAGCCCATTGTCGGTATGATTGCTACGGTCGATAAAGATGATTTTGAAGAGATAAAACTTATTTTGGTTAAAGATGAACATGCTGGAGAAGAACATAAGCAAATCATTTCTATACTAGAGCGATATGCAGTAAGCCTTGATATTGAATACGTTGTCGTGGATGAAGAAGAAACATTTAAACACTTAAAAAAGAAACGTCAAGATACTGTTTGTATCGTTGACAGTAGTATTATTAATGACAATAATCGACATAATTTTGAAAAACTTGTAAAAACATGCGATCATAATATTCTATTTCTTGAATCCAGTACTTTATTGGGTGAAACAAGTTTTAATGATGTGCCAATTGTAACGCGGCCGTTATCTCCAGACAAAGTATTTGATTTAATCTTGAACATCATAGAAGGAAAGGATGCTGTCCAAACAAAACTTGATTTGTCTATTGACCGTAGTGCTAAACCGCTTGAAATTCTGGTTGTCGATGATAATTATATTAATTTGAAATTAATGACTGAAGTTGTTAAAAAGATGAACCATCATCCTGTAATGGCCAAAGACGGACTTGAAGCAGTTAAAATTTATAAAGAAAAAGAATTGGATATTGTCTTTATTGATCAGCAAATGCCAAAAATGAATGGAACAGATGCAATAAAAAAGATGCGAAAAATTAAAAAAGAAAAAGAAGTTGCTATTTACGGATTAACCGGTTCTGATGATCAGGCATCAACAGAAGCAATGCGTGAAGCCGGAGCAAAAGATGTATTAATCAAACCTATTGAAGTTAAAAAACTTGTAGCGATATTCAATCAATATCTATAAGGTAACTTTAGTTGAATTGACTAAAGTTATCTGTGTGAAAATAATTAAGATAATACTTGACAAAGATACACTCAATGTTGTATAATATTTTCAAGCATTTAAATTGTAGGTGCAAAAGTTAAGAAAAAAGGAGGTCTTTCATGAGTCAAGAGACAGAAAAAGATCTTGAGCAGACTCAGAACGAAGAGCCGGTAGAAGAGGTTCAGAGTGATGAAATAGATCCGTTGGAGGCTGCCAAAGCTGAAGCAGCGGAATATAAAGAAAAGTATATCAGAGCCCATGCCGATTTTGAAAATGCAAAAAAACGCTTGGAGAAAGATAAAATGAACGCCGTATCTTATGCAAATGAAAGCTTTGCAAAAGATATTCTGGCAGTACTTGATTCATTTGAAAATGCATTGGATTCCATTGAAAGTGCAGATAAAGAAAATGCATCTGAAGTTCTGGAAAAAATGCAGGAAGGTGTAAAGCTCACCTATGAGCAGCTGAAGAAAGTACTGGAAAAGAACCACATTAAAGAGATAGCAAGCAAAGGTGAGTTCGACCCTGAAGTACATCAGGCGATCATGCAGGTAGACAGTGATGCACACAAAACGGACGATATCGTTCAGGTAATGCAGAAAGGGTACACCATCAAAGACAGAGTACTCCGTCCGGCAATGGTGAGCACCGCTAAGTAAAGGTGAGTGAACCTCACGTTTACAGGTGCGAAACCGGAGCGTGGAGCAGAGCGACCGCGGAGGCTGGAGAGCACCGCTAAGTAAAGGTGAGTGAACCTCACGTTTACAGGTGCGAAACCGGAGCGTGGAGCAAGAGCGACCGCGGAGGCTGGAGAGCACCGCTAAGTAAAGGTGAGTGTGAGAAGCGTTAAGCAAACGATACCTGCGTGTCGTTTATAGCTTCGAAACCGGAGGTGATGTCTTGCAAAGACCACCGAAGGAAGAACCTTGTAAACAAAACTTGATAAAAAGTGACTCAATGCAACTAAAGTAGCATAGGATTTGCATCTTTATCAACTATAATAATACCAGTAAAACAAATATATCACTTATAAAAGGAAAAATCATGGGTAAAGTATTAGGAATTGACTTAGGAACAACAAACTCTGCAATGGCAGTGTATACAAACGGCGAAGCGGCGATCATTGCCAATAAAGAAGGTAAAAACACAACACCTTCTATTGTGGCATTCACAGACAAAGGCGAAGTTCTTGTCGGCGAATCTGCAAAAAGACAGGCGGTAACGAATCCGGAGAAAACGATCTACTCTATCAAGAGGATTATGGGTCTTATGTGCGAAGAGGAAAAAGCGAACGAAGCGAAAGAGAGACTTCCTTACCACATTATAGACAGAAACGGAGCCTGTGCAATCGAAGTAGCGGGTAAAACCTATACACCGCAGGAAATCTCTGCAAAAGTATTGATGAAGATGAAAGAGGATGCTGAATCATACCTCGGTGAAACGGTGACCGATGCAGTTATTACCGTGCCGGCATATTTCAACGATGCACAGAGAAAAGCAACTAAAGAAGCCGGTACGATCGCGGGACTGAACGTGATGAGGATCATCAACGAGCCCACATCAGCGGCACTGGCTTACGGGCTTGACAAAAAAGATGCCGAGCAGATCGTAGTATATGACCTGGGGGGCGGTACTTTCGATGTCACTGCGCTTGAAACAGGTGACGGTGTCGTAGAAGTATTGGCAACCGGCGGTGATGCATTCCTTGGCGGTGATGACTTCGATAACAGAATCATCGATTATGTTGCAGGTGAATTCAAGTCTGAGAGCGGTATCGATATTAAAGCGGATGTTATGGCACTGCAAAGAGTCAAAGATGCAGCGGAAGCAGCAAAAAAAGAGCTTTCAAGTGCTACCGAGACTGAGATCAACCTGCCGTTCATCACAGCAGATGCGAGTGGTCCGAAACACCTTGTAACCAAAATTACAAGAGCGAAGTTCGAATCACTCATCGGTGACCTTGTGGCAAGTACAATCAAAACGATCGAGTCTGTACTCAAAGATGCCAGTCTGAGCAAAAGCGATGTCAAAGAAGTGGTCATGGTCGGTGGTTCCACCAGAGTACCATTGGTACAGGAAGAGGTGAAGAAATTCTTCAACAAAGAGCTTAACAAATCTGTGAACCCGGATGAAGTCGTTGCACTCGGTGCAGCGATCCAGGGTGGTGTACTGGCAGGTGATGTCAAAGACGTACTCCTGCTCGATGTTACACCGTTGAGCCTTGGTATCGAAACACTGGGCGGCGTGATGACAAAAGTCATTGAAAAAGGTACGACCATCCCTGCGAAGAAGTCTCAGATCTTCTCTACAGCGGAAGACAACCAGCCGGCAGTAAGCATTCATGTTCTCCAGGGAGAGCGTGAATTTGCCAAAGACAACAAGTCACTCGGTATGTTTGAGCTGAGAGATATTCCGGCAGCGCCAAGAGGTGTACCGCAGATCGAAGTGACCTTTGATATCGATGCAAACGGTATCCTGACTGTATCAGCGGTAGACAAAGGTACAGGTAAATCCCAGGAGATCAAGATCACCGGTTCGTCAGGACTTTCTGATGAAGAGATCGAAAAAATGGTTCAGGATGCTGAAGCGAACAAAGCCGAAGATGAAAAACGCAAAGCAGTTGTTGAAGCGAAGAATCAGGCGGATGCATTGATCCATCAGACCAGAAAATCGCTTGAAGATCTCGGTGAAAACTTCGATGCGAGTGAAAAAGCGAACATTGAAGCAGCGATCGCTGATCTTGAGACCGTTCTCAAAGACGACAATGCGACCAAAGAGCAGATCGATGAGAAGGTTAAAGCTCTGACTGAGAAGAGCCACAAACTTGCTGAAGCAGCCTATGCCAAAGAGCAGGGCGGACAGCAAGGCGGTGCAGCCGATGCAGGAAAGAAAGCGGACGATGACGATGTCATCGATGCAGAAGTCGAATAAGACCTCTGCATAAAATGCAGCCAGCTGCATGGGCTCTCTGCCGAAGAGGTCTCAGCGACGGCGTAGCGTTACGGGCTTTGCCCGAGAAGCGTTAGAATGATGAGTAAACGATGTCATTGATGCAGAGGTCGAGTAAGGCCTCTGCATATAAAATGCGGCCAGCCGCATGGGCAGGTTCTCTGTCTAAGCAGCTAAAGAAAGTTTAAAAGCCTGGTTTCCCGAAAGGGAGCCGGGCTTTTTTTATGCCTTCATTTTGGCGCAGGGTATGTAATCATGCACCACATCATAACGTTTCATATCAAGAAAAAGATATGGCATAGGCACCATAGAAATAGAAGAAATTAAAAGTCGAACGGTTGATAAACCATGACCCAGAAGTTGGTGCCTTCATCTCCGTAGGCGACATCTACACGTACCGGGATCTCTGCCGCCATGGCACGCAGACTCACCCCTACATCATATTTCATATCTTTTAGCAGATCAAAATTGTACGTATCGTTTACTCTGCCGGCTTCGGCAAAGGCAACGACCTGGAACCAGTCAATCGCTACTGGGATGTAACGGTTCGTTCTGAACGGGTTGTATTTCAGAACAGCTCTGTATTCCGCGGTGGCATAGAAAGCTGCTTTGTCTGAAAAACGATCCTGATCATATCCTCTCATTCGGAACAGCCCGCCCAGCCTGGCACCTTCCCACGGGGGTGGACGGTGTGCATTGATGCTGGTATTTTTGTAGGTGTTGTCATCATCCCATGAGAACGAGTACCCTGTCCATAAACTCATTGCCAGTACATTTTGCTGAGACCAGGAGAAGGTCGGAAGATCAATATACTGGTTATATTTGGCTTCTAAAAAATCCCAACTCTGCAGTGAGTCTCCCCAGCCGAAATCTTTTGAGTATTGAAGCTGGAACTGGTATCCCCGTGAAGGATTGAGATCGTAGTCCGTATTGTCATGGAGAAGAAAAAATCTCAAGCCATTTGTATTCCAGACGGGGAAAGGTGCTTCGTTGTTGTTCTCAAAGACGTTATGTGAATAGAATGTTTTGATTCCCAGAGAAGTTAGGCCGGTCACAAAAGGTTTGCCTCCGCCATAGCCCTCTCGCCCCATAGCAAAACCGTTTTTCAGGTCGTAAATGCCTTCGGGATTGTCGATGCCTTCTCCGATAGGAAGTACATAGCGGAAGGCGGTATAGAGGAAATCAGAATCTCCCGAAGTGACAAGTGCCTGATCCTGATTTGAATTATTCCCACCTTTCCAGTAGACTCTGGCTTTGGGAAAATAACTTTTAAGACCGTAAAGTGAGAAGAAGAGTCTGTCGGTATAAGGAAGTTTATAGTCTGAAAAGAGAAGAAAACCTCCGGAAAAGTTTGCTGTATCTGCCTGGCCGTTTGTAATGATATCCTGTTTTGCCCCGTAAAAAGCGGTAGCGACCAGTGTGGTCTGAGGCTGAAAGAGTCCCTGTTTAATGACGCCCAAACCGCCGGAAAAACCGGTAGAGTCTGAAGAAAAGACATAAGGCAGCACAATCCAGTCTTTGATATGCGTCAGGCTGCTGATATTGATGTCGTCAAAGATATGTGTACCACTGTCTTCTTCAGCGTGTATGGAAACATTAAATAGAAGCGCAGCAGTGAAGGCCGATACAAGTAGTTTATTTGTCTTTTTCATGAAACAATTATAGCCAAAGTATATTAGATTTTTTAGGATATAATAATCGCAGAGAATAATGAATATTGAGATAAGGATAACGCAATGGAAATAGAGAAATGTACAACACTTGAAGACGCGAGAGAAAAGATTGATGCAGTGGATGAAGAGATCGTAAAACTGATCGCAAAACGTAACGAATATATCAAGCAGATCGCACATTTTAAAACGTCTGTAGAGGAAGTAAAAGCAGAAGACAGAATTTCTGATGTAATTTCCCGGGCGCGGGAACAGGCGATCTCTCTGGGGCTTTCTCCCAATCTTGTCAACGATCTTTTTGTCCGCATGATAGATGCTATGGTGGAGAGTGAGATTGCCGAATTCAACAATGCAAAAAGTTTTTAAGTTTTTTGCTTTTCTTTATCGTCGTCATCATCGGTGGCGACGTCAACAGCTGCGCCAACGGCAGCCCCTGCAATATCTACGGTTGTACTGACTACCGTACCTGCTACCGAGACAGGTGCCGTTACGATCTGTGTACAGCCTGACAGCATGATCGAAACCGGTATTGTCCATAAAATATTTTTTTCCATAGAAAAGTATATCCAAATCTTTTGTGTATTGTACTACACAGAGAGTATGGTACAATAATCCCGAACAATACAATAGAGATATCATACTTCTATACTATTGTATAAAGGAGAACCGTGAAAATACTATTACTTGAAGATGATGTGATCCTGCAGGAGATCATTGAGGAATTTCTAAGGGAAAATGGCTACAGGGTAGAAAGTTTTTATGACGGTGAAAAGGCGCTTGATGCTATAGGTACAGACCGCTATGATATGCTGCTGCTCGATGTCAATGTTCCCAATATCGACGGTTTTGAAATTCTCTCCTATCTTCGGGAGATCGGGAATACTACCCCGGCTATCTACATCACTTCGCTGGCAGGGATCGATGATCTCAAAAAAGGGTTCGATCTGGGTGCGGATGATTACCTGAAAAAGCCGTTTGAACTTGAAGAACTCCGTGCACGTATAGAGCATATTGTCCGGCTTTACCGGCTGCAGGAAGAGATAGAGTTTGACGGTATGAAATTCATTCCCAAAGCGCATCAGATCATTATTGAAGATCAGCTGATTGAAATGCGTCAGAAAGAAGCACAGGTACTGGAGTATTTTATCCGAAATACGGGTAAGATCATTTCTTGTGACGAAATCATTGAAAATGTCTGGAGTGATGACAGTATGCCTACCCATGCTACCATTCGTACCTATATCAAGAATTTGAGAAAAATGTTTACAAAAGAGTATTTTGACAACATCAAAGGAGAGGGTTATCGTTTTAACATCCTATGAAAGAAAGTCACTGTTTAGATTTCTGACACTCTATCTTTCCTCCGTATTTGTACTGCTTGCGATCATCGGCTATCTTTTTTTTGAAAACAACCGTGCTTCCATGAAGAGTGCTATGAAATTCGAGATGATGTATCAGTCCCGTATGCTCTCTTCCAAGATCATTATGGCTGCCATGAAAGAAAAAAAAAGGAAGATAGACCGAATACGGTTTTTGAAAAATCTCAAACACTGCCGTTTTGAAGTAGGCTATTTTGACAAGAACAAAAAACCGATCTATTCCGAGATAAAACATGTTACCGATTTCCATACGGATTTTTATGTAAACGATATGAAATGCTATACGGTAACAGAGGACAAAAGCGGACATCTCGGTGTGTATTATATTGTACTGAAAGAGAATGAGCTGGCCCGGACACTTCGGGAACTTCGCATCAGGATCATCGGCTATCTGGTACTCTCTTTTATTCTGATGGGTGTGGTGGGATATTTCCTCGGACGGCTTTTTCTTCAGCCGGTCAGGGAACAGATAGAATCGCTCGACCGTTTTATTTCCGATACGACACATGAGCTTAATACACCGGTCTCTGCAATATTGATGACCGTACAGAGCCTTCGGGGGATCGAAAACAAAAAGCTCAAGCGCCTTGAAGCCAGTGCCAAACGCCTCAGTGTCATGTACAGCTCACTGACTTACAGGCTTGCAGGAAAGGTCGAACCGGATGAATGGCTGCGTTTTGACCAGATTATCGAATCACGTGTAGAGTACATACGGGACCTTGCCGATTCAAAATATGTCAGTATAGCACTGGATCTTGAGCCTACTTTGGTCTATATGAATGAACAGAGTGCCTACAGGCTTATAGACAATCTTCTGAGCAATGCGATCAAGTATTCGGATAAAGGAGACAGTGTAACCATTACGCTTCAGAAGAATGTACTGAAAGTCAAAGATACAGGTATCGGGATCGACAAGGAAAAACAGAAAGATATCTTTAAACGGTTTCATCGTGAAAATGAAGAACGCGGAGGTTTTGGCATCGGGCTGGACATCGTACTTGCCATCTGCCGAAAATATAAGATCAAACTTGAACTTGAATCAAAAAAGGGAGCGGGGAGCACGTTTGTTCTCTTCTTTCCGTCCCGACAGCCGTTTAACGGGCTTCGACCGTCTCCATGAGGATACCGATGGTATCTGTCATTGTCAGGATCCCCTGAAGTTCATTGTTGTCAAGGACCAAAAGGCGTTTAATACTGCTTTTGACCATCATTCTTGCGGCATATTTGACATTGAGCTTCGCGGAAATAGAAAAAAGGCAGGTTAACTTGCACCGTCTCGAATAAGTACTGTTTTGACTGTTTTAAACAGGATCACCATATCCATCCACAAATTCCAGTTCCTGATATACCAGACATCGAGTTCGACACGGGAATCAAAATCTACATCACTGCGTCCGCTGACCTGCCACAAACCGGTTATTCCCGGCTTTACAGACAGTATTGTCCCTATCTCTTCGCCTATGTCTTTTTTTTCACTGAGCATATAGGGACGCGGACCTATGAAGCTCATATCTCCCCTGAAAACATTAAAGATCTGCGGCAGTTCATCGAGAGAAGTACGGCGCAGGAAGTGGCCGGCTTTTGTCACACGGGGATCGTTCCTGTATTTATGGTACGTGTCATAGTATGTGATTTCTTCGGGATGTGCTTTAAGATACTGTTCCAGCAGGGTATCGCTGTTTTCGTACATAGTCTGGAATTTGTAGCAGCTGAAGGGTTTTCCGTTTTTTCCCAGGCGTTTTTGTTTGAAGAGTATTTTTTCATGGGGATTGCCACGTTTTATTTTATAGGCAATAACAAGCATGATCGGGATCAAAAAGGGAAAGATGGCCAGGGAAAGTGTAAAATCCGATATATTTTTAAAGAGGGTTCTGTAACGGCTTTTGAGTCTGTTTTGAAAAACGATGAGGTTTGTTCTCGTATTGGAAAGGTCATAAATGTGGGAATGTGTCAGATCATAATCATCCATGAGAGGGATGAAGATCACTTCTTCTCTTTGTTTGATCTCCTGAGAAATGATCTTTTTAAGTGTTGGAAGATCACTCTCCTTGGAATTGACAAAAACAGTGGCAGGTTCTTCCCCCTTTTTGGGTTCAATATAGCCCAGGTAGGGATTGCCGTAAATTTCGCTGGTCAAAAAGGGGTCATCACCGTAAATCTTTGCCTTTTTCTGCCAAAGTCCAAGTTTATGCAGTATTTTTTTACTGATATTCTTGGAAAGAGGAATGAACAGTGACATGAGTACAAAAGAAAAACCGATGACAAGGCGGGAATAGTCTTCCGCAGATTTTGTCATAGCCAAATAAGCAAATATAAGTATGGCTGAAAAAAAGATGACTTTAAGAACAATACGGCTTTCGTGCCAGAAATCATATCTGTATGTGTAGATGCCCTCATAGGTGAACAATAGTATAGGGATAATGTAAATAGGATAAAAAAAGATATATTCAGATAGCGGAAAGGTATGAGGATGCGACAGTTCTATACTTCCTCTGATAAGATAAGCGATATATACGGCAAGAACGATCGAAACAATATCAAAGAGAATAAAAATAAATCTTGATATAACTTCTTTCACTTATGTTCCTTTGTGACCGGCGGTATTGGGGTATAGCTGTTTTATTTTTTCTTTAAAAACCAAAAATAAAAAATAGGAATTCGTATAAATATATCTTTTCCACATACGTCCCGGTTCCTGCAAGAATCTGTAAAACCACTCCAGGCCTGCATTTTGCATCCATAACGGAGCTCTTTTTACTTTGCCTGCGATGACATCAAAACTGCCGCCAACTCCCATAACAAGACTTGTTTTCAACTGATCTTTATGTGCAGAGACGAAGTTTTCTTTTCTCGGTGAGTTCATACCTATCAATAAAATATCAGCATGACTTTGATTGATCATTTTAACAATGTTATCTTCATCGGTAAAGTATCCGTCATGGTAGCCTGCAACAATTTGTTTTGAGTAAAGTGTTTCATAATGTGCAACTGTCTTTTGGACTATGTCTTTTTGCGCACCGAGGAAAAAAACCGTATATCCACTTTCATGAGACAATGCTATCAGTTTTTCCATAAGATCTATACCGGTAATTCTACTGATCTTTTGCTTTAACAAAAATTTGACTGCCCAGACCACAGACATACCGTCGGCATTGATAATATCGGCATTTTGGATCATTTGTGCATAGGCAGGATCTTTATGCATCCAGACCACCTTTGCAGCATTCAGGTCTTCTCTTATGACCTGTCTATGCTGAACGATACACTCCTGTAGAGTCAAGAGTGTTTCTTTCTCGGTACAGATATCGACCGGATAGCCTAAGAAGTTGATTCTATTTTTCATTTTCTCTGATCATTTTTGCGATATCCCCAGCCTTGGCTTTCCAGCTGTTCTGCAAAGCTTCCTTCTCAAGAAGTTTTATATAATTTCTATCTTCCTTAAGTTCAAGAGCCTCATCTATTTTTGCTATGAAGTCATCATGGTTTTTCCCAATAAGTACAGATTCATATTTCCTGCATTCCG
>NZ_WGDD01000060.1 GCF_015493435.1 Sulfurovum sp.
GGATAATTGAAGAGTTCTTTCTTTTTCTTTTTGTTTGAATGAGAAATGTTCTGTCAAGCATTACAATTTTATCTTCAAATCCTGAATCATTTTGCATACTGCTTTCTCCTTTTACAGTGATCCGTTGCCGTCAGGGCATCTGATTTAATAGTTTAAACGTACTTCCGAGTGTCGAACTTTTACTGGTAACTAATACCACTACAAAATCTTTTTCCTTCAGTCTTTTCAAAAACAATCTTTCATTCTCTTCAATATATGTTATATTGACTTCATTATTTTTGAAAAGCAATGCGGCAGTTTTAACCATTTTGAGCAGTTCATCACTGATACTTCCTTTTTTTAAAACCTTTTGCCTTATCGTCATTGAGGTAAAATCAATCAAATAAATTGCTTTGACACCTCTAACACTTTCAAAATATTTAGAATATGCCACTAATATTTCACGGCTTTCTTTGATTAAATCCAACACTATTCCTTTAAAACTGCAATCATTTGATAAAACATCCTTACCTTAAAAGATATTTTATCAAACAACGTGTACAAAAGGAGTGAGCATATAAGAACTCACTCCTTTTCAGTGTATTATCTACTCATATTTTTCAATAGACCATTCACAAAGCCAAGAAGTTGTGGTGTAACTCCTTTAAGATCTTCATTTGTCACATCTAACTCTGCAAGTACGCTCATAAGTTTTTTATAAAACTCTGCAGGTTCTACTGCTCCGGTTTTCATCTCTTCAATATATGTTTTCAAATGTTCTGTTGCCATTGCTACTGCATCTCCCATGCTGATTCTCCTCGTTCACGTCAAAATTTATTAAAATAAAAAAGGTTTAAGTCTTTCATTGCGAAAAACACCTCTATGTCTTTGTTTTTGGTCTTAGAACGCCTGAATATCTTTAACGAACTGTTTCAGCGCAATAACAAGACCGCCCATTTTGTAACCTGATGAAGTTAAAACCGCCAGTGCAATTTCTTCTCCGAGATCTTTTACCGCAACAAATCCGCCGCTGCCTGAAATAATCATTTCATTCAATGCGCCTTTTTCTGTATCTTCCAATGCCCCCATTACGGTAGACAATAACGATGCAGTATCCGCTGCAATAAGCTCTGCATCTCTGTCTTTTACAAAGTAACTTGCCATTTCAAGTCCTTCGGCTGTTGCAATCACTGCACCTTCCAACCCCATTTTTTCGACAAATTTCTGAAGAAGTTCTTCTCCCGATGTATTTAGTTTGCTTACATCAATACCTGTTGACATGTCTAATCTCCTTACGAATTAATTTTTATGAGCGAGTACTTCACTGACTCATAGGCAAATTGTATTCCAATTAAGTTTTAATTCAGTTGATTTAAATCAATCAAATCAATCAAATCAATCAAATCAATCAAATCATGTTATGATTGTGTAAAAAGGAAGGGAGCTATGATCTAAGCTAAAATATGGTTTGGCCATGAATTTGTAGTCTCAATTTATGTATGATGTAAACGAGTTATAAAAATAACATTCCCCGGAAAGAAGTGGGGAATGATTCTTGAATAAATTCAAGAGGAAGCAGTCAGAAAATCAGTTTCTGATTCCCAGGGCATCTTTGATGGTACGCCATCTCTCAAGATCTGTATTCTTGAGATATCTCATAAGTCTTCTTCTCTGACCTACAAGCTTAAGAAGACCAAGTCTTGACGAGTGGTCTTTCTTGTTTGTTTTAAGGTGTTCTGTCAAGTATTTGATTCTTTCTGTTAAAAGTGCAACCTGTACTTCTGTCGAACCCGTATCGTTTTCGCCTTTTGCGTACTTGGCAATAATTTCTGCTTTTTTCGCCTGATCCAAAGCCATAATGACCTCCTGATTGGTAGTTAAATTCTCAATTGATATTCAAAATGAGTGCGCAATCATATCATATTAAACTTACTTGAGACTTATGAGAAAAGAGATGAAAGTATTTGAAACCTCTTTATAATATGAATTGGAGTAAAATACTCCTAATTGATTTGATTAAAGGCAACTATATGTTATTAACACGTGCAACCGAATATGCCCTGCTCTCTCTTGAGTCTATCAGCAGAACAGAAAAACCTATCGGTGCGGAGCAGTTGGCAAATGAACTGGGTATTCCCAAAAGTTTTCTTGCCAAGATCCTGCAGAGCCTGGCAAAACAGGATATTCTTGAGTCACGTAAAGGTGCCCATGGCGGATTTGTACTTACCAAAGACATTCATGATATTACCATTAACAGCATCATTATTGCCGCAGAGGGGAAAGCACCCGCAGTATTTGACTGCAGCAGCTATTCGGATACCTGTCCCAACGGTGCCATAGGTACCTGCGTTATTTCTCCGTTTCTGGCAAACTTTCAGACAAAGATCAACGACTTTCTTGACGGGCTTACCCTCGGTGATATTCTCTGATTCGCTTTGGCGGACAGAGATTCAATTTTTATCTTCAGCAAGGCACACTTTATGCAACAACATATTTATCATCTCTCCCATATCGATCTTGACGGCTACGGCTGCCAATACCTCAGTACTAAATGCTTCGACAAGATCGAATGCTACAATGCCAACTATGGTCCCGAAGTCACTGCACGTCTCGAAGAGATCGTCAAAAAAGTAGAGCAGGACAAATTTATCCACGGGGAGAAGATGGAACCGCTTATCCTCATTACCGACCTCAACCTTACCACCAAGGAGGGGAACTGGATAGAAAAAGAAGTGATACGTATCGGCGCAAAACTACAGCTTCTTGACCATCATGCCACAGGAAAATCTGCGGCGGAACGTTTTGCCTGGTACAAACTCGATACGACAAAGTGTGCTACACTTATCACCTATGAGTGGCTGCAGCAGCATTACGGGTTTGACAAAAGCAACGAATATGCACAGATCGTCAAAGCGATCAATGCCATTGATATCTGGCTCTCCGACGATCCGCTTTTCGAGTATGGAAAAGTGATGCTCGGTATGATCTCCGGAGCCAGAGAGATCAACCGTATCTTGTTCCCGGCTGAAGACAGGGCTTTCAAGCTTTCTCTCATTGAAGCGGCAAAAGAGCGTATCCATATCGAAAATGCCCCGATTATACTCGATGACGATCTTCATCAGATCAAAAAATCTTTTTTCAAACAGCAGCAGAACAATACCAAAGACAATCTTGTCGCTTTCTTTGTCACAGATCTTCTGACAAAAGACAGACAGCGTCTGACCATTCATTACAAAGGATACAAGGGTATCCTGGGATACAATGTCGGCAACACTTCCATTATAGGGAACACTTGCATGGTAAATAACCCCGACTATGACTTCTACATGGATGTCAACTTCAGGGGAAATTTCTCACTCAGAAGCAATAACAGACTCGATGTATCCAAAATGGCTGCCGAAATTGGAAACGGCGGGGGACACCCCAATGCCAGCGGCGGAAAAATAGAAGGCTATAAAGATTCTTTTGTTTATGCCGATGTACGTAAGTTCATACAAAACTATATAGATCAGAAATCTCAGTAGGTTTGGCCTTGCCAAACGCCAAGAGCAAATTCAAACGTACAGTACAATTTCAAATAACTACATATCCACATTGGATTTAACGTTTGGTGGGACCAAACCTACAGGATCATATCTTCACTCTTGCCTCAAGCGCACGCGAAAGCGACATCACATCAATATTCTCCAGCTCCACTCCCGTGGGAACACCCTGCGCGATCTTTGTAAATTTAATGGACAATCCCTGCAGTTTCTCTTCGATATAGAGTATCATGGTATCGGTAGCGATACTCGGGGGAAATGCAAAGATAATTTCTTCCACTCCCTCAACCGCATAGAACAGGTGTGCTTCATCCAGGTCACGTACTTCGGAGATGACATAATATACCCCGTCAAACTGTCTGCTCTCTTCAATGGTCAAAATATCTTTTGCACTTTGAACAACACAGAGTTTTGAACTGTCACGGTAAGGGTCCGAGCAGATCGTACACAGTTCATCTTCACTCATATTGTGGCATTTGCTGCATTTATGAATACTGTTCACTGCTGTTTCGATAGCATGAGCCAGCTTCATTGCGGCAAACCCATCTTCCATAACGGAGTGGTAGGCCAGGCGGATCGCGGATTTTTTTCCTATGGAGGGGAAGGCCCCAAAAGCTTCTACCAGATTCTCGAAAGCTTCTATTTTGTAATTTTTCATTATTGTTCTTTTTGGTCCGTGAGTACGCACCCTACATTATTCTCTATGATAGTCAACCACTTTGGAATATTCCACAACCTCTTTGATGAAGTCGACCGCTTTAAGATGTTCCGGGTGTATGGCATAGGCATCCAGGTTTTCTTTGCTTTCAAATGAGGTAATAATACTGAGATCCATGGCACGTTCTTCTTCGGAAAAATTCATACCTACATCCATACTTCTCAAACCCGGTACCGCACCCATAAGATTTTCAAGCATTTGTTTTGCCTGTATCATATTGGCTTTTTTATTTTCATCTTTAAACTTGAACATCACAATATGTACGATCATTGCTACCACCTGATTTTTATTCGCCATTATAACTAAATTATGGTAGAATTCGCCAAAATTATTCCTTATTGCCATACTATTTATATGGTAATAAAACAGGAGCGTTGCACATGAGTGAAATGGATTATTATGAAGTACTAGAGGTCAGCAGAGACTGTTCAGGTGCGGAGCTGAAAAAAGCGTACCGGAAACTGGCACTGAAGTATCACCCGGACAGAAATCCGGATGACAGGGAAGCAGAAGAAAAATTCAAAATCGTCAATGAAGCCTATCAGGTACTCAGCGATGATGAGAAGCGTGCCATCTATGACCGCTACGGAAAAGAAGGACTTCAGGGACAAGGTATGGGTGGAGGTTTCGGCGGAGCCAACATGGATGATATTATGGATATTTTCAACTCTATGTTCGGCGGAGCCAGCGGCGGCTTTGGCGGCGGTTTCGGAAGAACCCGAAGGGACCCGAGCCAGAAATATGCTCTGGATTTTGAAATGGAACTGCCTCTGGCCTTCAATGAAGCGGTATTCGGCTGCGAGAAGAAAATAGACATCACCTATAAAACCCCCTGTGAGGACTGCGGCGGAACCGGCGCCAAAGATGGTAAGATGGAAACCTGCGACTACTGCGGCGGACAGGGACAGGTACTTATGAGACAGGGGCCGATGCAGTTCGCACAGACCTGTCCGAAATGTCATGGAGAAGGCAGAAAGATCGTCCAGAAATGTCCAAGCTGTCATGGCAAAGGCTACCATGAAGCATCAGAAACCGTTACCATCAATATTCCCGCCGGTGTCGACAGCGGTAACCGTCTGCGTGTACAGGGACACGGCAATGAATCCAGGAACGGACAGAGAGGCGATCTTTATCTTACTTTCTATGTAGAAGAAGATGAACATTTCATCCGTAACGGAAGTGATATTTACATAGAAGTTCCCGTCTTCTTTACACAGGCGATCCTGGGAGAGACCATCTCCATCCCTGCCCTTGAAGGAGAGTTGGAGCTCAAACTCAAACAGAGTACCAAAGATAAAGAACAGTTCATTTTCGAAGGAGAAGGGGTACAGGACGTCCATTCCGGCCGAAAAGGACGTCTGATCGCCCAGGTCCGTATGGTTTTACCCAAAAAAATCAACGATACACAGAAAGAACTGCTTGAAAAACTCCAGGAGAGTTACGGTGTTGAAAGCCGCCCGCACAAAAGTACTTTTGAATCAGCATTTGACAAAGTAAAAAACTGGTTCAAATAGCAGACTAAGTCCGCTCTGCACTTTTCCCCGCAGAAGCTGGGCACTTTCACTTCTATTATTACTTCATTAATAAAACAAGTCTATACTGTAGAATAATTTTTTTAAGGAGTACATATATTATGAGACAGTATGAATCATATCGATGCAATCAATGCGGAAATGTCGTGGAAGTATCACACGTAGGTGGCGGTACGCTTGTATGCTGCGGGGAAGAGATGGAGTGCGTTACCGTTGACCTTACCCTTGTCAATTTGATGAAAGCGGTTGCCGGGGAAAGTAAAGCCCGAAACAAATATGAATATTATGCCAAAGTGGCACAAAAAGAAGGCTATAGAGATATCGCGGCACACTTTCAGCGCGCAGCAAACAATGAAAAAGAACATGCCAAACTTGAACTGGCACTTCATAACCGTATGAAAAACAACAGTGAAGCATCATGGGGTGACACCTTGGCCAATCTCGAAGATGCGATTGCCGGTGAAAGCTATGAAAATCTGACTATGTATCCTGATTTCGAAGCAATTGCAAAAGAAGAAGGCCACAGCGAAGCAGCGCGGCTTTTCAAGAATATCGGTCAGGTGGAAGTAGAGCATGAAAAAATGTACAGAGAACTTCTCAACCGTCTCAGCAAAGGACATGAATTTGCCAGTGATGAAGAGGAAGTCTGGATCTGTGAAGTATGCGGGCATGTCCACTACGGCAAAAAAGCACCGAAGAAGTGCCCTGTGTGCGGTCATCCGGAACCCTACTTTTCCCGCAAGGTAGAGACCAAATAGTCCTGAAACCTACTGTACCTTCTGGTGCAGTACGACCTTGTTCTCTCCCGTTGTCAAATCACCCGTATCATTTGCTGCATCATAGGCAATGACATATATTTCATCCCCTCTTTTCAAATAATTCTTTTCTCCAAATTCGGCATAGGCTGTTGCACCGATGGTGATCAATGCCTGTTTGGGATAACCGCAGGTTTTTAAATGCTCTGCAATATTTTCAAGCGGTCCGAAGTCTTCCTGTGTATTCATTTTCTCGATCAGCCAGTTTTTCAATTTGCCGTAAAAGTAGGAATAGCCCCGCAGCGGCGCATCAACACCATAAGGGTGCAGCACACTGTCACGCTTCACAAAAGAGCAAAGATGGTAGCGGTCCATAATGCCGCCCTCTTCAAATTTATCTATGGGTATCCATTTATCTCCCATTCCTTTGGAATTGGGCCCCCATGACTTTTTTTCAGAAATTTTTTTGGCTCCTTCTTTTCGGATGGTACAGTCATTAAAAGTGGTAAACTTTTCAGCGACCAGATCTGCCACCGTATGATCTTCATCATATACGATAGTAAACAGTACAGCTATTTCAGGCTCAACCTGTGCATTCGCCTCATAATCCGGAAGGTCAAGTCTGTCAGTCCCTATAGAATAAACTCCCAAAAAACTGTCACTTCCCGGGAGATAGAAAGGGAATATCCCTTTAGGCGCATCCGGCTCAGCCGTAACGACATTTTTAAAATCCTCCAGTTCTCCAGCCTGTTCCAAATGGTGGGTAAAATTACCTGCCACACCCAATCCGATTACATGTATTAAATCCATCGCTACTCTCTTTTTTGAATGCTATTATACCACGCAATACACATAAAGTACACAAACTGATCCTATACTGAAACAGAAAAACAGGATAAAGGAACAAAATGCCGGATAAAAAAAAGGATAGCAAAAATATAATATTTGTTTCGATTTTTATTGGTACGATGCTGCTCTTTATGCTGGGTACGGTTATGTATGTTACCAGTCAGGTTGCAAACTGCTCAAGCGCAAAAAAAGCACGAAAACTTTGCTAATATACTAAAAAAAATGATTGTTTTAAAGAGGAGGAACAGGCTGCAAAGCAACCTGTATAAGTAGAAACTTAATTACCTGCAACTGCGTCTTTAAGTGTCTTACCGATTTTGAACTTAGGCGCTGTATGGGCTGGTTTTGTATATGTTTTATTCGTTCCTGGAACTTTACCTGATTTTTCTGCTACATCTACAGTCGAGAATGTTCCGAAACCTACCAATGATACAGTTTCTTTGTTTACAAGTGCTTCTGTCACAGATGCAATAAATGCTTTTACTGCTCTCTCTGCTGCTGCTTTGCTTTCAAATTCTCCGTTTTTCTGTACCAGTTCTACAAACTCTGATTTAGTCATTCTTCTTCCTTTTAATTTAAGATAAAGCTATTATAGCACAATCTAATCTTAAACCATCATAAAAAAAGTACTCATTCTCGGAAAATAGGGGCTTTTTGGGACTTTTATGCCTTATTACTTATATTCTTTATCTTTAATTAAGATAATTGTTATTTTTATATGATATTTGAAGATTAGTATTGAAAAAGTATAATTTTGAGTAAGAATGGTGCGTCAGAGAGGATTTGAACCTCCACACCACTAGGGCACTACCCCCTCAAGGTAGCGTGTCTACCGTTCCACCACTGACGCATTGCGGCTATATAGTTGAAGTACTATAGAAACTTTATACTGAGGGTAACAAAAAGTTGTAGCGGAAGTATACCGCCACAACCTTAAATTCTCTTTAGATTAACCAATGAACGGGTTAGCGTAAAGAGCGATAAGCGCAATTACCAATGTATAGATAACCTGTGCTTCAATCATCGCAAGCGCAATGAACATTGTAGTCATCAGCTTACCGCCAAGACCTGGGTTTCTGGCTGTACCAGCGATTGTTGCAGCAGCAGTATGACCCATACCTACCGCACCACCAAGTGCAGCAAGACCAAGACCGACACCGGCAGCAACTACTGAGTACGCTTTGATCATAGATTCGCCTTCACCGGCAAATGCAACAGCACCAAGTGCCAAGAAAAGTAAGAAAAACTTTTTCATATTAAATCCTTTAAGTTAGTAGAGTTCAAGTCTCTTCGACTGTTTTCCAAAGTCCGTTCGGATAGCGTAACCGCACTCAAAATGAATACAGCAACCTAAACATAAATGCATAGATTTCCCTACTTATCACTTCGTATAAACGGCAGGATTATAACTAAAATCATTTTAATTTATGCTAAAACATCTACCGCTTGCCTGTCAATATTGTCAGCACGCAATACACTTTTATTTGTTACATTTGCTACGTCCGTAGAACCAGCCATTCTGATAATCCATATTGCTTCGGAACATTTCACTGTTCTTGACATAATTGCCGCCTGCCGTAGTACATCCGTCATGCTGTCCCTGTTTGAATTCCGGTGTATGAGATACAGGTACAGAGGATGGTCCTCCTGTACAAGCACTTAAAAGCAATATACCTACGGTTCCTATCATTCCTGTGAATATGCGTTTCATTTTCTTCCTTTTTCTCAATATGTTTTAAAAAATTATATCAGAGAAAATGTTATTTAATGTTAAGTTGCATATAAAGTGAATATAATAATTCAAATTGAACCCAGGAGAAAAGATGAAAAAATTCTTGATGATGAGTATCGGATGGATGCTCTTGACACAATATACACTTGCCGGTGACCCTACAAGCAAAGTGTTCCCGCTCAGTAAAAGCAGATTTGCCGTGGTTGACCATGGAAAAGAAAAGATCGTTGACCTTTCCGGCCAGGACTATATTGTGGTTTCTCTCAGGGAAAAAGGAGCCGACGGAATTGCTTATGCCGTAGACAGAGACGGTGTTGTCTGGTGGGCTGCATCTATCTCTTCCGGAGCCAAAGGGCACGAAACACCATCGGGTATTTTCCCTATTTTCAGAAAAGAACGTTTCTATATGTCAAAAGCACATCCGGAAGCCAGCGGGATCAACAATATGGACTTCTCACTCTGGTTCACCCATCAGGGTCATGCCATTCATATGGGAAATGACGACGGTATGTCCCACGGGTGTATTCACGTAGGTGAAAAGGGGGCTGCAACCATGTTCAAGTGGGCAAAGAAAGGCACCAAAGTAGTCGTTACGAGAGAACATTATCTCCCTTTTGTCTATTATGATCTGAGAAAAAGCGGCTATCATGAGTCTAAAGTCAAAAAAGGGTATATCAAGCAGTATCTTAAAACTATGAAGCCCATAAAACCTCACATGGCTAACTGAGATACGGAGCAGGCGTCACAGAGACACCTGCTTTTTATGCCAGATATTCCGGCGTCGCCAGTTCAACCTTCTTGCCTTTCTGCTCCATAACGACCACACTGATATCATCTCCTTCATGGTAACGTTCATGAAGATCATTTACCCTCTCTTTCGCTACCTTGGAAATATGCAGAAGGGCATCAAAACCATCCGGCATTTCGACAAAGATGCCAAAGTCAACGATTTTTTTGACCTTGCCGACATAAGTTTTTCCTACTTCATACTGCATCTGTTTTCGTACAGGCGCATTGGCTATTTTTTCAATATGTTCTTTAGCCGCAGCTACTTTTTCTTTGTCATGGCCGGAAAGCTTGACACCGCCTTTATCACGGTCAAGATCGATACTCACTTCGAACTTTTCGATAATATCACGAATCGTTGCACCTGCTTTTCCGATAATATCAGCGATCTTTTGGGGGTTGATGCTGAAATGCTCTGTGCTCGGCAGTGCCTGACTCGCTTCCATCTTCTGTTCAGCGTCTTCCATAATCGTTAAAATATGGTCTTTTCCTTTAGCCGCTTTTTCAAGTGCATCTTTAAGGATATTCAAGTCAATTCCGCCCAGTTTGATATCCATTTGAAGTGCGGTAATACCTTTTCGTGTTCCTGCTACTTTAAAATCCATATCACCGTCATGATCTTCCAGTCCCATGATATCCGTCAATACAGCATATTTATCTCCCTCTGCAACAAGTCCCATCGCAATACCGGCTACCAATTCCACCATATCGACTTCTGCTGCACGCAATGCCAGTGCGCCGCCGCATATCGTCGCCATGGAAGAGGAACCGTTGCTCTCAAGTACTTCCGAAACCAGACGGATCGTTCCATCATATTCAAGCGGAAGGACCGGTTCGAGTGCTCTTTTGGCCAAATTCCCGTGTCCCAGTTCTCTTCGACCCGGGGCACCTATGAATTTTGCATCTCCGACGGAATAGCCGGGGAAATTGTAGTGCACCATAAAATGCTCGGTCTGTGTATTTTTATCGGTGATCAATTCAAACATTTGTGCATGCTTTTTGTCTCCGAGTGTCGCAGTGACCAGAACCTGTGTCTGCCCGCGGGTAAAAAGACATGACCCATGTACCGAAGGAAGGATGTTGGTCTCGATACTGATCGGTCTTACCTCATCAAGCTCTCTGCCGTCCGCCCGCAGGGATTTTTCAAGTATCATTGTACGCACGACTGTTGACTTGTATTGCTCCAGTACTTTGGAAACCAGTGTTTTGTCACTCTCTTTTCCTTCCGCTTCCAAGGCTTCCATAATAGCGGTACGTACTTTTTTCAATTCGGTGGAACGTTCGCTCTTTGCCATATGGGAAATAGCTTTTTCTACCGCTTCACTGTAATGCTCTTCTATATAGCTGTAAAGCGCTTCGTCTGCTTTTTCTGCCGCCAGTACAAGGCCAAGCCCTTCTCTCATAGATGGTGCAAATGCTTTTTCAAATGCTGTACTGGCCGATTCAATCGCTTTGGCGGCAAATGCGATCGCATCTACCAGCGCCTCATTCTCAAGTTCGTTGCATTCCTGATGTTCCAGGATCAGCGGCATTCCTCCCATCATAGGATCGATCATATCCATTTCGACATCATCAATCTTTTCTGACGCCATCGTACGCATTTCAATCATTACAATATCTTTGCCGGAACCTACCACAAGCAGGTCAAGGACACTTTCATCCTGCTGGCTCAGTGTCGGGTTGAGTACCAATGCATCATCGATCTTGCCTACTCTGACGGCAGCGATACTTTTTTCGACAGAGATATCGGAAACATAAAACGCTGCATTGGCAGCATGCAGTGCAGCGACCTGCATATCAACCTCACTGTCACTGCTGACCACCATGATCGATATCGTTACAGGATAATTGAACCCTTTGGGAAAAAGCGGACGCAGCGAACGATCCACTATTCGGGAGGTCAGCGTTTCAAAATCACCGGGCTTTGTTTCTCTTTTGATGAATCCTCCCGGTATTTTCGCTGCCGCATAGGAACGTTCCATATACTGGACTGTCAAGGGAAGAAAATCTTCATCAACCGCTTTTTCATCAACTGCCACAGCGGCAATCAGCACCGCTTTCCCCTGCCGGTACATCACTGCTCCGCTTGCCTGTTTGGCAATTTTGTTAAACGCATATTTTTCATCAAGATTATTCAAATTTATTTCGACGATCTGTTCATTCATTGTATTGATTCCTTTTGTTAATTTATATTTTTTTGATATTTTGCCGTTCTACAATCTGCATCACATCTTCATATGCAAGAGCGCCAAATTCCCTATAATAGTATTCTATCGAAATATAGTCCTGTATTTTATAAGGGCAGAAAACGCCATCACACACGGAAAGAAGGTTTTGGTAAACCCCCTTGTCAAGTATGGGTGTGGCAATATAGATGTTTTTCGCATCTTCTCCTATCACTGATTTGAGTGCCACCATCATAGTGAGACCGGTTTCTATGCACTCATCGGCCAGAACAACATATTTGCCGCTTAGAGAGGCAAGCTCTTTTCCCTTTCTGTATTTGTACACATAGGAAAGCACTTCCTCTTCATACTTTCTTTCCGCTTCTGCATAGACATAGTCTTCACTGATCCCAAAGGCATCTATCAGTGCTTTATGCATAACAAGGTCCTCTGTTTCCGAAACCATGGCTATGGCCAATTCATGATTATTGGGTGCCAGAATAGGTTCGGTCAGCAGAATATCCATCTGGGCACCGGTCGCTTTAGCGATCTGGTCCGCAAAATAGACTCCTCCTTCACTCACTCCGATCACTACGGTCTCATTGCTGCGCAGCAGTTCAAGCGGCAGCGTTTCGAGCAGTTTATCTGCTGCATCTTTTCTGTTTTCAAAATAAATATCAGGGTTTGAACTGTTCAGCATGCTGCGCTCCGGGAAATTGTTTACTCACTTCATTTTCATCAAAAGTATAACGAAACTCTTCTATATACTTCATCAATAATGCGTATGCCTGGTTGATCTGATCCATTTTCCGGGGATCACCGCCGAGATCGGGATGATGCCTTTTGGCAAGATATCGGTACTGACGTTTGATATCTGCTTTGGTGACCAGTTTGGGCAGGTCAAGTATTTCCAGGGCAGATTCGATCTCTTGCATGGGGAACGGCATCATTGAAAACTCGCCGATCCGAGACTGACAAACGGTTTAAAATCAAATTGTATATAGAAACTGTTCTCCGTAGTCGCTTCTCCCTCCGGACGGGGAGTAATATCCTGTCTTAATGCAGCATTCACTCCCCAGCAATCCTGTGTATACTTTCCGCCGAAAAGCCACTGTTTGCTTTCTGATGTATCGATATTGTATGTCAGTCCGCCGTATAGCCGGATTTTCTCATTCCACCGATACCCGAAATTAAGATTGATATCATTGGCGGATACCGTCATCATATCATCTGCAAGCTGCTGTTTGAAAGTATGGCTGAGTGAAAAATTATAAGTGTTTTCGTTCAGTGTGACCCGTGTGGAAGATTCCCGGATCTCATGAAATTCAAATGCATAGGTTATGTCACTGTAGAACTGCCACTGATTCCAGTTGTACTGCATTTCATTACTGAGGTCGGAAAATTTGTATTTCCTGTCTACATAATACCGCTGTGAAATCCGCTGATAAAATTTCAAATTCATATGGGTATCATAAAAGTACTGGCTCAGGGAAAATGCATAATATTCTTCTCTCGGTCTGAGCACAAACAATTCTTTCTGCTCTTTGCTCAGCGCATCAAAACCAACAGGACTTTGGTACTCTGATCCTGGCAGGATATATTCAAGAGAGGGCTGAAGTACATGAATAAAGGTATCATACTGCTTTGTCAAATCTGAAAAAAGTTTGGCACTGTGGTAATTATTGAAATACTGAAATTCATTATGGGCATATTCTGCGTTGCCAAAAAATGATTTGTTATAGTAAAGAGTCTCGCCCAGAGAGAGATTGAGAAAATCATCCAGAAAGGCAGTTGTAAATTCAAAAGGTACTTTCATCTCGACCTGTTTCATGGTAGAGCCTTCAATCCTGTCAAAATTTTTCAATTGGGCATCGATGCTGTAGGTAAGATTGTTCCAGATAAGTTTGTCAAGATATTGATGCAGCTGTATTGCCGGAAGCTGCTGAATGGTCTTGTTATTGTTCTCAAGCCTGGTATCAATAAAATATTTTGCATTCAAGCCAAGATAATATGTATCATCGGCCAGAAAATAATTTATTCTGGATTCCTGGATAGGCACCTGTCCAAAATTTCCGAACGTACTTTTCTGAAGGTTCAAATATTCTATATCGTTCAAATAGATCGTATTGACATACAGCTCATCCTCAAACCCTCCTCCCAGAAGATCACTGATGAGTTTGGTTGAATTGTATTGTATCTCTGCCCCGTAATGCGCACGTTTTTGTGTATGATACCGCTGCTGATAGGCTGCACTGTCCTGAAAATATCCTGCCCTTATCTGTCCGGAAGAATGGTCGCTGTCTACAAAACGGAAAGTACTGTACATTCCAAGACTCCGGTTCGTTCGTATCTGCGGATTGAGTTCCAGGTCCATATTCGTACTGATCGCCCAGTAAATCGGCTGTTCATAAATGAGACCTTCATTCGCCCGATATCCTATGAAAGGAAACAGCAGCCCTGAACGCCGCTCCCTGTCTGTTGAAAAAGCCATATAGGGCGTATAAAAAACCGGTACATCTTTGAAATATATCTTGGTATCATACGCTTTCATATATTTTTCTGTACTGTCATAACTTGCACGCGAAGCAACCATTTTCCATATAGGGTCTGTCACTTCACAGCTCGAAAGCACCGTTTCTCCAAACGTATAGTTCCCTTCTTTTTTCTCTGCCTGCTGTGTAAACATCCACACATCATTTTGACTGACAAGAAAGAGCTCTTTAAAAGTGACTTCCCTGCTATTCGTATGTATTTCCATATGAGATATATGTTCTTTGGTTCCCCGGTATCCTATCATCTCAATATCACCGTCAAGCATCAGCAAATGTGTTTCTTTATTGTAAACTACCCTGTCAGCCCTGATGACAGAATCCTGATAATAGACCACGACCCCGTCTGTAGCAGTCACTGTTGTTTTGCTTGAGTTTAAGTGATTTGCCGTAATTTCTATTTTGGTGTGTGCAGCATCTTTCGGAACACTGGAAGCATAGAGAGTACAGGATGCAGCAAAGCAGAGAGGAAGAAAAAGTATTTTTGGCATCATTGACTACTGCAAAAGCGGATAGCATATTTCAACAGAGAGAAAAAAACAGTAGCCTGCGCCTCTTGATGGGTCATTACCTGTCCTAAAGTGCCTGATAAGCAATATCAGTTCGGCACTGTTTTCCGGCAAAATGAACCTGGCCCACAAGCATATAGGCACGTTTCTGCGCTTCCGCTATGCTGTTGCCCAAACCGACACAGACAAGTACACGTCCTCCGGTCGCATAGAGTTTACCCTCTTCATCCCGGCTTACACCGGCATAAGAAATATGCGCATTGCCTTCAAGATCAGGATGATGAATATCATCAACTATGATCTCCGCAGGTTCTGACGATTTATAGGGATAATCTTTGCTTGCCATCACAACACCTACAGCATATTTGTCATAAAACTCGATCTTCGCGGAAGGAAGATCACCCGTCGCCGCTTTGTAAAAAAGTTCACTTGCCGGCGACTTGAGCAGCGGCATCAACTCTTCACATTCCGGATCACCGAAACGTACATTGTATTCAAGTATGATCGGCTCGCCTTTGACCACCATGACACCAATGAAAAGTACACCGGTAAACGGCATCCCTTCTTCTTCCATCCCTTTGAGCGTCGGCTTGATAACGCGTTCGTCCAGTTTTGCATAAATCTCATCATTGACCAACGGTGTCGGTGCGTAGGCTCCCATGCCGCCTGTATTGGGGCCTTCATCATTGTTCAGCAGTCTTTTGTGGTCTTGTGCCGCAGGCAGTACCACATAATCTTTTCCGTCACAGATCGCAAAGACGGAGAGTTCATAACCGTCAAGAAATTCTTCGACCACAATGGAAGTCCCTGCTTCACCGAAAGAGTTTCCCGAAAGCATTTCACCTGCTGCCTTTTTCGCCTCATCACGGCTTTGCGCGATAATGACCCCTTTGCCGCCGCAGAGCCCGTCGGCTTTCACGACGATAGGTGCGTTAAGGGTATTGATGAATTTATATGCTTCTTCGAGCAGATCTGTTTCTATGTATCTCGCGGTAGGTACATTGTGGCGGGCAAGAAAATTTTTCATAAAGATCTTGGAACCTTCCAGCTGTGCCGCTTTGGCCGTAGGGCCGAAGATCGTCAAAGCCCGGGCCTTGAATACATCGACGATCCCTTCAACCAAAGGAGCTTCCGGACCGACAATCGTCAGGTCCACCCCCTTGGCTTCTACAAAATCCGCCAGTGCATTGAAATCACTGATACCCAGGTTCTCGCCCAGCATATCTGTTGCACCGTTTCCGGGAGCGAAGTAGATCTTATCTACATTTTCGTCTTTTTGAAGTGCCAAACCGATAGAGTACTCTCTACCTCCAGAACCTATGATCAATACATCCATGATTTTCTCCGAAAAATTTAAAAGTTAATAGTATAAGCAAGGGGTTTTAGTAGTAGAGATCATTGTGCGTAGAGGATTTTCAAAAAGGTTTGAAGGCGAACTCCCCGTTCGTCAATGGCCTTTTTGGAAGTCCTATGCGTGCAAGAATCACCGCTAATAAAGGGCCCGAGTGGCCGTTCTGTTAAAGTCGGCCCTAAAAAGCCAACGGTGCAGGAGAGAGCAGGCCTTTAGGAGGCAATTTCTCGCGGGTTGCCCCGCTCGAACGAAAATGCCTACACACCAGTCTGCTACATGTCCCACTAAGATTAATGTTGGACCCCATATACAGTTATCGAACCACTCAGGTTAAATAGATTATACCCTATTTGCTGTTAGAAGTGAATAATATTCTGCCTAAAAAACACTTTTTACAGTGATTTTGCTTTTTCAATACAGGCAGAGATCAGAGGTTTGTCCGCCACAGCATAATGTGCTTCCTCCGGCAGATGGGCCAGTGTTGCATTTCCTATCACCACAGCCGTATAGCTTGGATCCCACCTGAAGTTCCGGAGAAAACAATGGATGGTTGAAGGAGAGGTAAAAATAACAATGGCATTTCTGGCAGGCTTCCCATCTTCACCATAGGCGATACAGCCGGTTTCATAAATAATTTGTTCACGCAGTACAATGCCTGCTTTTTGCAGGAATTCTTTAGAATCAAAAGAAATCTCTCTGGGACGGAGATAAAGAATTTTTCTCTCCGAGAACTGTGATATGATATCACGGCTGAGAACAGATCCGTAATAGGATTCAGGATGATACAGTACCTTCCCTCCCAGCATTTCTATCTGTTTTTTTGTTGCCCCGCCTATGGCGATGGAAGGATATTTTTTCCAACGCAGGTCAATTGTATCTGCTGTCACGACCGCCTGTTTGGAGGTGAACATTAAAGTATCACAGTCATTAAAATCGATCGTATCCGCCACCCTTGAGAAGCGGATCATGGGCAGAGAAACAGTATCTGCCCCGGGGGTGGGGGAAAGCAGGTAAATCGGTCTTGTGCCTGACA
Organism: Sulfurovum sp.; assembly: GCF_015493435.1. Lineage (GTDB taxonomy): Bacteria > Campylobacterota > Campylobacteria > Campylobacterales > Sulfurovaceae > Sulfurovum. Next base: position 17,501 of record NZ_WGDD01000060.1, read on the forward strand.
TCAATGACTGACTTTTCCCAGATCGGACAGCGGTTTTCCATGCAGCATGGCTGTATTGATCTCTTCATCGTCATACGGGTCGAAATGCGGGGTGATCATCCAGCGCCTTTTATGATCGAGTTCCATGATCCTGTCTTCCACTTCTTCTGCGATACGATGGGCTTCAAGCAGTGGCATATCAGGCCGAAGCACCATATGAAACTCCACAAAATTCGTGGTTCCGTCTGTTCGTGTTTTCAGCCAGTGATAACTCGTTACTTCAGGATGGGTTGAAATAATTTCCCCGATACTGGCGACCATTTTGCCGTCCAGTGCCTTGTCAAGCAGTATTTCAATACCTTCCACAATAATTTCATACGCTGAGTAGATAATATAGAGGCCGATCCCCAGGCCGAAGATCGCATCAATGGCATGAATATCGGTCAGATAGACCAGCCCCAGCGATAAAAGCACCGCAGCATTGCTCCAGAGGTCCGTTTTGTAATGCAGTGCATCCGCTTTGATCACAAGATTGTCAGTTTCTTTGGAAATACGCAGCAGATACTGAACCAGAATATACGTGACAACAATAGAAAATATCATGGCCAGAATAGAAGGGGTCAACAGTTTTGTCGCACTTTCATGCAAGAGTTTTTCGATCGCCAGATAAATAATATATAATCCCGAAACAGTTACAACCGTTCCCTCTATCACGGAAGCAATCGCCTGAATTTTTCCTTTGCCGTAATGATACGAATCATCCGGGTCTTCTTCCGACTTTTTAATGGCAAAAAAATTGAACATGGATACTGCCATATCAAGAAGCGAGTCGATGGCTGAAGCCAATACCGCTACGGAACCGCTGGCAATACCGATCGTGAGTTTGACGAACACAAGCAGTGTTGCCACACTGGTTGAAACAGCTGTAGCTTTTTTCTGCGGTGACATTTTTTGCGGTAATATCTGTTTTTTCAAGTAATATCCTATAGCTTTGAATGGTGAAGATTATAACATGTGAAAATTAAAATGAAACATATTGGCACAGACGGGAAAGGCCGCCTGTGTCACATTTTATGATACTACTTTTGTTGCAAGATTGGCCACTCTTTGGGCAAAGGCACCTTTGTCTTTCGGCTCCAGACCTTCCGAAAGCTTGGCGGAGTCAAGAAGGATCCATGCAAGATCTTTGAAAAGCGCATCTTCTTTTACATTCTCAAGTTTTTTGATCATTTTATGGTCCGGATTGATTTCAAGAATAAGCGGGATCTCCGGCATCTCCTGCCCCATTTGTGCGAACATCGCCGCCATCCCTGCCATAGGGTCCGAAGCATCTTTGAGTACACAGGATGGACTGTCGGTCAAACGTGTAGAAATCTTCACTTCTTTGACTTCATCGCCCAATATCTCTTTGATCTTGTCCGTCAACGGCTTGAACTCTTTGCTGATCTCCTCTTTTTCCTCTTCCGTTTTGCTGTCCGGTGCTTCTATCGTAGTGATATCCTTGAATGTCCACTCTTTATAGGAACCGATCATAGGGGAAACAATACTGTCCACTTCATTGTCATCCATGATGAGCACTTCAATATTCGCCTTTTTATAAGCTTCGAGCAGCGGTGAATTTCTCAATACCTTCTCATCTTCGCCTACAATGTAATAGATCTCTTTCTTCTCTGAATCCCCGCGTGAAATATAGTCATCAAGGGAGATCATGCCTTCTTCCATAGAACTCTTGTATCTGACGATCTCAAGCAGTGTCTCTTTGTTGGTATGGTCCGTATAGATACCCTCTTTGACCACCCTGTTGTACTGTTCCGTAAATATCTCCATCTTCTCGCTGTCGAGTTTTTTGATCGCCCCGAGGATCTTCTTGACGGAGTTCTGTTTAATGTTGGCAAGGATCCTGTTCTCCTGAAGCAGCTCACGAGATACATTGAGCGGAAGATCTTCTGAATCGATGATCCCTTTGACAAATCTCAGATACGGAGGCAGCAGTTCTTTGTCATCGTCGGTAATGAAAACGCGCTTGACATAGAGTTTTACACCCGGCTGATAGTCCGCTCTGTAGAGATCCATCGGTGCTGTTTTGGGAATATAGAACAGTGTTGTAAATTCATTAGCACCCTCTACCTTGTTATGCAGGTAGGTCAACGGCTCATCATCACCATGGGAAAGGGTCTGATAGAACTCGATGTAGTCTTCCTCTTTCAGTTCGGACTTCGGCAGTGTCCAGAGTGCCGTTGCTTCATTGATCTGCTCGGATTTCTGAACCGTCTTGGTCTCTTTTTCCTCACCTTCGCCTGTTGTCTCTTCTTCTGTATAGTTCAGCATGATCGGATAGGCGATATGATTGGAGTACTTCTTGACAACTTCCTGTACTCTCCATTTGTCAAGGAACTCTTTTTCATCTTCTTTGAGTTTGATGTAAATGACCGTTCCGTGTTCATCTTTCGTGACCGGCTTGACCTCATATTCACCTGTTCCGTCCGTAGAGAACATATAGGCCTGATCTTCTCCGGCTTTTTTCGAAATGACATCGACCTTTTCAGCCACCATGAATACCGAGTAAAAACCTACCCCGAACTGTCCAATAAGATTGGAATCTTTTTTCGCATCACCGGTAAGATTCTCCATAAAGGCTTTCGTACCCGATTTTGCAATGGTCCCGAGATTGTCCATCAAGTCTTCCTCATTCATACCGATCCCGTTATCACCGATCGTCAATGAATTGTCCTCTTTGTCAAGTTTGATGGAAATCTTCCCGCTCCAGTTCTCCTCTTTGAATTTCTCATCCGTTAAAGAAAGGTAATTGAATTTGTCCAGCGCGTCACTCGCGTTTGAAACCAACTCTCTTATAAATATCTCTTTGTTCGAATAGAGCGAGTGGGTCATAAGCTTTAAAAGCTGTCCTATTTCTGTTTGAAACTGATGTTTTGCCATGTGCTTCTCCTAAGTTGTCTTATTTTTGTGGGATTATAGTATATTTTTAGATAAATTTCAAGTTTTCTTGAAAGATACTTTAGCGAAAGTGACTAAAGTATCATTTGTTTCCTGATTTATTCTACTTTTGGTATACTGTTTTTATGAAAAAACTATATTTGATCAGACATGCAAAATCAGACTGGAGCGACCCGGGCAAAAATGACTTTGACCGGGGCTTGAACAAAAGGGGCAAACGCTCCATTTCACTGATGGCAAAAGCATTGAAGAAAAAAGGTATCATGCCCGACCTCATACTTTCTTCTGCGGCAAAACGTGCAAAGAAAACGGCGAAAGGGTTGGCAAAAGTGCTTGGGTATGAGGGGGAGATCATTTTCGATAAGACACTCTATTTCACAGAGCCGGAAGAAATGCTGGAAAGGCTCCGAAATACGGATGAACGATATACGCATATTTTTTTGGTGGGGCATAATCCGGAAATAACCGAATTCAGCAATAGACTGACATCAGAATATATTGATAATATTCCGACACTCGGTATCGTCGGTCTCACTTTAAAGACAAACACATGGAAAGCCGTCAGAACACATCAGGCTAAAATGGACTTTTTCATCTTTCCGAAAATGTTCAGCAGCTAAATCGATCCGTATATTGTAAAATGGTTATTTGGCAGGCGGACATTCCATCTTTTGCTTTTCAGCCAGAAGCTGCTGTTTTTTCCTCGCTGCATCCCTCAGGACAATTCTTTTTTCCACACTGCTCGTGATCCAATAGCTGGGCAGGGTTGCCAGATAAGGTTGTACCTGTGAGGCAGGCAAACTTCTGATCTTGGATGTAAATTTATCTACCTTGACCAGTTTTTCGTCAAGAACGATACATTCACTGGTCTTTTTGCCGCTGTCAACAAACGGTATATCCGGTGTCTGGTTACATCCCGTCATAAACATTCCCACTACAGGAAGTGCCATTATTAATGTTCTCTTCATCAATATCCCCTTTTTTGGAAATAGTATAGCAGGAATTAGCTGAAGGGGGAAGAAAGGCTGTGACAGCAGATAGGTGTCCGTCAGAAGTGACTAAACACCCCTCACAGATGCAATAAGATGTGAAACAGGATAATGCCATTAATTTGCCGTATCTTTGACCGAACAAAACGAAACCGTTTGGTCAAAGATGTAGTAAAGCATGAAAGTCACTTGCCCTTAGTTTGTATCAGGTTTGGATGTTTGTGCGAAGGAGCTTATTCAGAAGTAAGTGACTGCGTCACATCATCCAAAGATGATGCAAAATAAGGAGCAAGTTATTCCCATTCGATGGTGGCTGGTGGCTTGGAGGAAATATCATACACCACACGGTTGATCCCGTCGATCTCATTGATAATGCGTCTGCTCATTCCTTCCAGTACATCGTGCGGTACGTGCGCAAAGGTAGCCGTCATGCCGTCGACAGATTCTACCATTCTGATACAAACGGTATTGTCATAGGTACGGTTGTCACCCATCACACCCACTGACTGTACGTTCAGAAGCACGGTAAATGCCTGCCATACTTTATCGTAGTAGCCGGTCGCTTTGAGTTCTTCCTGCATAATAGCATCTGACTCACGAAGCAGGCTGAGCGCTTCTTCGTTCACATCACCCATGACACGAATAGCCAGACCGGGACCAGGGAAAGGATGTCTGCCTATCATGTCTTTGGGAAGCCCGAGTTCAAGTCCCAGCTTTCTGACCTCATCTTTAAATATCTCTCTCAAAGGTTCTACGAGCTCAAAGGTCATCCAGTCCGGAAGCCCGCCCACATTATGGTGTGATTTGATGGTTTTGGAAGGACCTTTGACGGAAACAGACTCAATGACATCCGTGTACAGTGTTCCCTGTGCAAGGAAACTGACATCGGTATGCTTCTTCGCCTCCTCATCAAAAACTTCTATAAATTTCTCACCGATCACTTTTCGTTTCGTTTCAGGATCGGTCACACCCGCAAGTGCTTCCATGAATTCTTTTTTTGCATCAATAGTGATAAGGGGGATATCAAGCATTCTGAACATCGCCTGTACCTGCTCCGCCTCATCTTTGCGAAGGAGTCCCTGATCTACAAATACACAGATAAGCTGTTCTTTGGGAAGTGCTTCATGCAGCATCGCCGCAACCACCGATGAATCCACTCCGCCGCTTACACCGCAAAGTACTTTTTTGTCACCGACCTGCGCTCTAATTTCTGCGATCTTCTCTTTAGCGAAAGAGCCCATATTCCAGGTACTTTCGCATCCGCAGATATGCTTGGCAAAATTTTTCAGCATTTGTGTACCTTCTTGCGAATGATGGACTTCGGGATGGAATTGAAAAGCATAGATCTTGCGATTTTCATCAGCAATGGCCGCATAGGGCGAATTTTCACTGGTACCCACCACTTCAAACCCTTCAGGAAGCCTTTCCGCCCTGTCACCGTGACTCATCCATACAATAGAATCCTGTGTCACATTTTTGAAAATGGGAGAATGTTCATTCTCGATATGCAGTTTTGCTTTGCCGTATTCATGATGGTCTGCGGGAATAACAGAACCGCCGAAATGCTGTGTGATCAGCTGCATGCCGTAGCAGATTCCCAAAATAGGCAGCCCCAAATCCCAAATAGCATCATCCGGTTTGTAGGCGTCCTCTGCATAGACAGAAGCGGGTCCACCGGAGAGAATGATCCCCTGCGGTTTTCTTGCTTTGATATCTTCAATCTTTTCACGATATGGTACAACTTCAGTATAGACACCCGATTCTCTGAGTTTGCGTGCAATGAGCTGCGTGTACTGGGAACCGAAATCCAGAACTAAGACAGGTACTTGTTTCATTAATGACATCCTTTAATTATCCGATATGCAGTACGATAAACTGGAAATACCAGACTGCTATTGAAATGATATATCCGACCAGAATGGTCCAGGCATATTTCATATGGGAGCTAAACGTATAGATACCTTGCAATTTGCCCATGACACCGACACCTGCTGCCGATCCGAACGAAATGAGTGAACCGCCCACACCTGCGGTCAGGGTTACCAGCATCCACTGTTCTTTGGCAAATGCACCCATATTCGGCTCTGCCTTGAGTACTGCGGACATTACCGGAACGTTGTCGACTACAGAAGAAAGGAAACCGACACCGATATTCACGCTTGTCGGACCGAATTTATCGTACAGTGCCGTGAAGTATTCGAGGAACCCGAGAAAATGAAGGCCCCCGACCGCCGCAAGAATACCAAAGAAGAAGAGCAGTGTATCATTCTCTATGTGCGCGATCCATGAAAAAGCATTGAGCTTTGTCGGACCGGAATTCTGATTAATGTAGTACACATACATTTTCAAAAGTGCCAGACCAAACATCATTCCCCACATGGCAGGCAGATGGAGTACCTGGTGTGAAACAACAGCCAAAACGATCGTCAGGGCGAAAAGACCGATAATCTGTTTTCCGCCTTCAAGGATCACTGCTTTTTTCTCTTCTGCATTGAACGGGGGCTTGCCCTCAGGCACAAAACGGCTTAGAAGAAATGCTGTTACATACCACCCAAGGATAGACGCCGGGAAAAGATAGAGGAATTCATTGAAGGCACCTTTTCCGTCCACCCATACCATCAATGTTGTAATATCGCCGAACGGAGACCAGGCACCTCCGGCATTGGCAGCGACAACGATATTGATCGCTCCGGGAACCAAAAAGGCTTTATTCTCCTTGTCGATCGTGATCAGTACGGTTGAAAGTATCAGTGCCGTTGTCAGGTTGTCTGCCACAGGAGAAATGAAAAAAGCCAGCAGACCCGTCACCCAGAAAAGCTTTTTATAACTGTAGCCCTTGGAAACAAGGTTATAGCGAAGTGCCGAGAACACACCACGGTCGATCATGGCTTCAATGTATGTCATGGCCACCATCAGGAAGAAGAAGATACCGGCGATCTCATAGATCAGCAGTTCAACCTCATGCTCCAGCCTGTGTCCGTCAAGTCCGTTCATAGCATAATAAACCCCGATAAGCATAAAGATACCTGTACCTGCAAGCAGGGCCGGTTTTGCTTTGTTGATCTGGAACTTGTCTTCTGCGGCGATGAAATAGTATGCGGCGACAAACAGGATAAGGGAAAGTATCCCCACCCACGTCGTCGTCAAATCCAAATGTGCTGCTGCTTCTGTCATTCTTTCTCCTGTATATATGGTACTGTACATCGTACAGTCTTACTCAGACTCGATATAGTGCGACCCCAGAGATTCCGTACGCGCCAATGCCGCATCCACAATGGCAGATGCGGTATTGAGACGCAGTTGAAGCAGTCGTCCTATCTCATGGTTTTTCATATCATAGATCAGATTTTTCGCCTCAAGAAGTCCCCGGGTCGTTCTGATAATCCCTATATCCTCCCACATCACCTGACGCAGTTTCTGTTTATAGGATTTATCATTTTCTTTGTGCAGAATATTACCGTAATCTTTCTCAAATTCAGGTGTTTTTATCTGCTGGTGTTCTCTGCCCAAGAGGTGATCGACTGCACGCTTGGCAAAAACCGCTGCTTCAAGCAGCGAATTGGAGGCAAGACGGTTGGCACCGTGTACGCCGGTGCGTGCTGCTTCACCTATCACATATAGCCCTTCCATACCTGGAATGCAGCCGTTCACATCGCATTTGATCCCTCCGTTGGCATAGTGAAAAGCCGGAGAAACAGGCACTTTGTCTTTGGGAAAATGATATCCCAGTCCGGCAAAAGTATGTGTAATATTCGGAAAACGGTGTTCAAACCATTTCGCTTCGAACATCGAGAAATCAAGATAAGCCTGTTTTCCCGTATTGCGTTTATGCTTGAAAATACCCCTGGATACAATATCCCGGCTGGCAAGCTCCCCACGTTCGTCATATTCAAACAGAAAACGCTCTCCGTCTTCGTCTATGATGTGGGCACCTTCCCCGCGAAGCGCTTCAGTCAGGAGAAGTTTTCTTGCAAAAGGTGTATCAACAAAAACTGTCGGGTGAAACTGCATGAATTCCATATCGGCAAGTTCAATCCCTTTTTCCACACAAATACCGTGAATGTCGGCAGAGACCGTACGGGAATTGGTATTGTACGCATAAAGCGACCCCACCCCTCCGGATGCGATGATCACATCATCCGCATAAATGGTCGTCGGTTCATAATTGACCGTTGCCTTTACACCGTAACATCTTCCGTTTTCGATGAGCAGATCATAGACCAGCGTGTTTTTCTGCAGCTTGTGCCTGTTCTGCAGCATCATAAAGTAGTGCATATAACGCCCTGTTGCATCCCCGCCGGCATGGATAATACGTGCTACCGAATGTGCTGCTTCTTTGGTATAGAGCAGTTTTCCGTCCGCAGCACGGTCAAATGCCATCCCTTTGGCAATAATATCCGGTGTCGTCTCGAGGGAAGTCCGGGAAAGTATTTCAACTGCTTCTTTTATATTATGATATGCACCTGCAGCCATCGTGTCGGAGACATGCAGGGGCACGTCGTTTTCATCCAGTGCTGTCGCCATTCCGCCCTGAGCATAAAAGGTATTGCATTCCCAGGGAATATCTTTACAGACCACCAATACTTTTTTGCTTTCTGGAAGCTGCATAGCGGCATACAAACCTGCAATACCCGCCCCGATTATCAATACATCATACTTATTCAAAAAGATCCTTTGTTCCGCAGGGTGCTCAAAGCTCCTCTGTATTTTTTCATTTCTTTGTCTGATTGGTATCCGGCACATAGACCGGATTTGTCTTGTAACCGCATCCCGACAAAACGATACAGCAAAGTGATGCTATAATCATTGCATGAAAAAAGCGTCTATGATTCTCTCTCATCTTACCGACCAACCTCAGTTTAAATCTTTGAAACAGCATGCCTGTTACAAAAAATATCTCTCCCTGCTTGGTGCAAAGTGGCAAAAAGCCATTGCATTTGTCTACATACGGAACGAGACACTTTTTGTAGCCGTAACACATCCGGGCTTCAAAATGGAACTCAATTATAATAAAGATATATTAAAGAGCGTATTAACACAGCTTTCCGACATAGACAAAAGCTGTAAAATGCTGCGGGCACAGAAAGTGGTGGTCTTCCACAGCAAATACCGTTCAGTCATCCAACACAGCAGTCAAAACGCTACCGTTCCGTTCTATAATGAACTGGCTTCCCCTGATTTCTGTATTGAAAGCCTGGATGAAGACATCAAGGCCAAATTCGAAGCCATCAAAGCACAGATCCGGGGGCAGCATTCATGATTTCCACCATCAAATCCCTTCCCCCTTCTCCGGGTGTCTATCAGTATTTTGATGCACAGGACAGACTGCTGTATGTCGGAAAGGCCAAAAACCTCAGGAACAGGGTCAAAAGCTACTGGCGTTTTACCCCTGATTTTTCTGTCAACCCGGCCCAGAGCCCCCGCATTATCAAAATGCTGCATGAAGCGGTACGCCTTGACTATGTTGTTGTCGGGAGCGAAGAAGATGCGCTCATTTTGGAAAATTCCCTGATCAAACAGCTGAAACCCAAATACAACATCCTGTTAAGGGATGACAAGACCTATCCGTATATCTATATCGATGAATCACAAGCCTATCCGCGTTTTGAGATCACACGCAAAGTGGTCAAAGGCAGAGATATCACCTACTACGGCCCTTTCCCTTCCGGAGGAAGAGCCCTTTTTGATGCCCTGTATGAAGTCTATCCTCTGGTACAGAAGAAAGCCTGTCTTCGCGAAGGCAAAGCCTGTCTTTTTTTTCAGATACACAAATGTCTTGCCCCCTGTGAGGGGCGTATCTCTCCGGAGGAGTACAACCAAATCGTACAGGAAGCCAAAACAGCCATTACCAAACGAAGGAAACTGACAGATGCCCTCAAAGAGAAAATGGGCAGGCTGGCCATTCAGGAACGTTTTGAAGAGGCAGCTGCACTGCGTGACAATATAGAAGCGATCTCGGCACTGACCGTTCGTTCCGACATCGACCTTGCCAAGCAGACGGATCTTGATATTTTCGCTATTCTCAACGGTGATGAACGGGGCGTGGTCGTCAAGCTTTTTATGCGCCAAGGCAAAATTATCTCCAGTGCCTATAACTACTTCAGGCATACCCATATTTTTGAAGAGAATGAAGCCTATAAACAGGCACTGCTTGAATTTTATACGATAGACACTCCCCAGACTGCCCAGACGATTCTTACCGCCCACCGTTTTGCAGATGCCCCGCAGGTAGCACAAACACTCAGCAGCCGTTTCGGAAAAAAGATCGTCATAGAAAACCCTCTGCGGGGAGCCAAAGCAAAACTGACCGAGCTGGCACTTCAGAACTGTCGGGAACTGCTGCGAAATACCAAAAGTGATACTGTAATGGAACAGAAGATCGCCGATCTGCTCGATCTCTCTGTCATACCCTACCGTATTGAAACATTTGACAATTCCCATATGATGGGAGCCGCTACGGTCGGCGGCATGGTAGTATGGAACGAAAACAAATGGGACAAAAATGCTTACCGCCGCTATACACTGCATGCGCGTGACGAGTACGGACAGATGAGCGAAATGCTGAAGCGGCGTATCGAACATTTCAAAACGGAACCGGCACCGGACCTCTGGATTCTCGACGGGGGACAGGCCAACCTCAACCTTGCCTTTTCCCTGCTCAAAGAAGCACAGATCAATTTAGATGTCATAGCGATCGCCAAAGAAAAACTCGATGCAAAAGCACACCGTGCCAAAGGTGCCGCCAAAGATATCCTCTATACAGCCGGCGGCATCATCGAACTCAAACCGGGAGACAAACGCCTGCACTGGATACAGCGGCAGCGTGATGAGGCACACCGCTATGCCATCACGTATCACCAGAACAAAAAGCGTAAAGAGGACACACAAATTTCCCTGCTCAAGCAAAAAGGCATCGGTAAAGCCACCGTAAAAAAACTCATCGACTATTTCGGTACCTTTGATGCTATTAGGAATGCTTCGGCGGAAGAGATAGAGAAAGTTACAAATAGGAAAATTTCCAGTATTATCAAAAATAATACTGAAGAATTGTAGCCTATTTGATATTTTTTACTAAAAAAAGAAGCTTTTTCATGGCATTTTCAGATTAATTGTACTAAAGTCTTATTATAGATTCTACTAATCTCTGCCGGAAGACTGCATTAAGGGAGGAAAATTCATGACACGTCCTGATCCTATAGATCAAGAATACAGATTCAAAGACGGGCTGATCGTAAGCTCTACAGACCTTAAAGGTATCATTACTTATGCAAACCGTACTTTTTGCAATATTGCAGGCTATACCAAGCAGGAACTCACCGGAAAGAACCATAATATCGTACGGCATCCGGATATGCCAAAAGCGGCGTTTAAAGAATTGTGGGAAACGATACGTTCCGGAAAAGAATGGACAGGGATCGTTAAAAACCTCAGAAAAGACGGGCTCTACTACTGGGTTTATTCCCACATCACACCTGTTATGAACGAAGAAGGCGAAATTACCGGCTATACTGCTGCAAGAAGACCGGCCACAACAGCCGAAATCGAAGAAGTAGTTCCAGTCTACAAAGCATTGGTCGAAGAAGAAAACAAGTAAACAAGGAGTTGTTCAAAAGATGTATTATATCACAAACCAAAACGACCAGATTATCGCTGCAAGTTCCGCCCTGCTCGACCTTCTCAAGCTTGAGAATGCAGATGCGCTTTACAGGCAGATAGCGCTTAATGCCATTGAATTCTCGACAGATGAGGAGGGCATTACTGTCAAAACACCAAAGGATGAGGCACACTACCATGCAGACCGGGAAACACTTTCAAGTGTTCTGGGTACAATGACGCTTGTCCGTCTTACGACAGAGATCTTTACCGAAAATACGGTGGTAGAGCAGCCAGTCCTGCCCGAAAAGGCGGAAGAAAAAGAAGATGACTTCTCTCTGCTTGATGATGACGAAGTACTTTTTGGGATCAAAGAAGATACTGTTCAGGACGATATCAGCATGCCGCTTGAAGTCAAAGAAGCAGAAAAAGAAGCAACAGAGGAGGAAGAAGAAAACGATCTTTTCGATCTGATCCTCCCGAGCAAAGCCGAAGAGACGATCGGCGAGATAGAAGACAAAGAAGTGACAGCCAAAGCCTCTGCCCCCGTCTATATAGATGTCGAACAGATTTCAAAAAACATAGGTATTTCACAAGAGGATTACAATACTTTCCTTACGGAATATATTGACACAGCCCTCTCCCTTGAAGAAGATCTTAGAAGTGACGATAACAACAAACGGACCGCGGCAACACATACACTCTTTCATCTTTCCAATGTATTACAGCTCCCCATCATCACAGAAATCATTGAACAGCTCAAATATACGGAATCCGAAGATATAGACAGTTCCATACAGCATTTCTACGATACGCTGAGCAGGCTGACCACTTCCAAACCGGAAAATACAGAGAAAAAAGAAACAACGGTTTCCGTGGAAAGAGAAGAGGGTCCATCAGAAAACTTCAAAAGTTTCGGTACGATCGATCTTTCAGATGTGAAACCCATTCATTTTGATTTTCAGGTAGAAGAGGCAGCCAAAGAACTCAGCCTGCCGCCGGAACTGATCGAAGAATTTATTCATGATTTTATCAAACAGGCACATGAAGAAACAGATAAAATGCTGAAAGCCTATGAAAAAGGCGACCTTGATACCATTCAGAAGATCGGCCATCTGCTCAAAGGTACCGCAAGCAATCTTCGGATCAATCCGCTCTCAGATACACTTTATGAAATACAGTTCTGTGAAGACAGCAGCCAGCTCGAAAAGCTGATTAAAGACTATTGGGCACATTTTATCTCTTTTGAGACCCAGTTTAATCTCAAATCAAAATAAAAGGAATTGAAACAATGACTATACGTAACCGACTTAAACTCGTAGCAATGGTACCTATTATACTCCTTATCCTGCTTTCAAGTTATTTCTTTATCACTTCCTATCTGAACTTTGAAAAAGCAAATGCACTCAAAACCGTGCTGGCGAACAATGCCGTTTTGAGCAAATCACTGACTGCCGTCGGTAAAGAGCGGGGATTAACCGCACTGTACATGGGAAGCGGCAGAAAAAGCTTTTCCGAACCGCTTGCCAAACAGAGAAAAAGTACAGACATAACATTTTCGCAGCTCAAGCGTTCTCTTCAGACAGATGAAACAAGTTATCTCCCTTTTATACTTGGTGTCCTCGGTGAAAGAAACCTCGTCGACAACCAAAAGTACAAGGCCCTGCTGAGAAACCTGCCTAAAATTTCCAAAATCAGAAAAGAGGCAGACACAGAGGGAACTTCTTTCAAAAAAGTATTCTTTGACGGATATACAAATACTTTGTCCAGTCCGATTTTCAGCAATATGCTCCAAATCAAAAATTTTGCACTTGACAATAAGATTTCATCTCTTATCTCCACCCTGACCCAGCTTTACACGGTCAAAGAGAATGCCGGTCTGGAAAGGGGATTTGTTTCCTACTATATGACCAAGCGTGCTTCCATGTCATTTGAAGAGATCGCACTATGGGACAAATTCAAAACAAAAGCAAACAGTTTCAATATTAATGAAATAACAGACAAGAAGCTGCGCCGGGATGTTCGTGCCATTCTTGATGCACCCAAAGCAAAAGAGGCCCTTAAAGAACTTGCGGAAACATCTTCTGCCATTCAGACCGATGTTGATAACGGCGACTACCAGGATGAACCTATTGACTGGTTCAGACTGCAGACACAGAAAATTGCACTTTTTTCCAAAGCGGAACTTGTCATTTCAAATGCACTCTGGAAAAAGGGAGAGACATACCTTCAGGAACAGTTGACGCTGCTTGCCATCGCCACAGCCATACTGCTACTTGCATTGATCCTTGCCTACCTCGGATTCACGACCACGAGGGACATTACAAGAAACATCAAAGAACTTGAAGATGTTTTGAACAAAGCCGTAGATGAAATGAAAAGCAGTGAGCATTATCTTGCATCCGATACTGCCTATATTGAAAATATTGACCTCGATACCCATGAAGGAACCAAAGAAGCATACCGCTTCCTTGAAACACTGGTCGACACCGCCAAGGAAGATAAACTGACAGCCCTGCAGGCCAATGAAGCCAAATCCCTCTTCCTTGCAAACATGTCACATGAGATCCGTACACCGCTGAACGGTATTGTCGGATTTACCGAAATACTCAGGAGTACAGACCTCAATGATGAACAGAGAGAATTCCTTTCTATCATCGACAAAAGTTCCGAGAACCTCCTGAGTATTATCAACAATATTCTTGACCTTTCCAAAATCGAAAGCAACAAAATTGAAATTGAAAATATCGTATATGACGCAGCAGAAGAGTTTGAGAGTGCTGTTGAGACTTATGCGGTCGGTGCTTCGGAAAAAAATATCGACCTGAATTTCTATATGGATCCTGCCATCAGTCCAAAACTCAAAGGCGACCCTACCAAGATAAAAGAGATCCTGATCAATCTTTTGAGCAATGCGATCAAATTTACAAGCTACGGCGGAGAGATCAACCTTGAGATCCATAAAGTACAGAATGAAGATGAAAAAATGCCGCGTATCAAATTCTCTGTACAGGACAATGGTATCGGTATGACCAAAGATCAGCAGGAACGTATCTTCGATGCCTTTTCACAAGCAGATGTTTCTGTCACCAGAAAATACGGCGGTACAGGTCTCGGCCTGACTATTTCAAGCCAATTCGTCGAATTGATGGGCGGGACACTCGAACTTGAAAGTGCCAAAGACCAGGGAACCACCTTCTTCTTCACTATTCCTGTTGAAGAAGTTATTTCTACGGAAACGAATTATGCGCATGCCTTTAAAGATATGGTCATCGGGAAATATCAGCAGGAAATCCCCAGCAAGCTTGATACGTATCTGGCTTCCTATTTTGAGTACTATGGACCGGAAGTCAAATACTTTGAAACGATTGATGAACTCCGCGACCTCAGTCAGCTGAATGAATGCAAAACATACTGGATCGATCTTGACAAAGCAAAACAGAATATCATCGATGCCCTTGCACATATTGACAAATCACAACTGATCGTCATTGCAAATGTCACCAGCAGAAGCAAGATCGAAGCTATGGACATAGACCAAAGCAATGTCATCTTTAAACCTGTTACCCTGACCAAGCTCAAAGAAATACTTGTAAAAAGTGCCGACACGGTACCTCAATTGACAGAAGAAGCGCTTCCGACACATGCAACCATGTTCGATGCCAAGGTACTGGTTACCGAAGACAATATCATTAACCAGAAACTTATCAAACGTATTCTTGAAGAACACGGCATTACAGTCGATCTTGCCAACAACGGACTGGAAGCCTTTGAAAAACGAAGAAACAACCCCTATGATCTGCTCTTTATGGATATTCAGATGCCTGTCATGGACGGTATTGAGGCAACACATGAAATCCTGGATTATGAAGAAGATGAGGAAGTACCCCATGTACCGATCGTTGCACTGACTGCCAATGCGCTTAAGGGCGACAGAGAAAGGTTCCTTGGTGAGGGAATGGATGAATATATCACCAAACCGATCGAAACAAGTGAACTGCTTTATATTCTCAATAAATTTCTTGCCTCTAAAGCAAAAACCGTAACAGTTGAAGAGAAAAAAGAGCAGCTTGACGAAGCAAAACCACCTGTACAGGAAATCCAACAGGAAGAAAAAACAGTTGAAACAGCCGCTGACGAGGCGATCATTCCTTTGGATGATGTCATCACCCCTGATGAAGAAGCACATGCAGAGAAAGATATTCTTATTGCAAAAAAATTCATTCTTGAAAAGCGGGTGCTGGCAAAAGTGCTGGACAATCTCGGGTATCATTACGTGATACTCGATGATCCTGAGACACTGGAAAGCGAAATTGCATCCGGAAAATACGATATTGTATTTACCGATGAAGATCTTGCCGACAAGAATCTCAGCGAAAAGAACGGGAATCTGGCTATAATCACATCCGTGAATTCTAAAGAAGAGATTGAATCTCTTATCAATAAATATAGAGGATAGTACATATGGGATTAAAAGTATTGGTTGTTGATGATGATTTTATCAACAGGAAATTATTACAGACTCTTTTAAAGAAGAATCCTATGGTAACAGATATTATTGAGGCGGAGAACGGTTCTGACGCATTGGAGAAAATGAAAAAAGATCCGGGCATCAATCTTATTCTGCTTGACATCATGATGCCGATCGTAGACGGAATAGAGTTCCTCAAGATCTTTAGACTCGACATGGCAAATGCCCATATACCGGTCATTGTACTCTCTACAGACGATACAAGAAAAACGGAAGTGTTTGACAATGGAGCCAATGATTTCCTTAGAAAACCGATCAAAGAAGAAATGCTTTCTGCCAAGATCGAGCAGTGGAGCAGCTAAGCCGATAGACTGTCTATCGGATTTATCTGCGGAATCATCCTGCAGATACTGCGTTTTTAAAGCAGCGCTTCTTTCAGTACTTCGTCCACATTGGACACACCAATGATTCTAATATGTTTTTTCACTTCATTCGGAATATCATCCAGGTCACGTTCATAATTTTTCTGCGGGATAAGCGCTTTGGTCACACCTGCCTTGTATGCGGCAATAAGCTTTTCTTTAAGTCCGCCTATAGGAAGTACTTTCCCGGTCAGTGTCACTTCTCCTGTCATCGCTACCCTGTTGTCTATTTTTCTGCCGCTTAAAATAGAAGCAATGGCTGTTACCATAGTAATACCGGCACTTGGACCATCTTTGGGCGTTGCACCTTCGGGGACGTGGATATGGAGGTCATAGCGCTTATAGACTTCACTCGGGTCTACGTTAATACGCTCTTCCCTTTCTTTGGGGGTATGGGGAATGCAAGACGGTGTTATGGGAAGTTTTTTTTCATCGATAAGTATTTTAACGACAGAATGGGCAATACGTACTGACTCTTTCATAACGTCGCCGAGGCTTCCCGTAAGCTGGAGCATCCCCTTCCCTTTGATCTTGATCGCTTCAATGGTCAACACGTCTCCGCCGACCGCTGTCCAGGCAAGACCGCTCACGACACCCACCTGGGGCTTTTTATCCACCAGCGATATCTCGAAAACTTTTTTGTCGGTAAAATGCTCCAGGTTTTTCTTGGTGATCGCAATATGGTCTTTGCCCATATCTTCAAGCAGCATACGGGCAGACTTTCTCATCAGTCCTGCAATACGCCGGCGGAGGTTTCTTACCCCGGCCTCCCGGGTATATTCGTCTATCAGTATTTTCAATGCCTTGTCTGAAATACTGAATTCCCTGCGTTTCAGAGCATGTTTTTTCAGTTCCTGGGGGATCAGGTAGCGTTTGGCGATCTCGAATTTCTCTTTTGGCGTATAGGAATTAAGTCCTATGAATTCCATTCTGTCACGAAGCGGTGCAGGAATACGTCCTACATCATTGGCCGTGGCAATAAAGATCGCTTTGCTCAGATCGATGTTGAAATTCAGATAGTAGTCCCTGTACTTGCTGTTCTGCTCCGGGTCGAGTATCTCGAGCAGTGCCGCTGTCGGGTCACCCCGCATACTGCGCCCTATTTTGTCTATCTCATCCAGTACAATCACCGGGTCCATACTTTTTGCCTCTATGAGACCCTGTACCAGACGGCCCGGCATCGCACCCACATACGTTCTTCTGTGCCCTCTGAGTTCATTGACATCTTCCAGTCCCCCCAGCGCAATACGTACAAGCGGCCGGCCAAGCGCTGTAGCAATGGAGTTTGCCAAAGAAGTCTTTCCTACACCCGGAGGTCCGGCAAAACAAAGAATGACACCGCCTGCTTCTTTCTGTTTAATGCCCCTGAGCTCTGCGAGTTCCCGTACAGAAAAAAATTCTACGATACGCTCTTTCGGTTTTTCCAGAGAATAGTGGTCTTTATCGAGCTCTCTGGAAACGTCTTTGACACTTAGATTTTTCTTGGTCAGTTTGCCAAACGGCAGCTCAAGTACCCACTCCAGATAGCTCTGAAGCACATTGGCATCCGCAGAATCCGGGTGCATGCGTGCAAGACGGTCAAGCTGCTTGCTGATCTCCATGAAAGCATCTTCGTTCATATACGGTTTAAGGGCTTCTACCTTTTCTCTAAAGGCAGCGATCTCTTCTTCTCTCTGGGTATCCATTCCCAGTTCATGCTGTATCTCTTTGAGCTGTTCTTTCAGAAAATATTCTTTATTGGTCTGCTCGATCTTTGTATGTACTTTGGTGCGGATCTCCCGCTGGACTTTGGCAGATTCTATTTCGGAGCTTACCACATCTATAAGCTCCAGCAGCCTTTTTTCAATATCCGGTTCGACATAAAGTGCATAGGCCACATCTTTGTCAAGCTTGAGCATCGAGGAGACAAGGTCGGCAATGCGGTTGGGTTCATCGTTTTCTTCGATGGTGCGTACCAGATCGGCAGGGAAATGGCTGCTGAGAGAAGAGAGTATCTTGATCTTGTCACGAAGCACCCCCATCAGAGCATCTACTTTGAGCGGGTCATACTCGGAAGGTTTCACAATATCGATCAACGCTTTGTTAAAATCACCTTCTACCGGTTCAAGCATTTTCCCTCGTGCAAGTCCCTGAAAAAGTATTTTCACTCTTCCGTCAGGAATGTGTACTTTACGCATAATAGAACCTATGACCCCTACACGGTACATGGCATCAAAATCACGGCTTCCTTCTTTTTCGGGAACAGACGAAGTCACGAAAAGCAGAGAATTGTTTTCCATGGCATCTGTCGCCGCATCGATGTCTTTCTGGTCTGTCAGAAAAACAGGACTGATCATAAAAGGATAAAGAAAAAGCTCATCTTCCACCACAATAGGCAAAATAGCCGGAAAATCGTCATAATCACTCAGTTGCACTATACATCCTTTGGTTTTTCATTTTAATAGAGGGGACCTCTATATCAAAAGTCCACGCTTTTAGTCGAAGATCTCTCCGATAATGCCTTTCTCAGGCGGCGTAATATCTGCCATTTCAATGACTGAGTCCTTGTTCTTCGCCCTGTATATTTTTGCTGCTTCAGGTTTGCCGGTACGGGCATACAGTGCAGCGATATTTTCATTGAGCAGATACTGCGCCATATACAGACGCACAAGGATCGTCTGTACAAGCGGATTATAGACAGAGTCCGGATAGCGCATCAGATATGTTTTTGCACCGTTGATACTGTCCATAATAAGTTTCTGGTCTTTATAGACATCTTTAATACCCAGGAATGAGGCTTTTAGCTTAAGATACTCAATGTAGTTGCGGTTCTTCTCCCCGCCGAAACGCTTGTTGTACTCGTCAAGATAATACCCGGCAAGCAGGTATTCCTCTTCGTCCATGTGTGCAACAGCAAGCATCATCATAGCTGTTTGCATCAAAGGTGAACGCATATGTTCACTTTTGAGTGAAATATAGTAAGCATCTGCTTTGTCCATATTCCCCGCTGAAATGCTGTCCCCTATCTTCTGGTACCAGTAGAGTGCCGGTTTATTGAACTCCGCTACTTCATCATCATCTTTGGCACATCCGGCCAAAAAAAATGCTAACGCCATACCTATCAAAATACTCTTTTTGAAATTGAACATTTTTACCCCGTCATTTTATAAATCTTATAAACACTATAATATCTCAAAGTATGTAAGAGGTCTATTAGAGATACTCAAAAAATGATTTGGCACCTCCTTTTTTCTTTTATGCTATAATTAAAAAAAGAAAGGTTTGCAGTGCAGAAAGAACATATTCTCACTTACTTGACCGATATAAAAGATGAACTTACGAAAAAGGGAATTGAGAAGATAGGACTTTTTGGCAGTTTTGCAAAAGACAGTGCAGGACAATTGAGTGATATTGACATTGCGATAAAGCTAAAAAAATCCTATTTGGATGAACATGATGTCTGGGAATACTTCAGGTTGATCGATACAATTAAAAATAGACTTTTTTCACGATTTTCAAAAAAGGTCGATATTTATGATCTTGACAGCAGCAGTGATATCAAAAACTGTATTGAGAAAGAGATTATTTATGTCTAATCCCTACGATAGACTAAAAGTCATACAAAAAAAAATCAATTTCATTGAAACTATCTACCGGGAAGATGGGTCCATTACAAAAGCCCTATCGGATGAAAAGCGCTCAAGAGCATCCATTTTAATGTATCTGACTTCCATCGCAGAACAGTTCAATAAGCTTGCAGAAGATGCCGAATTTGATATATTACGCCGATTTCACAAAGATGATCTCAAAGGCAGTTATGATGTCAGAAACTATATCGCTCATGACTATGAAGGTGTCAACCTAAGTGTCATCGAACACATTATCCGAGATAAACTTCCCAAGATAAATACAATTGTTGAACAACTGCTTTCCCCGATAGAAAAAGTTGCAAGAGCACAGAAACAGGATTCTGTGGGTGATGGATGTGCAGATGATGGGTTAAAATAAAGGCTACCGAAACTAAAATAATCCTCTCTTCACCTGAATCGTTTGAATACCTCTTTGAAGTCTATTTCAAGAGCACAGTCAATCGTCTCGAAAAGCAGTTTTTCATTGGTAAAATCACCCACTTTAGTATATTTGTCATTTTTTAAGGTATACACTTTTGCCTTGAGGTCTTCAGGGTATACCATCAGATAATAATCAACTTTTTCAGCTTCGTAAATATCAAATTTCACTGTTTCATCTTTTTTCGCAGTGGAGGGGCTGAGTATTTCTATAATTATTTTGGGAGATTTTGTCAAATACTTTTCCCCATCGTCATTGCAGCTAAATACAATATCGGGCCTTAATACGGTTGTATCCGAAACCTTCCAATCATTCTCGAAAGAGACGATACATTCGTTGCACGCTTTTTCCTCCAGTGATTTTCTGAGCGCATAGATGATTTCTGTCGCTATATTTTGATGGATACGCATAGGAGCCGGAGCCATTGAGATAGCCGCCCCCTCTATCAGCTCCCACTCACCTTCCCATTTTTTGTAGTCGTCATATGTATAGTTCAACAAAGTTGCAGTTGACATCAAATCTCCTTTTGTTGGCTGTCTGCTATTATACCACAAAACAAAAACTACGTTTTTCTTCGTCCCCATGTCCACATTAGGTATGTACCAGTATTTGTACCATGTACCATACCATAAGGTACCCCTCTTTGATACCCAAAACAAGATCATTGTTTTCAAAGTGCTTTGAATAGCATTGGCATCACCTGACCCCTTTATTCTTTATTCTTTATTCTGTCGTCATTGTACCGCTGACAACACAGTTGACAGACAAAACCTATCCTTTGCGATACAGCATACCCAAACGCAACAAACTGATGGAAAATTCAGAACTTTTATGCGATCAGATAAGAGCGATAGATATTAACCGTATTATCCCTGAAAAACTGGCATCTCTTACGGCGAAAGAGATGCTTGAAATCGAGCAGCATATTCAAATAATATTGGATTTTGCACAATAAAGGGTACCTTCTTCACCCCCAACATCTTCGTTAGGTGTGTATAATGATGGCAGTCTGAGATGCAATCGCAGCATTAAAAAATCTTATTTAATATTTGTTTTATCTTAGCTATGATATTCTATATATATAAAGTATTGCATTTAAGAAAAGGCCTAACTTGCTATAAAGCAAGGACGGAAAGCCACGGGTCTTAAAAGAGACAGCCTGATTGTAAGTTATAAAACTTATCACATCCTTGTCCGATGTAGATACGAATTTTACCCTGTCGTACAGATGGGGTTTTAAAGGTGTCATGATGAAAACATTAAATTCTTGTTGGGGGTATTTGCTCCTCTCGATGCTTCTACTCACTTTTTTCAAAAACAGCATTAAGCACTATCGCTATCGCCTAATTCCCATAACTCTAACTCTATTCTCAGGAAAAAGGAGTTGTTTATGAAAAGATTCATTATTTTATTGAAAATTACTTGTTTATTTATATTGAATTATACGAATATATACGCATGGAATAGGTTTGACGGCGGTAATATTGAAATTGATGTAAACACTAATTTTTCCCTTATTTATGGGGGAAGTGGTACTTCCGTAAAAGGAGATTTCGTCGCAACAGGCAACACAATTATGGATGGCGATAAAAGTACCAACTATTTTGCAGGATCAACCCCTCACATGCTGCACCAAGATTCCGAAATCGATGCGCTGGGAACAAGTTCTAAAAACAGGAATTCTTCTTCTGCCACACTTTCTCTGCCAAGTTATGTTACCAAAGACCATATCGTGTGGGCAGGTCTTTTCTGGCAGGGCCAGATACATGATAGTGCAAACAATACAAATCAAGTAAACAGCGATGTCAGAGGTTGGAATACCGTTCATATGAAAACACCTGATGGAACGGTACATGAGATATCTGTTCCTCCCAGCGGAAACAACAATCCAACACATACCGCTTACCATTATGCCTATCAAAGAGGTGGCAAATACCGTTTTTTCTATAGTGCCTATGCTGATGTTACGCAAATAATAAAAAATGGCGGATATGACAACAGCCATAAAACTTTTACTGTAGGAAATATCAACTCTACCGATAGAGCAGATAGTGGAACATGGATGTACTTCAGCCATATCAATGAAGCCAATGGGGGACAATGGTATGGCAGTAACTTACGTATGGGACATTTTGGCGGCTGGAGCCTCGTAGTGGTATATGATGTAGATCAGCAGACCATGAATGACCATTCTGATGTTAAATATAAGAATATCTCTATTTATAACGGATTTGACCAGTTTCTCACATGGGGAGGAAGAAGAGATGTACCCTTTGAAACCTCGATCCATCTCGAAGGTTTCAGAACACCTTCAAATGGTGTTATTTCAAGTAAACTTCTCTTCTTCGGCGGGGGAGGAGACTACGGAATGGCCAGTGATACCCTCGCTATTGAAGACGGGGGAAATCGTGGTTCCTATGAAGATTTGACAAATAACTGGAATAGAGGTACACAAAAATTCAATGGAACCTTTACCAACATGAACACTCTGATCAATCCTTCCAAGTCATATTATCAGGGGATAGATCTTGATATTTTCGATACTTCAAACATGATGGCCCATGCCCAAACAGATACCAATATCAAATTCGGTGTTGTCTATAATGCTTCCAAGCGTTACTGTGACCAGGTCTTTCCACAGGTACTTGCATTCTCCACGGAACTCTATATGCCTAAACTGTGTTATGACTATACAGTAAGAATGGGAGATTACATAAGGATACCGTCAAAGAACCGGGAGATCAATGCTTCTATCATATCGGATGAGCTGCCGCTCAATCTAAAAATACTGTTGAGAAGCCAGGAAGCCGACTTTGATCTTCTTGATGCACGCATGCAAATTGACTTCACCCCTTTAAGCGGGTCACTGGGGATCTTGCGCAAACCAAACACTGCGGAGGTTTCACCACCAAATATCAATGCCTACATACCGGTTGACTCCAATGCAAGCGGCTTCTTCCCTATTGGCCGTGGTATTACGCCGCACAGTGCAGAACCCGGGGGTAAAATTTATCCTCTGGAAAGTAATTACGCAAAGACATCCTATACATATACGCATACCAATGATCGTATTGATGCAAAATTTGATATTGTGCTTCAAACGGAAATCAATTTTGCGGGGAACACCAGGGTACCCTACAGGCTTTCAACACAGGGTACAATTGAAAAATGCCCCACCAATGCAGCCTATGATCCTATTTGGAATATATTTAATGCCGAAAGAACAGACAGTTATAAGTATGACCCCGTTAATGAAGCATACCTGCGCTATCCACTCTATACCCAGATTGCAGGCAAGGACTACGCTGTAGATATTGTCAGATATCAGGAAGGAGATCTCAGCAATCCGTTCCAAGACAAGAACAATACTGTCGTAGAAGTCGAACTCATTGATGCCGGCAGTTTTGACAATAACAGTTCCGTCGGCTTTGACAGTATTTGTGAAGAGCCTGCCGCACTGGGAAGTACCAACCACGGTACATTTATAAACTTTTACAATACTGACCGTATCGAGATCAATATTCCTGACGATATTGATGGATATGACAACGAGATCGCTCTTGAAAATGCTGCCTTCAGAATGTGGATATTGACCCATGAAGTCAATGCGACTACGGGAGAAAGAGAAATTATACACCACAACTGTACTTCTCTGAATGGAAGCTGTTTTCAAAACCTGTATGCCAATACGGTCTCAGCGTATGACACAACTTCTTTATGCAGCAATGACTGTTCATCCGGCAATGAGCTGGAATGCTATATGTGTATGCGAAAATATTTTGCGACACCTGTCTGTTCGAGAGACAATTTCTCGGTACGCCCTGACGGCTTTAGAATTGCCATCAGTGACAACAATGAAAGCACTTCGTCCCTACCGGTACCGGTAATGCTCATACAAAATAACAGTGAGGCAAAAGATTATGCTTCTTCCGTCAAACCATTTGAGCTTGCAGCCGGCTACAGGTATCCTTTTGAAGTCAATGCTACCTTGTATCAGACCGGCTTGAAATCGACCGGATACTACAACATAGACTTTTTTGCCAGACAAAACATAACACTCATTCCGAATGTGAGTAACAAATCCGGCGTACTGAGTGCTATGGAATTTACGCAGCAGAGTGATCCGTGTATCGACAAAACCCATCGAAGTCTTGGGTTTAGAATGATCAACAGTGAAATTGACGACAGCGTTACACTCCCGGATGTTCTGCCGCCAAGCGGCCAGTACCCCCAGATCAATGTCGGTACATACAAGCTGTGGATCGTAGATGCGAACTGGACAGAAGTCGACCAGGCATACTCTGCCAGAAAACCTGTATTTAACAACCGCCCTACCAATGACTGTATCGATTCCGATGCCAACCATATTGTCAATGACGAGGGCAAGATCGGATGTCTGACTTCATCGACCATTAAAGAAGATAATTCCAATTACTTAGATCTCTACCTTGACTTTAACCCTTATCGGTTTGACCTTTCAGGTATTACGCTGAAGAACAATCCCGATATAGACCAAAGCTGGCTCTATTTTAATAATCTCGCGAATGATAATAATGATATCGGTATGGCCGCCAATGTCAAGGGTATTATCAGTGCTGTAGACAGAGACAATAATATCACGACAAACTTTACTGCCGGGTGTGCAGCTAAAGATGTTGAACTGTGGATAGAAGGGAACGTGACTGCCGACAGTGTTACACCCGACTCTAACATTTCTGCGGGAGTCTCCACTGAGGCAAACGGGATGTCGCTGCAGCAAACACTGGTCGATATTGGTAATTCTGACGGCAGTGATGTGGAAACAGACAACAACCTGACACTTGAAGCAGACAATTTTACTTCCGTAGAAGAAGGCAATGCAACGGTAGACCTTTATATCAACTTCGATAAAAACTACACAACCCCTTCCAATCCTGTACAGGTATTTTTCAGTGATGTGAATGCTTCTTCTCCGGGTGCATGGTCACATGCACAAATGAAACAGCATTATATACCCGACGGAAATCAGCAGCTGGACAGCAACCGTATCTTCCTTTATGCCAAAGTTGCACCTAAGCTGGGTGATGAATATATCATTACCTACGACAATAACTATACTACTTTCCTGAGGGTTGATGTTTACTGTAACGACACTGCTATGATCACATGTTATGACTTACAGCATGTCGATGATACAAACACCAGCAGAAATATTCTGGGAGTGCAGGAGGAACTGCACAATACAGGACCGGCTGCCTGGTATCGTATGGAAAACCATATAGCAGCATTAGACGGCAATGTAACAAGGCTCAAAGCTGATCATAACGGCATAATAGAACTGCCTATCAATACCGATATTACATTTGATTCCAACGGGTCAACATCTGACCTGACATTTACATATCCGTACGGACAGCCGCGACCGGGTAATTTTGTCATTACCATAACCCCTGATGCATGGTTGAAATATAACCCGGACCCTGCCAAGAAAGGCTTACCTGAATTTTCTATACACTATCTCCTGCAGGGGCTCAAGTGGAAGGGTGAAGGCAGAACCGGGCATGTGATAGGAACCGATCCGTATTCAGGAGAAAACAAGAGGCTGAACTGGTGATACATATGTGCAATGCTTTTAAAAGACGCCTACAAAGACCTGCTGTTGCTATGATTGAACTCATCTTTGCCATTACTATCATGGGAATTGTACTTATGAGTGCACCTATGCTGGTGAGCCGTTCCGTACAGAGCAGTTTTACCGCACTGCAGCAGGAATCAATAGCAGCAGCTTCTGCCCAAATATCTATGATAATGACTGCGGCATGGGACCATAACGATGCCAATACTACGATCGGTATGCCTGTTCTTCATACCGATAGCGGCACAGGGGCAGTATCTCCGCTTATTGTAAACTGTACCACAAATGCTCCTGTCGGCGTAAGCAGCAGGAGCGGGCGATTTTGTAAAAATACCCGAATGCCTTCCTATTGGTGGGCAAGTCCTATTGCCCTTGACAGTGCTTATGAAGACATCGATGACTTCAATGGCCTGGAGGGAAATGTCACTCTGTATAACAGTGAATCCTATGATTCATCCCGAGGTGACTATATTGACAAGAACGTCAAAATAGCAGTAAGCGTGTCTTATGGAGATGATGTACCGAGAAATGCAGGGGGAGGCCTCTCTGGCGGCTATAAGAAAAACACCACTTTCTCCAATCCGTTCAGGACTTCCACTACCGCTACAACAAGCAATATAAAACTGATCAGTGTTACGCTTACTTCAAACAATCCATCGAGTGAATTAAGCAATAAAAATATTACGTTAAGCGCATTTATGTGCAATATCGGTGCCCCTGAAGATCTTATAAACAACAAGGCAGGATTATGAATATAAAAATGTTTCAAAACAGAAATGCCTTTTCTCTCATAGAATTGATTTTAGTCATCGTTATTTTGGGTATAGTCGGTTCCATCGGATCTTCTATTATTTCTGATGTATTCAAAAACTATATTTTACAGCGTGCCACACAGCGTGCCAGCCTGAAAACGGAACTTGCCGCTCAGCAGATAGCCAATTTTCTGAGTTATAGAATTCCGCACACAACATTGGCAAGAAATCCAAACGACCTTACTGATTCTATTCTGGTAACCGAGGTTGATCCGTCTCTTGGCGGAGATGAAGACAACATACATACCGTACTGGAATGGATTGGTGCTGACAACGACAGCTTTACGGCATCGAGAATTCCGGGATGGAACGGTTTTTGCGATATAGCCGATTCCAACCAAACTTATATTAAAACGCCCGGATCTAATTTGAACCTGGCACGGAGCGTCATTAAAAACCTTTCCAATAATAGAATTAACTTATTTAATACTACTACTCCCAATGTTGCTATCTTTTTCAGAGATGTGCTTTATACCAAAAACCCGGATAAAATTTACGATGTAAAGAGCTGTATGGGAATGACCCCCGGTAGTGATACAAGCTGTATTTCAACCGTACGAAGAACACCGACAGGAACAAATGCCTACAAAAAACAGACACTGAAATTTGTCAGTGGTTCTGCAACACAAAAAGTGCTTGCAGAGCACTATAAACTTGCCTGGACCGCCTATGCCATCGTGCCTTTCAGCCACAACAGCAATACGCCCTGTGCCAGGGGTGAATCTCACTGTGACCTGAAACTGTTTTACAATTATCAGCCCTGGGACGGAGACACGCTGGACTTGGGAGCCAATTCAAACATTCCCCATGCCACCCTCATTACCAATGTAACAGTATTTAAATTTGCCGAGCTTGGCAGTACACTTAGGTTCAAACTCTGCGCACAGGAAAATATAGGCGGAGACTACAACGTTACTATCTGTAAAGAAAAGGCGATAATACTATGAGAAAAGCATTTTCAATGATCACAGCCATTTTTGTCATTGTCATGATGGCTTCTGTAGCCATGCTTGTTTTTAACATGTCCGGCAAGGTCACCAAGTCCACCTCATTTCAGTACAGGGAAGAACAAGCTGCACTTCTTGCCAAGAGTTACACTGAACTTGCCGTACTTGCCGTCATCAATCATGACCGGAACAGTACCGGAGTATGCATACAAAACATCAATGGTGTAGTCAAAGGTATCACACCGGGAGGGGGAATACCATCAGGAATAAGCAGCACGAACGGAGGAGGATATTTAGTACAGACACGTATATATTATATCGGGAATGATCTAAACAAAACAACAAACATAGGAAGCTCATACTGGCTCAATAAAACCATGCCTCTCAAAACAAACTATAATACCACCACTCCACCACTGGATGATGCAGTTGCGGCGATTATAGTAGATGTTTCTGTCAGATATAAAGACCCCGATGTTGTAGAAGCCTACACTCTGTCCCACGGTGGTTCAGCCCCATCATCAAGGCAAATCCCCTGGGTAACCTATCACCGCAGGACACTTCAAAAAATATGAAAAAAGGATACTCTATGCGTCGAAATGCGTTCACACTGATTGAACTCATCTTTGTTATTATTATTATTGGCATTTTAGCAATGATGGCATTACCAAGAATGAGCCGTGATATTCGACAGGAAGCGGCAGACAACATTCTTTCTGCCATACGCTTTACCAAACAGATGGCATTGATAGATGATAAAACTTCTACCTATGGCCATTGGCAGAAAAAATTATGGGCCATACGCTTTACCGATGCCGCAGATTATCAAAATACTTTTTATACCATCGCTACCGATGACAATAATAATACGGTCATCAGTAAAAATGAAGCTGCTATTGACCCCACAAACGGAAAATATCTCTATAACAGCAGCGGAAGTTTTGCTTCGCGTGCAAGTGATGAAAGCCCCAATATCTTCATAGGACATAAGTACGGAATAAACCGTATTACATTCGGCGGCGGCTGTGCTTCTGACCAAAAGCATATAGCATTTGATCAGCTTGGTCGTCCTTTTAACGGTATAGGCAATGCAAAAAATAATTATGCAAAATACATACATTCAGACTGTACGATAACGTTTGGTTTTGCAGACAGCAGCGTAGAAGATTTGAACATTGTCATTGAAAAACAAACCGGTCATGCCTACATTGTTGGTCAGCCAAACTCTTAAAACGGATTCCATTTACCCTTCATTAAGTTACTTAAGTTACAATTAAGCATGGAGAATAAAGAGCCTCTCCGGCTTTCTCCGTATCTTACATTTAAAGGATTTATCATGAATAAAAGTATTACAGGAAGACATTTTGAACTGACCGACGCTATTAAAGCGTATGCAGATACTCTGCTGGATGGTCTTAAAAAATATCATCTCGATATTACATCAGCCAATATCGTTATTTCAGCAGACGAAAAGAACGGAAAAAAAGGTTTTGCTGTAGAGTTCATTGTAAATCTGAAAGACAAGAACACCATTGTCATCACACAGGTAGACAAAGATGTCTATGCTGCACTGGATCTTGCGAGCGAAAGAGTGAAAAAGAGCCTCAGAAGACATAAAGACAAGATCAAAGATCACCGGATCATGAGCTTCAAAGACATGGGGGAAGAAGCAGAAGCTGTTTCAGAAATAGCAACAGAAGACGTTGAGATCGTACCTATGGACCTTGAACTGCACAAACCGCTTGACTTCGACGAAGCCATCGATGCCCTCCGAGAAGAGAAAAAAAGACAATTCATCGTCTTTAACGACTATGACGGCCATATGAGAGTCATGTATAAAAGAGCCGACGGCAAATTCGGCCTCTATTAATCAGGTACCCACAAGGGGCACCTCTACGATTTACATAAATATTCGTCTCCGTAGGGGCAATCCCTCGTGGTTGCCCTCATATCCATGATAATATTTATTTTTCATCCATGGCAAATGGTACCCCTACGATTTTTCAACATTTTTGATACGCATCTTCGCATACGCTACAACGGATTCATCTTCAGCCATATCGAGCCATTTGAAACGCTGTCCGCTCTGAATGGTACCATCGAGTATGTCTCCGCTGTCACGGAACTTCAAGTCAAGTTTGGCGATGTCGAAGCCGTTGGTGGTCTGTGCAAACTGTTCAAGCCTGAAATTTTCTGCGTTATTTGAAAAAAGATAGCACCAGCTTTTCAGACCGTTGCGCCCTACCCGTCCCCTCAACTGATGCAGAGTTGCCAGTCCAAGCCGTTCAGCACCAACAATGACAATAAGAGTCAGTCTCGGTAGAGAAATGCCGACCTCTACCACGGTAGTGGCCAGAAGTATGTTACCCTTCTCTCTGAAATCAAGCAAAACTTTCTCTTTTTGTTTGTCTTTCCCGTGCGTGACATAAACATTTTCAAAACGCTCTTCCCAA
Source organism: Sulfurovum sp. (assembly GCF_015493435.1). Lineage (GTDB taxonomy): Bacteria > Campylobacterota > Campylobacteria > Campylobacterales > Sulfurovaceae > Sulfurovum. The sequence goes on from NZ_WGDD01000060.1 coordinate 47,783, forward strand.
AATTCCCTGCTTTCATCAAGTGACTGGTAAGGGACTTCACTGCTCTCTTCTACCAGCGGATAGACAATGAGCACCTGGTGCTTCTGTGCGATCTCCTCTTTAATATGGTTGAGTAGATCGGGAAAATCTTCTCTTCCGACAGTCTGTGTCAGGACTTCTCTCTCAAAAGGAGTTGTAGTAATGAGAGAAACATCCAGCAGTTCGGACTCCATCATCGCCTGGGTTCTCGGAATAGGTGTAGCAGAAAACTGAAGATAGTGCGGTTTCCTCTCTCCTGGGCTTACCAGTGCTTCAAGGCTTTGGCGCTGTTTGGTACCGAAACGGTGTTGTTCATCCACCATGACCAGCGAAGCTTCCGGCAAATCTTCTTTGAACAGCAGGGCATGTGTGCCTATGATGAAGTCGGCCTCCTTGTAAGTGCCTTCCGCTTTCCCCTGCATCACCAAAGCGATCTTGACATTTTTTGGCAAATGTTTGCAGGCTTCCTCATAGAGCTGAAGCGCCAGCAAGGAAGTGGGAGCCATCAGAATGCTTTTGTGCGGCAACGCCATCATCGCCGATGCGAGGATCACCATCGTTTTTCCTGAACCCACATCACCGACGACCATCCGTTTTGCCGCTTTATCCTCCCGGGAAAGATCCTGCTGTATCTGTGCTATGACACTCTGCTGCTCTTTAGTGAGCTTAAAGGGAAGGTTTGAAACAAAAGGTTCAATACTCCCGTTCAGTGCACGCAGCGCAGGGAAATCTGTTCTTTTGCCGCGCAGTTTTCTCAAATGATTATAGGCTTCGACGAATTTCAGTACCTCAACGATCTCAGGCTTGAAATTGCCGTTCTCATAAACCTCGTCCATCTTTTTGGGAAAATGGACACGCATCAGCGTCGCCACCTCTTTGGAGTCCAGCCCCTCATCAAAAAAATTTTTCTCCGTGATGTATACTTCCATCAAGGAGGCGATCTCGCTCTCTTTGAGGACAGTCTTGTATTTGGGTGTGATCTTCCCGATCTGTTTGATGGACTTCGGCTGAGGCATCTGCAGATACCCTTTATATTCATCGAGTCTGCCCTGAATGACATGCGACGAGCCTGCTTCAAAGAGTTTATGATGGTAGGACGTGACACGGAAGAATGTGGAAGAGAGCCTGCGTCCGGACTGTGTCAAAAGAAAGGTCACCCTCAGCTTTCCTCCGTACACACTGCTCTCGATCACTTTGGCTTCGAGCGTATGTACCTTGCCTATCTCCAGTGTCGTTGAAAGCGTGGTATCGTTGTAGGAGGCCGGGACGATAAGCGCAAGATCGAGCAGCGAATAGATCTTGAGTTTTTTAAAAAGCTGTTTCGCTTCTTCCACGATGGACTCCGTCAAATGAGAAATGAGAAGTGGAAAATGAAAAATTCCGACTACTTGGTTTAAAGTATATCAAATTAATAGGAATAAAAGAGGAAAATATGTCAGATTGTCATGTTTATCGCGCAGGGTGCTGTGCCCGACGGCACCTTTGTGTGATCAAATGTTTAATTGGTGCTGTGAGGACACAGCACCCTACACAGAATGTTTCTACTTTTTCGTCACAATAGAGAAAGAGAGTTCTGAGAGTTCTTTGTGGGAAGTGATGAAATCGTTCATCTCATCCAGTGTCACCGTTTCGATCTTTTTCAACTGCTCTTTGGAAAAGCCAAGCGGCCTGCCGTAATAAAATTCATTATAGGCTCTGTTCAGTCTTTGGCTGAGTGTTTCTGTTCTAAGCGGTTCGCTGCCTACAAGAAACTTCTTTGCCGCTTCAAGTTCTTCAGCGGTGATCCCTTTGCTGACAAAATCGTCCACCACTTTCTGTACCAGTTTTTTGGCTTCATCCTGCGTACTGAGTTTTGTCTGAAGATACCCACTGAGATAGGAAGCATATTTGGTACGTCTGAGCATCGCATAGGCACCGTATGTCAAACCCCTTTTCACACGTATCTCTTCCATCAGCCTCGAGCCGAAACCTGCCCCGCCGAGAAGGTACTCTGCAATCTTTGCTTTGTACTGGTCCTTCTCTTTGTAGGAGTAGTTGAACGGCGCACCGAAATAAATGTATGCCTGCTGTGTATCTTCAGGTGTGATCACTGTCTCTTTTTTGTCGGAAGCTGTAAAATATTTTATCTGCTCCCGTTTCACTTTCGGCAGCAGCGGCAAAATTTCATGTGTGTATTTTTCCGCATCCTCCAAAGAGAGGTCGCCCCCTATCACCACGATCGCATTGTCATACCCCAAATGGGAAGATATGAAATTTTCAATATCGTCAAGTGTGACAGATTTGACACTTTTTACCGTGCCGTCATAAGGCCTGCCCAGCGGAGTTCCCTTAAAAAGTTCTTCTCTCAGCTTTGTTGCGGCTATATAGTCAAAATCACTCTTTTTCTGTGTCAGCCAGCCGATCTTCTGGCGTTTGACCTGCTCCAGTGCTTTCTGGGTATAGTTGGGGTCTTTCAGCAGTTCCCTGAGCCTTTCGACAGCATAGGGAAATTCACTCTTGAGCGAGGAGACTTCAAACACAAAACTTTCCCTTCCCACATGTGCAGAGATATCTACCGCATGCGCATCGAGTTTTTCGGCAAAACCGACACTGCCGTCTTTTTTCGTACCTTCATTAAAAAGTTTGGACGACATATCTGCCAAACCGTCTTTGGTTTCACTCAAATGTCCTGCGTTGGTAAACACAAGCTGCAAAGACACAATGGGAATAAATTTTCCTTCCTCAAATACCACAGGTACCTTTGTATCTTTGATCGTGATCTCTTTTGCCGTATCTGCCATGAGTAGTCCTTGTAACATTATAAATAGCATTATTATTTTTTTCATTTATACCTCGTAGGGTGTTGTGTCCTCACAACACCATCTGTATTTTGAATCTATATTCGGTGTTGTCAGGGACAACACCCTACCGCTAAAATCTTTCCAATATCTCATACGCCGTATTGCGTTTTGCCGGTTTCTCTCCGATATCTTTAATGAGCCGTATCATCTCTTCCTGATTCATCTCGTTCTTCGCACCCGCAGCGGAGACCACATTTTCTTCCATCATGGTCGAGCCGAGATCGTTCGCCCCGAAAAGCAGTGCCATCTGTCCTATGTAGGAACCCTGTGTGACCCATGAACTCTGGATATTCGGTACATTGTCCAGAAAAAGACGTGCAACGGCAAGATAGCGCAGATACTGGTTTGATGTGGTTTTGGTAATAGTCGGCAACTCTCTTTTGAGCTGGGTATGGTCACTCTGGTACGACCACATGATAAATGCTCTGAAACCGCCCGTCTCATCCTGAAGCTGACGTACATGCTCCCAGTGCTCCACGATTTCTCTTGTCGTCTCTACGGTTCCGTACATCATCGTAGCCGTAGATTTGATGCCCAACTTATGGGCTTCTCTGTGTACTTCCAGCCAGGTATCTTTGTCGAGTTTCTTGGGTGCGATGATATCCCGTACCCTGTCAGAGAGTATTTCAGCCCCCGCACCGGGAATGGAACTGAGCCCTTTGGCTTTGAGCCGTGCCAGTACTTCGGAGATACTCAGATTGGAGCGGCGTGCAATATAGTCTATCTCAATGGCAGAAAAACCGTGAATAGTGACCTGCGGATATTTTTGGTGAATGTGCTCCACCAGGTCTTCATACCATTCAATCTCCAGTTTGGGATGTACCCCGCCCTGGAAGAGTATCTGCGTTCCTCCGATGGCGACAAGTTCATCGATCTTCTGATCGATCTCATCGAAAGTGAGGATATAGGCATCTTCTTTCTTCTCATGCGTATAGAAAGCACAAAATTTGCAGTCGACCCAGCAGATATTGGTATAGTTGATATTTCTGTCCACGACAAACGTGGTCACCCCTCTGGGGTGCATCTCTTTTTTGCGTGTAAGGGCCATTTTGCCGAGTGTTTTCAGGTCGGCTTTCTCTATGAGCTCTACAGCTTCGTCGATGGTCATTCTTTTTTGCATGGTTGTCGTCATTTTCAATCCTATTGCATGGGCAACCACAAGGGATTGCCCCTACATTCTTTGAGGTGTTATATTGCACCTTCCGTAGGGGTGCCCCTCGTGGGTACCCTGAAATTATCCGGGATTATTTCCCTATCGCGTCCAGAACGCCGTTGATGAACTGTGGCGACTTCTCGTCCGCAAGCGATTTGGCAAGCTCCACCGCTTCGTTGATGATGATCGCTCTGTCCGTCTTGGCGACGAGTATTTCATAGGCACCGAGACGCAAAATGGCTTTTTCTACTCTCCCGATGCTTTCATAGTCCCAGTCGCTCAAATGTTTCTCAATTTCCGTATCGAGCATTTCAAGGTTTTGTATGGTCCCGTCAAAGAGTGAATGTGAAAAATCCCTCTGCTTGTTGCGTATCTTGTCCTCTTCAAGTATTTCATCCGAGAATTTCGCAATATTTTCATTGCCCAAATCGTAGGCATAAAGTAAACCCACTACTGCTGTTCTTGCCTGATGTCTTGTTGCCATCTGTTTTTTCCTTTGCACAGCGGATCGCTCCGCCAAAATCATAAAGACGGGTCATCCCGCCCTCTGCAGTTTGTATCAGTCCAGTTCACCATAAAGGTTGATCAGCTCGATCAGTCCGACCATAGCCTCAGCACCTTTGTTACCGGCTTTCGTTCCCGCTCTTTCAATTGCCTGTTCAATGCTGTTGACGGTCAATACCCCGAATGTTGCCGGTTTTCCGTGTTTGAGTGTCACATTGGCCACACCTTTGGTCGCTTCTGCCGAAACATAGTCAAAGTGCGGTGTTGCCCCTCTGATCACTGCACCCAGACAGCATACGGCATCGTATTTGCCTGAAGCCAGTGCTTTGTCAAGTGCGAACGGGATCTCAAAAGCACCCGGTACCAAAATAAGGTCGAGGTCTTCAGTGTTTCCGCCGTGTCTTGCATAGGCATCTTTGGCACCTTCTACCAGCCTGTCGGTAATAAAATGGTTGAATCGTGCATTGATGATCGCTACTTTTTTACTTCTGTCTACAGAAAGATTGCCTTCTACTATTTTCATTTTTATCCTTTATGTTTTATCGGTGTATTCGTAGGTTTGGCCTTGCCAAATATTTAATTTCAGCTCAAGCCAAAGAAAAAAGCTTTTCATTCAAAAAATATTTTATCTTGGCGTTTGGCAAAGCCAAACCTACCTCATCCTATTCTACAATAGAACGGATCGCATCGATTTGTTCTATCAGTGTGTCAAGTTTTTGCAATTCTATCATATTTGGGCCGTCACTCAAAGCAATACCGGGATCAAAGTGGGTTTCAAAAAAGAAACCGTCTACGCCGACCGCTGCCGCTGCACGCGAAAGATAAGGCACGAATGAACTGTCACCGCCGCTGCTTGTACCGCCGCTTGCAGGCATTTGTACCGAATGTGTCGCATCGAAGATGACCGGTGCGAACCGACGCATGGTCACCAGCCCGCGCATATCTACCACCAGGTTGCCATAGCCGAAACTTGATCCGCGTTCAGTCAGCCAGACATGGTATTTTTCAGCATTCTCGTATGTCACTTCACCGTCAAATCCTCTGGTTTTAAGGACTTTTGCAACAGAGTGTTCCATTGCCGCAGGGGCAAGGAACTGCCCTTTCTTGATGTTCACCACAGCCGAAGTCTTCGCTGCAGCTACCAGCAGATCGGTCTGTCGGGACAAAAATGCCGGTATTTGCAGTACATCCGCTACCTCTGCCGCTGCCGCAGGCTGAGTGTAGTCATGCACATCTGTCAGTATTTTGTAACCGAACTCTTCTTTGACTTCGGCAAGCATTTTCAGCCCCTCTTCCAGTCCGGGACCTCTGAAACTGTCCAGACTGGTACGGTTGGCTTTGTCAAAACTCGCTTTAAAATAAAAGTCTTTGGTACAGTCGTCATGGTATTTGCCCAACGCTTCGGCAATACGCATCACATTGTCACGGCTTTCAAGGACACAAGGTCCGGCGATCAGTATCATTTCTTTCCTTCGATCCGAAGAGATTCTACGGTTTCTCTTTTACCAGAGCCACTATAAGCCCTGAGATAATCACAAGGATTATACCCAAAATTGTCCAAAAACCCGGTATGGGATCTCCCAAAGCGATCCCGATGATCATACCAAAAAGGATATTGGTATAGCTTATCGTCCCGACGATACCGGCTTTGGTCAATTCATAGGCTTTGGTCATCAAAAGCTGGGAGAGGGTTGCACTGATACCCACTGCAATGATAAAAAGCCACTGTACTCCTCCGGGCATAACGAACGGTGCAATGATCCAATCCCACTCTTCACTGACCGTAACCACACTGCCTATGGCCATGAAGAGCAGCGGTCCGAGCGTTCCAACAAGCATAAAACTCATTACGATTGCACGGGTGTCATAATATTTGCGCAGTTCCCTGATGGATGTATAGGCAAGTGCCGCACCGACACCGGAAAAAAGACCGAGAATATCATATTTGTTGAACACACCTCCCTCGGGCTGTGCGATCATTATAATGCCGGCAAAACCAAGTGCCAGAGCGATCACGGCACTCCAGTGAAGTTTTTCCCTCAAAAAGATCCAGGCAAAAAACGCCACGAACAGCGGTGACGTTTTATTGTAAGTGATCGCTTCACCAAGAGGGATCTTTCCCATAATGTAAAAATAGGCAAGCAGCGCGAGAAAACCCATGGTCCCCCGGAAAAGAAGCAGCAGAGGTTTTCCTCCATCCTGTTTGAGCGGTACTTTCCAGATGGCCGCGCCAATAAGCACTACACCGAAGACATTACGAAAAAAAGTCACTTCCAGCGCAGGAAGCTGCTGCGTCAGCAGTTTGGCAAAGCCGCCCATGACACCGAAACTCAATGAGGCAAGAAGCATCAGCAGAATACCTCTGTCAAGATTCTTGATCTTCTCTTTCATATGCAACCTTTAGCCCGATTCTGTTTTTGGTGGAAGTGTAGCATAATTGGGTAAAAGGGAATGCATACCGCATGCAGACGGGGCTACTTTATTCTTACCGCTTTGAGATCACCATAGAGTATCAAGTCTTTCAAAACAGCTTTCTGGGCTATGCCGTCTTTTCCTATGGCAAGCATCAGCTCTCCCCGATTGCTTTCAAACAGTTTCTGGTAGACAATGGCGGTCAGATAGGAAAAATCTCCTTTCCCGAGCATTTTTTCATAGCGCGGGTATGCTTTTGCGGGAGGCACGATCACTGTCACTTTCCCTCCCTGCTTTTCTGCACCTACTGCTGTCAATTCATATGTTTTTGGAAGCAAAAGAGTCACTTTTGAAGGCAAATTGAAATAGAGCGTCAACAAGTCATCTTTACTGTAAAAATCAAGTATTTTACTGGAACGGCCGTATACTTTTCCCTTTTTTTTCTTGACAGTTGTCTTGGTCACCTTCTGTGTTTGATGGTCTATCTCATATATTTTGGTTTCAACCTTGCCGCTGTGGCTCCTGCGCACCCTGAAAGAATCTGAAACAAGCATACCTTCTTCGATATGTCCTCTGCTGATATATTTTTCCTGACGATTTCCGCTCAGACGCTTTACAATGCCCGTAGTTCTGGCATTGATCTCAATGAGGTAGGCATTGCCGTGGGTTTCAAGGTGGGCATCGCAAATACCGAGCTGACCGAACACTCCGTAACTTATGCTGTATCTTGCATCGAGTACTTTGGCTTCCATGACACTGGCCAGCAGCAGCATAAAAAGCAGACCCAAAACAGTTTTTTTCATTTTTGCTCCTAATTGACCCGGAAATATGCAATAAAAACCACTTCAAATTCTATTGCATAATCCGGCTTGAACAATATTTTACTATAATTGTGTGTATAAAAAGTGAAGGGGAGGGGGAAATGCCGCAAACACTCCAAACACAAGGCAATGTCACAAACACCGGTATTACCGAAGCCATACCAAAGGAACTCAATGTCATCAATGTCCTCGATACAGATATCATAGGTACGGTGCAGACACAGCTTTCACCCTACTATGAGGCACATCCTATTCTTGCAAAAACGTTCTGGGGGATCCCTTTTGCCAATCTTGCTGTAGCTGTCATTCTCTTTTTTCTGATACTCGGACTGCGCAAGTTTTTCACCAAGATCGTACTCGTTGCATTGCAAAATCTTGCAAAACGCTCTGCAACATTCTATGATGACAAGGTGATCTCGGCACTCAAAGAGCCTGTACGGTTTACCTTTATTGTCATTGCCCTGCATGTTTTCTTTCTGCTCACGTTCAAAGAGACACCTTTTATCGTAAAAATACTCGATACCCTCATTATTTATACTGTTTTCTGGGCTATTCTTGCTGTCACTGAAGCCCTCCGCGGACTCATTTACAGTGCTACAGGAAAATTCAACAAAGATCTTTCCAAAGAGATGGGCAACTTTATACTGACCATTTTAAAGATTCTCATTGGAGGTATAGGCCTTGGAGCCATGCTGCAAATCTGGGGGGTCAATGTCACGGCCCTCATCGCCTCGCTTGGGCTGGGCGGACTTGCCTTTGCTCTCGCCGCCAAAGATACTGCTGCCAACCTTTTCGGTTCTTTCGCACTGCTTGCAGACAAATCTGTACGCATCGGAGAATGGGTCAAAATAGGGCCGGTAGAGGGGGTAGTAGAGGATGTCGGTATGAGAACGACCAAGATACGCTCTTTTCAGAAATCGCTCATTACCGTACCCAACCAGGTCGTCGCCAATACACCCATAGAAAATTTTTCGCGCAGAGGCATTCGACGTATCAAAATGGATATCGGCCTGACTTACGGTACGTCAAGCGGGCAGATCACAAAGATCGTTTCCGATATTAAAAGTATGCTGCAGGAGAATGAAGGTATCGCGCAGAATGAATCACTTATGGTCAATTTTACCGCTTTTGGGGACAGTGCCCTCGACATATTTATTTACGCATTTACCCATACCGCAAACTGGGCCAAGTATCTTGAGATCAGAGAAGATATCCACCTTAGGATCATGCAGATCGTCGAAGAAAACGGATCGGGCTTTGCCTTTCCTTCACAAAGTATTTATGTGGAATCCCTTCCTTCGGAAAAACAGTAATACTCCTGTGCTCTGCATTATTTTCTGCTATAATTGCAACAATTATCTACAGAAAGAATATTTATGCAAGCACACAATTTAAAAAAAGTAGCCATACTCGGCCGTCCCAATGTCGGAAAGAGTTCCCTTTTCAACCGTCTGGCAAGACAGAGAGATGCCATTACTTCCGATATCTCTGGAACAACGCGCGATATCAAAAAACGTATCGTAACTATTTCGGGTGACAGGGAATTCGAAGTGATCGATACCGGGGGGATAGACTACTCCTCCGAACTCTTTTCCAAAGTAGCGGACTTCTCGCTCAAAGCGGCCAAAATGGCCGACGTGATCATCTACATGGTCGACGGGAAAACCCTCCCCGATGAAGAGGACAGGGAACTCTTCTACAAACTGCAGGAACTGAACAAACCGCTTGCTCTCGTCGTCAACAAGATCGACAATGACAAAGAGGAGGAGCGCTACTGGGAATTCCTCGAATTCGGTGCCGATGCCACCTTCCCGATGTCTGTGAGCCACAACCGCTACTTCAATGACTTCTACGCCTGGCTGGAGCAGTATATCCCTCATAAAGAGGAGAAAGTACCGCTTGAACTCACAGAAGCTGAGGTCGACCCTTTCGAGGAGATCGTACGCGACATCAACAGTACCGTTGAAGAGGTGGACAACAAGGTCAGCGTCGCCATCATCGGACGGGTCAATACGGGGAAAAGCTCCCTGCTCAACGCCCTGCTCGGAGAAGAACGCTCCGTGGTCTCTGATGTGGCGGGTACGACCATCGACCCGATCGATGAGACGATCGAACACAATGACTACGAGATCACTTTCGTGGACACTGCGGGGATCAGAAAGCGAAGCAAGATCGTGGGCATCGAAAAATATGCGCTCGGACGTACCGAGGCAATGCTGGAAAAAGCCGATATCGCCCTGCTGATCATCGATGCCACGGTCGGCGTGACCGAGCTGGATGAAAGAGTGGCAGGCCTCATAGAAAAATTCCGGCTCGGTGCGCTCATCGTCATCAACAAATGGGATATCCGCGGAGAAAAGAGCTACGAAGAAGCGATCGACGACATCCGTGACGAGCTCAAGTTCCTCCACTACGCACCGCTCATCACCATTTCTGCCAAGACCGGTATGCGCGTCAATAAAATACTCGACCAGATCACGGCAATCTACGAGAGATACAAGCAGCGTATTCCGACCTCCAAACTCAACGACGTGCTCAGAGAAGCCATGCAGCGCCACCATGTTCCTTCTCATAACGGTGCACTGGTCAAGATAAAGTTCGCCACGCAGTACGAGACCAAACCACCGAAAATTGCGCTGATTACCAACCGCCCGGACGGTCTGCACTTCTCCTACAAACGCTATCTGGCGAATTACATCAGAAGCAAATTTAACTTCGAGGGTGTCCCGCTGGACATTGTAGCAAGGAAACGCGGAGAAAGGTTTGAAGAGGAGTAGGTCGTGGTGAGGACACCTCGACCTACGTAAATAACTCTCAGCTATACTGTAAAAATGTAGGGTGCTGTCCCCCGACAGCACCAAAAGTTTCATATTTTTCAATGGTGCCGTGAGAACACAGCACCCTGCAAAACTCTTTTTTTTCTATTTTCGAAACGCTACACACTTAACGCTTAACGCTTTCCTGCTATAATTTTGCAAAAATCACAGCAGGAATCAAAATGCGCGTACTTACAGGAATCCAGGCTTCGGGAAAACTTCACATCGGAAATTACTTCGGTGCCATGAAACCGATGGTAGAACTTCAGGAAGAACATGAACTTTTTACATTCATAGCGAACTACCATTCGCTTACTACCTCAAAAGATGCCGAAACACTCAGACAGAACACCATTGAAGCCGCAGTAGATTACCTCTCGGTAGGCATAGATCCCCAAAAGACCACTTTCTGGGTACAGAGCCATGTGCCCGAAGTACTTGAACTCTACTGGATCCTCTCCAAGTTCACACCCATGGGTCTGCTGGAACGTGCCCACTCCTACAAAGACAAAGTCGCCAAAGGCATCCCGGCAAGCCATGCACTTTTCTCCTACCCCGTACTGATGGCGGCAGACATTCTGCTGTATGATGTGGAAAAAGTCCCTGTAGGAAAAGACCAGATACAGCACGTGGAAATGACCCGGGATATCGCTATCAAGTTCAACAATGAATACGGCGATCTTTTTACCCTTCCCGAGCATATGGTGGCGGAAGATGTAGCAACCATCCCCGGTATAGACGGGCAGAAGATGAGCAAAAGTTACGGCAATGCCATCGACCTTTTCATGGATGAAAAACCGTTACAGAAGAGATGTAACAAGATCGTCAGTTCCTCTACCCCGCTGGGCGAGCCTCTGGAATGGGAGAACTGCAACATCTACAACCTTTCAGCACTCTTTCTGGATGAGGCACAGAAAAAAGAGCTTCAGGAACGCTACAGAAGCGGCAAAGAGGGTTATGGCCACTTCAAGAAATACCTCAAAGAGCTTATCTGGGAAGA
>NZ_WGDD01000061.1 GCF_015493435.1 Sulfurovum sp.
CACCGTCTAAATTCGCATATCATACCAATCCCAACTCCTTGGCAATATCTCTTGTCAATTTGGACAATGGGCGTTTGTGTAAATCGTCTGCATCATACAAATATGCCCCAAACAAATCCTGCTTGACTTCCTCATGGGTCTTTTGTGTCAATGCTGCCAACTCTTTGATGCGACTGTCCGGGTAGGATTTACGTTTGTTTATCATCTCTATGACTTTTGTTTTATGATAAGCATAACGTCCATCCAATTCAAAAACATCTATATACTTTTCGTACACATCTGTAAAGTCTTCTTTTAACAAAAGAGTGAAATCTTTTGGCTCTTCTATTTGTAGATTGTCATTTTGCATGAAGGTTTTGAAGGTTACTTGTTTGTTGAAGTCAAAAGTAGATGATGTAGGTGAAACATCTCCTATATCTTTTTCTTTTTTTAATTTCGAATTACAGATATAACATGCAGGCACAAAATTATAAAGACTCAATGCCAAATGTGGATACTCATTTTTATTTTTAACATGGTCAAGAGTATAACCACTCTTAAACTTTTTATTGGTAGCTTTAAATATATTAATAAAGTCAATATTACAGTAAAAACAGGTATGTATCTCTAGATGCTCTTTAAAGATATCTGAGATATGTTTTTGATACTTACCTTGGTAGTTAAATATCTCTGTTATTTCATCTTTGTTTTCTTCTGGTAGCTTTATATTTAACAGCACATCAAACGGTGAACATAGCAATGTGCGCAAATCACATCCCAACATCTTTTCAAACTTCTCTTGATATATCTCTTCAAGTGTTTTATTCTCATATTTTTGATATTTACGTTGAGAGATATCGTCATAATATAATGTTTCTATTTTTTGATAGTCTGTTACTTTAATCATCTTCAAGCTCTGCTAATTGTTTTTCTAATCGTGTTTTGAGTTTAGCTTTGGCTATTTTCTTATCGAAAAATTTATCTATTTCTAAAAGATGATTTTCCAATACTTGCTGTAAATATGAGTCACCAATAATAGACTGTGTTTGCCTAAAACCTTCTTCTCTTTTGTCATATATTTTTTGTAAACATGATTTATGTCTATTTTTCTTAGTGAGATTATGAAACCGTATTATCTCATTTATCTTTCCTTTTGCAAACTCCCCCATAAGCCCGTCTTCCATGAAGAAGCTGTCACTTAGTAGGGTGTGGATGTTTTGTCCGAAGGTTTGTTGTTTATCATTTAACCCGTCAACTACTTTACAGTTTCCATTTTTATCTTTGTCTATGAAGATTATGTTTTGTTTTGGTAAATCTGATAATAAAAATGGAGAGTGAGTTGTAAATATCAAGTGAACTGTATAATTTGAAAAGTTATTTTTAACAAAATCGACAATATATTTTATATATTTTTTTTGCCACTCAGGATGTAACGTTAATTCACCTTCATCAATTAATAAAACTATATTTTTCGTAATTGCTGTATCTGTATATTTTAATAATTTTTTTTCATTTAGTGTTGCAAAAAAAGATAAAAAATTTTCTTCTCCATCACTAAGTTCATGAGAAAAAGAAAACCTTAAAAATTCAACTCCAGCTCCTACAACAAGTTCGTATAAATTGATGAAATTATCAGGTATGTCTTTTATTTCAATATACCATATTCGAGAACCTTGTATATGAAAGTTTTTAATTAAATCTAAAAATTGGTTTGCTTTAAGAAAAATATCAATATATGGATTTAACTGTTCCTTGTAATTTTCTTGTTTTATCCATCTCTCTTGCAAAAAGAGGTTAGAAATTTCAGTATAAAATCCTGTCATTGTTTGATGATGAAATGCTTGCTTGATTTTCTCTTTAATTTCTAACTTAAGAATAATGTCAATAGATAATTTATATGCAAAAAAATTATTTAATATAGCACCTTTCACATTATCAGAAAAACTATTAAAAGAAAAAGTTGTATTGAGGTTTTGAAAATGTTCATTAATAAGTTTATTATCTTCAAATGCAAAAGTCATAACTTCAATCTTTAGCCTTTTAGGAATTGAGAAAGGTAAATTGATTGTTTGATTTTGTAATAAACTTATTGTGTTTTGTAAATTTTGACTTTTTGCAATATTGAATTGCTTATAAATAGAAAGAAAAGAATCTTCTTTAGCAGTCACAACGTTTTTATTGTTTACAGCATATATTCTACGTGTAATACCAATATTTTTATGAAACTCACCAATAGATGAAGGAAAACATTTATCTTTATCATCAATAGTTAAAATATTATTATAATAAATTGTTGTTAATGCCTCTATAGAACTGATTTTATTTCCAAATACAATTTTTTTAAACCTACTTTTTAATACTTCTGCAATAGGAATTTTAGATATATTCTCTGCTATACCAGAAAAGTAAAAATATGTATTATCTGAAAAAATAATAAATTGTTTTTTGGCTACGGGATGCGATACCAAATCTAGTAGATTAGTCTTCCCACTCCCATTCTTCCCAACAATAGCCGTCACATTAATATTGTCACCAAAAAAATTTTCTATGTATAATTTATTACCTTTTTTATCAACATTATCTTTAATTGTTAATGTCTCACCATCATAATCACAATTAAATTTAGGAGAAAAGTTAAACCCTTGGTTCTTTATATTTTTATACTCCTCCACCCATAAATAGACCAACTCCATTCTTTCCCCTTGTAATCAATACAATAATTATAGCCAAATTTGTGGTGTTGTCATGGGACAACACCCTACAGCCCTTATGCTATTTGAATTTATCAACCGTAGGGTGTTGTACCCTTACAACACCGATAATTTGAACAACAAACATACCCGTGAATGCATAATATTATACAATCCATGTTTGCGGTGTTGTCGGGGGACAACACCCTACAGGTACAAAATATGACAATTTGCTATATTTTTAATATCTCATCACTATCTGTGCTACTATTAATTATGTCAAATTATAAACGAATGTATCTTAATGGGTATAGCTACTTTATCACTATTGTCACCCAAGGACGAAACCCTATACTCATTGACAACATTACCCTCTTACGTGATAGCTTCAAACGAAGCAAACAACGGTATGATTACCACATAGATGCTATTGTCATTTTACCTGACCATATACATATGATTATCACGCCCAAAAACCCTTATGAATACTCCAAAATCATCACCCACATCAAACGTAGCTTTGTTTACGGGTTAGATGCATCGCTCAAAGAAAAAGCCAAACTGCATCTAAGCGCCTCTTGCTACAAACGTAAATTATCTGGTATCTGGCAAAAAAGATTTTATGAACACACGATAAGAGACGAAAAGGATTGGCTTGAAAAGATGAATTATATACAACACAACGCTGTCAAACATGCATATGTTGATACGTGGGAAGATTGGAAATATTCATCATTCACAAAAAACCCGTAGGGTGTTGTACCCCTACAACACCGATAATATGCATACAAATAAAATTCAATCGTAATTCAAATTTGTGGTGTTGTGAGGGCACAACACCCTACATCCTCATATAATTTGAATTTTCTTGCAGCTCACAACACCGATAATTCAAACAGAGATATAACCCATATATATAATAAAACTACACACCAATCAACACTCCCAAAAATGCTTCACCGTAACGGTCGAATTTCACTTCCCCTATACCATGCACTTCCAGCATCTCTTCTTTGCTCTGTGGCTGTTTATTGCTCAGATCCTTGAGTGTTTTGTCCGAAAAGACTATGTACGGAGGGATGCCTTTTTCGGAGGCAATCTGTGTACGCAGTGCTCTGAGTCTGTCATACATCTCAGCATCGTAGTCGTCAAAATAAGTGACTTTTCGTTTTGGCTTCGCCTGCTGAACGGTCAAGCGCTCTTTCTTCAATTCGATACTGTGCGCCCCTTTGATCACTTCAACACCGAAATTTGTCAACTTGTAAACCTTGAATTCACCGATCTGCACAGCCCCCAGCTCCAGAAGCTTGTCACCGATGGTCATCCACTGTACCTTGCTGTACTCTTTTCCTATACCATAGACAGAGAGACTATCGTGCCCATTTTGCAGTACGCGCTGTTCTTTGCTGCCTTTCAGTACATCGATCACATAGTGCAGTCCGAACTTCTGGTCGGTACGCAGCATGGTTGAAAGTAGCATACGGGACGCGGTAGTAATGTCTACCTTTTCACCTTGGGTTGTCGTGCAGTTGTCACACTTGTCACCGCAAGCTGCAATACGGTCATCAAAATAGGCAGCGATACTCTGGTGGCGGCAGTTTTCGGAATTGGCAAAACGCACCATACTGTCAAGTTTGTTGAACGCATGCTGTTTGTACGGTGTTTCGGGAAGATCTTCTATGAACATTTTTTGCTGGACAATATCCTGTGAGGAGAAGAGCAGAAGGGTTTCCGCCTCCAGGCCGTCTCTTCCCGCACGTCCAATCTCCTGGTAGAAATTTTCCAGTGTCTTGGGCAGTGTCATATGAACCACAAAGCGGATGTTGCTCTTGTCAATCCCCATACCAAAAGCGATGGTCGCTACAACGACCTGTACCCTGTCGGCCACAAAATCCGCATAAGTGGCATTCTTCTCCTGTGTCGGCAAGCCGGCATGGTATGCCTTTGCTTCTATCCCCTTGCCTTGCAGAAAATGGGCGACCGATTCGGTCGATTTGCGTGAAAGGGTATAAATGATCCCTGATTCCCCTTTATGGGACTTGAGAAATTCCAGCAGCTGTTCGCGCCCGTCTTTAATGCGGTGCCGGGAATGGATGGTAAGGTTTTCACGGAAGAGAGAGCCTCTGACACGTTTGGGGTTCTGCAACCCCAGGTTTGAAGCGATATCCTTTTCGACGGCATTGGTCGCCGTAGCTGTAAAAGCAGCGACAGGGGTCGTAGCGAACTGTTCTTTCAGTAGCGAAAGCCGACGATAATTCTCCCTGAACTCATGTCCCCATTCACTGACGCAGTGTGCTTCGTCAATGACAAAAAAATTGATGTTCAATTGATGCAGCATGTTGAGGAAATAGGCATTGGTCAAACGTTCCGGTGCGACATAAAGCAGTTTGATCTCCCCGCGCTGAAGCTGTCCTTCGATCTGCCGGCTCTCTTCGAGATCCTGCATACTTGAAAGCATAGCGGCAGAGATGCCGTTGGCACGGAGCGCTACCACCTGGTCATGCATCAGTGCAAGCAGGGGAGAGACGACTACCGTTACACCTTCCATCAGCAGAGTAGGAAGCTGATAGCAAAGTGATTTTCCTCCGCCGGTCGGGAGGATCATCAGGACATCCTCTCTGTTCAGGATCGCATCTACGACTTCTTCCTGCAGCGGCCTGAAAGTCTTGTGTCCGAAATAGTCTTCGAGTGTTTGCAGTTTATTCATAATGGCAGTGTAGCTTTTTTCTTTTCATAAAGGCATAAAAAATTTCAAATTGTCATATTTTTAGTAGAATTTATAGCCCACTCCCCATACCGGATGGAAATAATTCTGATCATTCTGCGGATCGATCTTGTTTTTCAGGCGGTTCACGGCTACATTGACCGCATTGTCATTGACCCCTTCTCCTTCCTGTCCCCAGGCTTCCTGCCGCAGAAAATCACGTGTCAGTGATTTGTCTATGTTTTTCATGAACGTATGGAGCAGACTGAATTCCAGGTTGGTCAGGGAAACAGGGGAATCATTGACATACACTTTCTTTTTGGAAATATCCATTGTCAACTGTTTGTACTTGAGTCTTTCCTGTTTTTGCAGTATACCGCTTCGCTTCAGCAATGCCTTGATACGCAATACCAGTTCTCGGGGATTGAACGGTTTGCATATATAATCATCGCCTCCGGCAGAGAAGCCCTCTTCAAGCTCTATGTCCTGATCTTTCGCTGTAAGAAAGATCACAGGGATATCATATCCGACTTCCCGAAGATAGGCAACAAATGCACTCCCTTCCATCCCCGGAAGATTGCGGTCGACAAGCATCAAAGCAGGATTTTCCTCTTCAATAAACTGCTCAACCTTCCGGGTTGACAAAAAGCCGGCTACAGCATACCCTTCTTTCTCAAGATGGTATTCTATAAGCTCCAAAATATCCTCTTCGTCCTCAATCACGACGATTTCAATACGATTTGCCTGCATGCATTATTATAACACACTGCAGGAGATATCGGCTTTATACCCAAAGATCAAAAAAAAACCGAATTTACAGTTTCCCCCCTACCCGTGCAAAAATAAGTCTGCCCGCCACATCTTCAAGGCGGTCAATGATCTTGAGATTTTTTCTGATATATTTGAGCATATCGGTCTGATGTTCGTCAAGTTCGTGGTTTTTATGCATGACCTGGAGTATATCTTTCTCGATCATGGAGTAAATATCGTCTGTTTTGCTGTACTCTACGCTGATCTTGGCTGCAAGTTCCTGTATGCGGTCTTTATCTTCGGTTTCCTTAATCATATCTATGGCATATTCCAATGCTGTGATCGTACACTTGTTGATCCCCAGTGAGAGCTGAATGATCTTTTTGACATCGTCTGTCGAATTTGGATTGCAAATCTCCATATTTTTAATGTAATTCTTCTCATTGGTCGCAATACGCTGCAAAGAAGAAGTGATCTTCAAAAAAGCCACCATTTCACGTAAGTCTTTTGCTTCCGGGGTATAAAGCGCAAAGATGCTCAGTATGAGATTGTCTATACCTTCGAGGCGTTCGCTGATCTTTTTAAGCGGTACTTTTACCTGTTCAAAACTCTTGCTGTCACACTCTTCAAGTGCTTTTAGTGCAATTTTCTGCGAAATTGTAAGATCTTCCAGTATCTCTGCCGTTCTTTCCCGTACTTCTGCCAGTTTCTGTGCATTTTTGCTTAACATTTTTTTCCTTTTATCCAAATCTGCCTGTAATATAATCTTCCGTCATCTTTTTAGAGGGGTTGAGAAAGATCGTTTCTGTTTTGTCATATTCAATCAAATCACCGAGATACATAAATGCAGTATAGTCGCTCAAACGGCTTGCCTGCTGCATATTGTGTGTTACGATGGCTACGGAAACCTCTTCTTTAAGCTCTGAGATCAGCTCTTCAATGGCACTTGTTGAAATGGGATCGAGTGCCGAGGTCGGCTCGTCAAATAGCAGTACCTCCGGTTTCAGTGCTACCGCCCTTGCAATACAGAGCCGCTGCTGCTGTCCGCCGGACATACCCAGTGCACTCTCATTGAGCCTGTCTTTGGTTTCGTTCCAGATAGCCGCACCCTGGAGTGCTTTTTCCACTCTGCCTGCAAGTTCGCTTTTATTCCTGATGCCTGCAAGCCTCAATCCGTATGCGACATTGTCGAAAATACTCATCGGAAAAGGTGTCGGCTTCTGGAAGATCATCCCTACTTCCTGGCGAAGCTTGATGAACTCATTCTCTTTTTTCAGTTTGAGTATATTATCTGCCTCTCCACTCTCGCGGTAAAGGTTGATCTCCCCCCTGTATGTGTTGCCCGAGTAGACATCATGAATACGGTTCATAGCACGCAGCAGGGTTGATTTTCCGCATCCGCTCGGACCGATTATCGCTGTGATCCTGTTCTTTTTTATCGGAAGGTTGATCTTGTTGAGCGACGGTTTCGATGCCCCCGCATAGGTAAAGGTAAAATCTTTGATTTCCATTACCAAATCATTCTGTTTCATCTGTTTATCCTCTATTTTTTGTTTCGAACCACAAAGCGGCCGACAAGGTTAATGCACAATACGATCATGGTCAAAATGAACGATGCCGCCCATGCCAGATCTCTGCTTGGTGCATCGGGGTAGGTTGCCAGGTTATAGATACTGACAGTCAGTGAAGGGAACTGCTGCGAAAGATCCATCGTAAAGAACTGGTTGTTCGCCGAAGTAAAAAGCAGCGGTGCCGTCTCTCCGATAATACGGGCAAACGCAAGCAGCACTCCGGTCATGATCCCTACTTTGGCAGCCTTGACGATGATCTGCAGAACGATCTTGTGCTTGCTGCCGCCCAGTGCCATTCCGGCCTCTCTGAGTTCCTGGGGGACCAGGGCAAGCATATTGTCCGTGGTCGAGATAATAATAGGGATCATCATAATCGCCAAAGCGATACTTCCCGCATAGCCATTATAGCCGCCGAAAGGCGCTACAAAAAGGGCATACACAAAAACACCTATGACGATGGAGGGGGAAGAGGTCATAACATCACTCAAATTCCGGATGACTGAGACCAGCTTGCTTCCGTGGCCGTATTCACGTAGATAGATACCTGCCATCATTCCCAAAGGAACGGCGATCAGACTTGCCAGTATCGCCATAGTGAACTGGCCGACAAGCAGGTTTCTGATACCGCCTTCGACCAGGTCGTGCGTAAAGGTAGTCCAGTGAATACTGGTAATACCCTTATAGCTGAGCGTCAGCAAAATCCAAAACAGAAAACCGATCCCTATCAGTGCAGAAAGGGTTGAAAGTATTAAAATGATTTTATTTAGCCATAATCTGTTCATGTACACTCCTATTTGGTTTTTTTGCCGAGAAAATAAAACTTGGCAAGAGAAATAATCATAAAGCTGACGACAAAGAGGATCAGCGCCAGATAGTACATACTGCTCAGTTCAAGATCCTGCGCTTCGGCAAAATTGTTGGCAAGCAATACAGGGATGGATGTCGTCGGGTCGGTAATATGCTCAGGGATCTTCATCACTGAACCGATCAGGAATGCCACAGCCATCGTTTCACCGAGTGCACGTCCCAGTGCCAGGATCACAGAACCTATGATGCCTCCTTTGGCATAAGGCATGATTACATCTTTGATCACTTCGAACTTTGTTGCACCCATTGCATAGGCAGATTCTTTGAGTACGCTCGGTGTTGTATTCATAGAGTCCCGTGAAATCGCTGCCATGAACGGGATGATCATAACCGCCAAAACAATACCTGCCGTTAAAAGACCTACTCCGTCTCCTCCGACGGTATGCTGCACAATCGGTGCAAAATAAAAGAGCCCCCACATACCGTAAATAATACTTGGAATAGCTGCGAGAAGCTCGATTGCGATAGAAAAAGGCTTGGCCACTTTCTCCGAAGCGATCTCTGTCAGAAAAATAGCGATCCCCATGGCAAGCGGTGTAGCGATCACCATGGCGATCAGGGTACTCAGCAGGGTACCGAGTATAGGGATATATCCGCCGAACACACCACCCTCATCATCTTCACCCGGTTCCCACTGGGTATGGAAAAGAAAATCAAAACCGAAGGTATGCATGGCATCCTGCGCATAGTGAAAGAGTACCGCAAAAATCCCTGCCAAGAGGAAGAAGGAGAGTGTGGCTGAAAAGAAAGAAAGATTTCTAAAGAGTTTTCCGCTCATAGGATACACCTTTTTTAAAGTAGTGGATTGTAATACAAATTGGTAACATTTTTATTACTGTATGTTTCTATTGCTTTGGCAGCCAAGAAGCAGTGTGCCCGCATAGGAGTTACAAAGGAAATTAGTTTACAAGCTTTAATTTTTCTTGGCTGTCAAAGCAATAGAGCAGTATCGGGTGATACTGCTGCATTTATAGCATAGATATTAACAGTGAAGCGTTAATTGATCTTTTTTGCTTTCCAGTAGGCTCGGACTGCCTCTTTTGTTGAAGCAGGAAGCGGAACATACCCCAGATCGGCTGCCGCTTTGTCACCGTGCTCGTAGGCCCAGTTGAAGAATGCTGTAACTTCTTTGTCCGTTTTCACTTTCTCGGCAGGAAGAAGAATGAATGTTGCCGCTACGATAGGATAGGAAGTTGCACCCGCAGGGTCACCGATGACTGCATAGAAATCATTTGCCGCTGTCCAGGTAGCATACTTGGCTGCATCCTGGAAAGACTTTACAGTCGGGTTGATGAATTTACCTTCTTTGTTTTGAACCTGGGCTGCAGGCAAACCAAGTTTCATTTTGTAGGAATACTCGATATATCCGAGTGAACCTTTGATTTGCTGAATGTTTGCCGAAACACCTGAATTAGACTTACCTGCAACGACTTTCGAAGCTGTCCAGGTCGGTTTTTTACTCACTTTGAATGCCGGGTTTATCTTGTTCAGGAAGTAGGTAAAGTTGAATGTCGTACCGGACTTGTCTGCTCTTACGCAGGTAGTAATAGGCGTGTGGGGCAGTTTAAGTCCGGCATTCTCTTTGGTGATAAGTGCATCATCCCAGAATTTTGCTTTTCCGCTGAAGATCGCAGCGATCGCAGCACGGGAGAGTTTGAGTTCACCGTCTTTGATACCCTCAAGGTTGTAGGCAAGAACAATAGACCCTACCACTGACGGGAACATATAGAGCTTTTTCTTTTTCAGTGTTTTTGGTTTAAGAGGCTTGTCTGAACCACCAAAGTCCACCATCCTTTTTGTAATAGATTTGATCCCGTCACCTGAACCTGTCGGTGTATAGTTCACTTTGTTGCCTGTTGCCGAAAAGTATGCAGATGTCCATGCTTTATAAACCGGTCCGGGGAAAGAAGCTCCTCTGCCTTCAAGTTCACTTGCATTTACCGCTGTAAGTACGACTGACGCTGCCAGTGCAGCAGTAACGATTTTTGTCATTGTCATGTTTCTTTTCCTTAAGAAATTGGGTTATCCGTTTTGGATTGGACGAAGTATAAAACAACTTGGAAACATTTTGATTACACTCCGATATAGCGCTTTCTTTTTGCTTCTTTCATTTTCTGGATATCTACAAGAATAAAACCGTCTATGCAGTCGTTAAACGCTTTGTCGTATCCGAAATCATAAAAAGAGACGCCCCCCACCTCGCAGACATCTGCATACTGTTTGTAGAGTGTCGGTATAGCGTACCCCATATATCCCAACTCCTCCTTCAGCACACGCTGGTCCGCTTTGTAATCGTTCCCGTCAAAGACATCCCTGCAGTACTTTTTCATCTCCGCGCTCATACGATAGACATCCCTGTGTCTGACCAGATCATACTCCGCTTTGAAATAGTGTTTGTAAAAATAGATCAGCAAAGCCTGTGCTTTCTCATTGAAAGTGTTGCTGAGACTGACAGCACCAAACAGATAGCGTACATGGGGATGAGCCTTTACATAGGCAC
Source organism: Sulfurovum sp. (assembly GCF_015493435.1). Lineage (GTDB taxonomy): Bacteria > Campylobacterota > Campylobacteria > Campylobacterales > Sulfurovaceae > Sulfurovum. Next base: position 11,062 of record NZ_WGDD01000061.1, read on the forward strand.
CGATCCCCTGCCAGAGGTAGTCCAGGGCTCTTGAATTCCAGTATTTTGGCTGTACAAAACTCCTGCCAAGCTCCAATCCCCGCTCAAAATAGTCATCGAACCCTTCATCAAATCGGAACAGTGTAGCCGTATAAAGCCCATCCAGATCAAAATCATCAATAATTGTTTTACTGTCACCTATCCGGTAGGCACCTGCAATTTCCAATGCTTCATCATCCCATATGATAATGTGTCTGTAATAAAAATCATATTCGTCAATATCTCTTTTCTTTCCAGACCCTTCCCCTACATGCCTAAAAGAGATTTCTCTGAGACGCCCTATCTCTTTGATAATACAGTTTTCCACTTCCGATTCATACAGTATGATCTTTTTACCATCAAGTGTTTCTCCCAGAAGTGAAGCATTTTTCAGCTCATTCTTGATTTCACTGGATTTTTCAGCCATGGAAATACCGTTTTCCACCCTGAAAATATTTTTTTTGCGCTTTGAAAGTCTGTAAAAATGTTTTCTCAGCAGTTTTACTGTTTCTTTTCCGGAAATGCCCGGCATACGATAACTCTCATACGGTATGGTATTTCCGATGATGAACTCTATTCTTTTCCCATGCGCTTTGAACATTTCATGCGGCAGGGTCGCCGTAGCAATTGAACGGTTCAGCATCGATAAAAAATAAAAACTTTTGGAATTATTTGCTTTGATATAGATGGGAAGGATCGGAGAGTGTGTTTTGGATGCGATTTTATAAAAACCGGATTTCCAGGCTGTATCTTTGATCCCGTTTGGCCTTGCCCGGCTTACCTCCCCTGAAGGAAATACGATGACTGCCATTTCCTTATCTAATGCTCCATATATGGCTTCAAGGGAATTTTTTGCCACCTTCCCGCTTACATTATCGACAGGGATGATGACATCACTCAAATTGTCAAAGGCAGAGAGAAAAGAATTGGCAACGATCTTGATGTCTTTTCTTACATCTTTCAGCAGGTGAAGCAGGGCCAAAGCATCCAGCACACCAAGCGGGTGGTTCGCTATGATCACTACGCGGCCATATGCCGGAATGTGACTCATTTCATTCTTTTCCAGAGAGATACCGACATCAAAATGCTCCACAACAGCTTCTATAAAACTAAAAGTATCTTTATGCCTGTTCTCAATCAGAAAAGTATTGATCTGGTTTTCATGAAAAAGCTTTTTGCTGAGGGAAAAAAGGCTCTTCTTCAGCAGAGAGGGGAAATGCTCAAGGGTAGGATAGTGATGAATTAAATAATTTTCTACACTCAACTGCTGCATTAGGCTATCCGGTACAAATAATTCACTTCAGTCAGAAAATGTTCTTTAACCGCCTTTACTTTTTTATGTGCTGCAAAAAGTTCCTCTACAAGTTCCCACTCTTCATAAATAATTTCCAGAGCTTCCTGCTTTTCTATGCCAAAAGCTTTTGCCACATGTTTTGCGAGTTTCGCTAATTTTTTTTCCGATACCATCTCTCTGTCTTGCATAATTTATCTCCATGATTTAGATATGAAATCATAGGATAAGAGGATAACAGAGTGACTACAATACAGTTACATTTTTGTAATCACTCTTTTATGATATTTTTCCAATTTCTTTTCAAACTCTTCTACTTTGATAGCTCTGTAAAGTTCCATAATTTTATAATTGGTCAAACCACCCAAAAAGTTTCTCATCAACAAAAGCTCTTCTTTTCGTTTTGTTAGAGCATCAAGCTCTTTTTTCTCCAAAGTTTCCAGTGCCTTTTTGTATGTCATACTGTCAATCAACGATATATCAAACTTTTTAACAATAAAATACTCCGCTACCGTAGTAAAGTAATAGTTAAACGGTTTTTTGATGTTTTTCACTTTTTTTGAACCCCAAATATATTGGGCGGCAATTTTTTGAAAGTCTTCCCGAAGCGCTTCTATCTCTTTGTCCAGAGAAACAAGTTTCCCATCTTCTCTCAGTACTATATTTCTGTTAAATGCCATAGAGAGCGTATTCATTACATTTTGAAAAATTGTTTTGGCATTACTTTTCTGATGGAGAAGCATAATCAACAGATCTTTAATTTTCATTTTGTCTATATGCGTATCATCCTGATATTCAAACTGCTTTTTATCCAAAGATACCAATTTGCCAA